>DFEW01000049.1:0-6356 GCA_002369195.1 Christensenella sp. UBA3792
CCGCGCGTACCATCGCTTCTCAGGACGAAAAGCAATGATAAAAGCCAAAAGAGAAAAGGTTCTCCGCGGGGAGAACCTTTCTGCACTTTTTTGAAGGAATCCGTCACGCCGCGGGCATTTGCTCTGCCGCAGGCGCTTCCGCGGTCGCGGGCTGCTCGTCGGCGTTCGAGGCGGCGAACATGGAGAGCGAGACGATGAATGCCGCGCGGTGCAGCATGTGCAGGATCGCGTAGTCCGGATAGGCGGCGCCGATCGCGAACAGCAGGTCCGCAATGACGAGCAGCAGCATCGCATGACGGCGGCGGCGCGTCTCGGCGGACGAGGTGATCAGCATCAGCAGCATGATCGGAATGTATGCCGCAAACAGGTAGGTGCGAAGCATCGGCGTGCTCCACAGCAGCGTTGCGACGATGCCGAGCGCGCTCAAGCACATGAACGCAATCCACCGTCCGGTGGCGACCGGATGGCGCAGCAGTGCAAACACGATCGCGATCCCGTGCGCGCCGAGCACGAGTGCGATGCCGACGTTCTCCCAGAAGGCGAACAGGACGTCTCCGGCGATCGCAAGCGCGAGAATCAGCAGCTTTTCGAGTGCGATCCTTCCGTGATCGACCGCATACGCAAAGCCGATCAGCCCGATGCCGGTCACGGCGCTCCACGCAGCGATCACCCATTCGAGATGCGTCATCAGCCAGTAGGCCGCCTCGCCTTCCAGCAGTCCGCAGACGATCAGCATGCCGCAAAAGAGCGCAAGCCACGGGAACGGCTCCTTGGTTATGACCGCGCGCAGGGCAAGCGGAATCATGGCGATCGCCGCAAGAAGCACGCAAAGCACAAAGATCGCGGCCGTGATCATCACGTGCC
Source organism: Christensenella sp. UBA3792 (assembly GCA_002369195.1). Taxonomy (GTDB): domain Bacteria; phylum Bacillota; class Clostridia; order Christensenellales; family CAG-138; genus UBA3792. The sequence goes on from DFEW01000049.1 coordinate 865, forward strand.
AGTCGACGCCGGTCGATTCGACGCCCAGCAGCGCGGCAAGCTCGCTCGATAGCAGTTCGGTTTCGGTCATGCCCTCCGCGACGAGCGCGCCGTTTTGAATGCGCAGGATCGGCACCTCGCCCTCTGCGGCGTTCAGCGTGCGTTCCGACACGGTGTAGGACATCTGCGGCGCGGGGTCGCAGACCATGCAGCGCGCGTGCACATCGCCGTCCGAGCGGCTGCATACGAGCGCATAGTCGGCATCGCACGGCAGAGCGACCGACGTGATGCCGTGACTGCGGCTGACCGGGATGCTGCGCGTCTCTCCCGCCCGGGCGGCGGTCAGCGCACCGGATTCGGAGATGAAGAACAGGTCCTTGCCGCTTGCGCCGTCGCGCACGGTATACGACGCGTCGCCCTCTAAGAACGCGTACACGGTTTTTGGCTCCATCTGATACAGCCGGTCGATGTTCTCGGACGCGCCCATCCAGCTCAGGTACAGCTCCGGCAGATGCTCATGTGCAAAGCGCACCACCGGCGGTCCGCTGACGATGCGGTCCTTGAACGCGCCGGTCTTGAACACGCCCTCCGGCACGAATGCGGCGATGTAGTTGAACAGCGCGTCGATGTGCATGCGGTCCGTCTTTGCATCGGTTCCGAGGCCCAGCGTGACGCCGCGCGTCGTTTTCAAAATGTTGTTGATCGAACGGTCGTCGATGACGCTGACCAGCGTCGGCTGCAAAATGCGCAGGTACGCGTCATTGTCCGGAACGAGCTCCAAAAGCATGCCCAGCATCAGGCGCAGGCGCAGGTTGACGTCGGCGTTGTAGTACGTGTCGATGCCGATCTTCTTCATCAGATCCTTGACGCCCGCGTAGGCCGTGTCGAAGTCGCTGCGGTACTCCGAGCCGGGCAGATACAGGTCTGTGCCGTAGCGCTCATAGCCCCATTCGAGCGGCGCGACCTGCGGCACGGCGTCTGCCGGACCGACGATGTTGAAGATGTTTTCGTACCCTTCGCTGCCGCCCCATAAGGTATTGCGCGGCGTTGCGAAGGTATAGGCGTAGATATCGTCTATGTCGAACACATCGCTGTCGTCGAGATTTGCAGCGGTCAGGTTCGCGATCGCCGCCGCGCGCGAAAAGCCGCTGATCCAGATCTTGATATGATCGCGCTCTTTCAGACCGGCGATATAGCCGAGGATACGGTCCGTGACGAGGCGCGCTGCGCTGTCGAATCCCGTATGCCGCGACATGGCGCCGACGGTCATGTTCGACATCCATTCCTTCTGGTACAGACCGCCGCACACGCCGACTGCAACGAGCGTGCATTTCTCCCCGTCCCGTTCGATCTCCTTGTACCCGATGGCGGTAGCGACCGTATAGAGCGACGGCACCTTTTCGTAATCGTCGGTGCGCACATCTTCGAAGCCGCAGTCGAACAGATAGTCGACCAGATACTGGTCGGCGCGGATCTCGCCGTCGCGCCTGCGCGAGCCGTTGCGAAACGCCGAGAGCGCAAGGAACAGCGACATGCGCGCGAGCATGTGACGGTACTGCGTCGCCGGATAGAAGAAAACGTCGTCCGAATAGAACGTCGTATAATCGAGGATCGTACCGGTGGATTTGATGCTCAGCGACGCGCCGACGTAGCGGTATTCATTGCCTTCCTCGTCGGTAAAGGATTCGCCGGTATCGGTCTGCTCCCCGTCCGCAACCGTGCTGAAAACCGGCAGCGCTGCCGTAAAGCACAGCAGCGCCGCAAGAAGCAGCATGATCATTCGTTTCAGCCCCGTCATCTTCATGTTGGGAATGCCTGTTTATGCGTCGTAGCCGTTCGGGTTTTGGGACTGCCAGTGATAGCCGGTCCTGCACATGTTGACAAGATCGCGCTCCGCCTTCCAGCCCAGCAGCCGCTGCGCCTTGGAAGGATCGGCATAGTTTTCGGCGACGTCGCCGGGACGGCGGTCGACGATTTCGTACGGGATCGTGACGCCGTTCGCGTCCTCATAGGCGTGGATCACGTCGAGCACCGAGTAGCCCGTGCCCGTGCCGAGGTTGATCGCCTCGACACCGGTATGCGCATCGGCGTATTCGAGCGCGCACAGATGCCCCTTTGCGAGGTCAACCACATGGATATAGTCTCGCACGCCGGTGCCGTCGGGCGTCGGATAGTCGTTGCCGAACACGCGAAGCTTTTTGAGCTTGCCGGTTGCGACCTGATTGATGTACGGCAAAAGATTGTTCGGGATGCCCTGCGGGTCCTCGCCGATCAGTCCGGAGTCGTGCGCGCCGATCGGGTTGAAGTAGCGCAGCAGGACGACCGACGCTTCGGGGTTCGCCGCCGCGAAGTCGGACAGGATCTGCTCGCCCATGAACTTCGTCCAGCCGTACGGGTTCGTGCACCAGCGCGGCGCATCCTCCTTGATCGGCACCTTCGGCACGCCGTAGACCGTCGCCGACGAGCTGAACACAATGCGGCGCACGTCGAATTCCTTCATGCACTCGAGCAGCGTCAGCGTCGCGTCGAGGTTGTTGCGATAGTATTCGACCGGCTTTGCGACGCTCTCGCCGACCGCCTTCAAGCCCGCAAAGTGGATGATCGCGCCGAAGTCGTTTTGTGCAAAGAGCGCGCGCATCGCTTCGCGGTCGCACACGTCGACCTTTTGAAAGGCCGGACGCTTTCCCGTGATCGTCTCGATGCGGTCCAGCACCGCTTCCTTGGAGTTGTACAGATTGTCCGCGATCAGCACGGGATAGCCCGCGTTCAGAAGTTCGACAACCGTATGCGAGCCGATGTAGCCCGCGCCGCCCGTGACCAGTACCGTTTGTTTCATGTTGTAACCCTTTCGTAGCAGCAAATTGATTTAATGGTATTATACAGGATTGCGCCTGTGTTTTCAATCGTCTGACGCATCTTTTGCCGGTTTTGCCGATCGGAGCGTCAAAAGCCGGATGCCCGCGCCCGCCGCAAGCACGAGCAGCGCGACGATCAGGATCGTGTTCGGAAGGTTCGCCCGCCGCTGTGCCGCCTCATACTCCGGTTCCGTGCCGCCCGCATAGCGCAAAACGGCGCCAATCGGATGCACGTCGTCCTCCTCCGTCCACTCGGCATAGCGCGCCGCGTCCTCATAAAACGGCTCGTTCGCGCTTACATTGTGCGCATGCAGCGGTTCGCAGAAGAAATACCCCGAAAGCATCGTGAGCGCGGTTTCGTGCTCGTCCTCGCAAAAATACGGCGAAAGCGGCTCATAGATCGCGTCGCTCGGCTCGACCAGAAGACTCAGCAGCACGCACACGTCGCCGCTGTCCGAAAACCGCACGAGCAGCAGCTCGCTCGGACGCGCCTTGCCGGTCTCCTCCGCATAGCGATCGAGCACGGTCAGTTCGTTGATGTAGCAGTCCACGCCCGCATCGAACGCGCTGTACGGCGAAAACTCCGCAAAGGCAACCGCGCGCCTTCCGCCGCCGAGCATCAGCAGCATCGACGCGGCAAGCACGCAAGCGGCGGCGATCGCGCCGTAAATCAGTTTTTTCATCGAAACGGATTCCTTCATGCGTTCAGTATAGCGTGTTTTTCCTCCAATTTCAACCGCGCGTATGAAATCGCGCAAAGCGCAAAGACTATCGAAAACGACAAAGGCAGGATTCCCATGAAAGCAACCGGCATTGTGCGGCGCATCGACGAACTCGGCAGGATCGTGATCCCCAAGGAGATCCGGCGCAGTCTGCACATTCACGAGGGTGACCCGATCGAGATCTTCACCGACGAGGACGGCGTCGTCCTGAAGCGCTATTCGCGCGCAAAGGAGCTCGGCGATCTGTGCGAACCGCTCTGCGCCGCGCTGTGCGGCGCGCTCGGTTTCTCGGCGGCGGTGGCGGATACGGACGTCGTTCTGTTCGCGCAGGGACCGCTGAAAAAGCAGCTGATCGGTCTGCCGCTTTGCGCATCCTTTACCGATCGAATGCGGCAAAAACAGGCGCTCACGGAGCGTGACGGGTATGTGCTGAGCGCGAAGCTCGCCCCGATCCGCACCGTCGCCGCGGTGCCGATTCAGGTGCTCGGCGACGTCTGCGGCAGCGTGCTGCTGTTGAGCGACGACGCGCGGCTGACGCTCGACGACGCGCATCTTTGCGTGCTGAAAACCGCCGCGCTCTACCTTGCAAAGCATCTCGAGCAATAACGGGAGGGGCGCAAGCAACGCCCCTTCCGATTCTCAGTACTCCTTCAAGCTCGGATTGTTGCCGTTGCAGTAGATCAGCACGGTGGCAAGCGCCACGCCGATTGCGCCGAACAGCGGCGGCAGTTCGACCCCGCTTGTCATCAGCGAGTTCACGACCGCTTCATAGACGGCGGCGACGAGTCCGATCCAGAAGAGCACGCTCTTCGTTCTTTGCTGTTTTTCCATGTCTTTCTCCTTTCAGAACAATTTGCCGATGATGTATCCGGCGACGCCCACCAGCGCCGCGGAGAGCAGCGACAGCGTCAGCGCCTCATAGCGCTTGCCGCTCTTTTGTTCGAGCGCGCGCAGGCGCTCCTCGTGATCCGCGCCGTTCTGCGCAATCGTCTTGACGTTCGTTTCGATGCGCGCGAGCGATTCGAGAATCTCCGTGATCGTGCGTTCAGCCATGCCGCACCTCCGTGTACTGCGCCTTGTTCGTGATGAACGCGTCGCGTCCGTGCCATGCGATGCGATACCAGCCGCTTTTCGCCGTTCCGAGATACGGCAGCGTATCGCCGCGATGCGCGATGCCGATGCAGGGCGTTTGTACCCCGTCGCCCTGCCGCACGCGCACCGATCCGCCCTTCACGTACACGAGCGGTTTCTCATCCGTCTCGAGTGCCCAAAGACGCCCGAAGCGGTTCCAGTACCCGGCGCTTCGGCGGTTTTTGACCACGCCCCAGTCGCGTCCGCGGCATTCGATCTGCTCCGTTCCGGCGCACATGCCCACATGCACGATGCGCGTACCGTCGTGATGAAAGACCAGATCGCCCCGTCTGACATCCTTCTGCGCAATCGGCTCGCACAGCGCATACAGACCGCGGCTGTTCACATCGCTTTTCACGATGCCCTCCGTTTTCAGCGCCCAGTAGATCAGCCCCGAGCAGTCGAATGCGCGAATCCTTTGCATGCCTGCCGCGATGCGCTTTCGATACAGCGCGATCGCGCGGTTCGCGTCAAGCGCGTTCGTCTCGTGCCGCAGGATCCATCCGTTCGGATCGGGCATTTCATCGAGCAGTTCCCCGTTGCCGCCCCATACGTAAATGCCGCGATTCGTCTGTCCTTCGAGCAGGTCCATCACCCGCTCGATGCGTTCGGTTTTCTTCGGAATTGTTGCTTCCATTTTCACTCCTTTCCTCCCGACATCACCATTGTAGCACAATAAAATCCGACGGATTCCCAACATTTGTTCACAATTGAAATGTGAACTTTTTTCGGGAATCACAGCCCGTTTCGGTGTGGTATACTGGTAACGGTGAGAGGAGAACCGTATCCGATACGGTAACGGAAA
>DFEW01000049.1:6455-11952 GCA_002369195.1 Christensenella sp. UBA3792
GAATACCGTATCCGATACGGTAACGAAGAATAAAAAAATACCGTATACGGTACAGAACGAAGAATTGATATATACCGTATACGTTAATATAAATAGTATACTTTGTATCGTATCCGTTGGGAATACCGGAACCGTTCAAAGCGGACAACGATTGTCAATCTTTTCTTTCAAGCGGAAAAGAAAAACCGCATCCGGTATGAATGCGGTCGAGCATCAGCGTTTCACGCCGTAGTAGGTTGTGGTGATGCGCAGCATGCGGATCACGAATGGGAACACCAGATCGCGCTGTTCCTTGGGCAGCTTAAAGATGGCGCCGATGATGTGCGGAACGGTCTTGTTCCGCTGTCTCCAGATATCGGTCAGCGACTGATAGCCGCTCTCGCTCGCGACGCGGAACACGGTGTCCATCGACAGGCGGCGCACGTCCTCCGGCGTCTCCGAAAGGATGGTCATGAACGCCTCGTGGAACTGCTTCGCGCCTTCCGCGAAGTCCGGCTCCCGCAAGAACCGGTTGCCCTCGACAATCCAGCGGTTGCTGTAATGCTGGTACAGCCCGCGCCGCGTACCGCGCGTGACCACGTAGTTGTCGATGTTGTTCAGCATGCGCGAAACCGCCGAGTAGCGCGGCGCGATCAGCAGGCAGCGGTCCGCAATCGATGCGTAGCGCTCGGAGGACAGAAAGTCGTCGCGAAAGCCCGGTCCGTCGAAGTCGTAGACCGCTTTGAGCCGTTCCGGCGCGTCGCACATGGCGGGCGCGTACACCGCGAGATGCCCGCCCTTCGAGAAGCCGCACATCGTGAATCGCCCGCTGCGCTTCCCCAAAAGCTCGTTGAGGTAATCGACGGACGTTTTCTGTCCCGCGATATGCCCGTTGACCGCGAGGTTCAGGTCCTCCTTCCAGCCGAGCAGGGTGTCGTCGGTGCCCGCGATCGCCACGATCATGTCGCCGTCCGGCGTTTCGAGCGTGACCGCCGAGAACTGCTCCTCATCCTCGAGCGACCACTTGTAGCGGTAGCCGTAGATCTTCAGATCGCGGTAGCGCGGCGCATCCTCCATCGAAAGGAAGATGTCGATGAAATCGCGCGGGATGAACAGCCCCGGCGGGTTCGGGTCGCCGTGCAGCTTGACCCGGTACAGCGCGACCGCCTCGCCGATGCTGCGATCCTCCTTCGTAAAGCCGGTGCCGACCGCGCCTTCCAAAGCAAGGTACGGAAGCGAAGCAAACGCGAGCATGTCGACCTCGTTGTAGGGTTCGACCGCGCTCGTCACGCGCGCATTGGCGCGCACATAATCCATCAGATACATAAAACTCCTTGCGACCGCCGCATTGTCAAAGAAAGGACGATCTGTTATACTGAATCCATGCAGTTTCTAACGCTTACCGTCTCAACCGCATATGAAGGACGCACCGTTGCGTCCGTATTGAAAGCCGCGTTCTACGTGTCCGACACGTACTTGAGGCGCTTAAAAACGCGCCCCGGCTCCGTGTGCTTAAACGGCGCGCCGGTCTACGTTGTGGAGCGCGTGCACGCGGGCGATACGGTCTCGTTCGACCCGTCCGACGGCGCGCGCTATGCGTTGAAGCCGATCCCCCATCCGCTTGCGACCGTCTATTCGGACGCGTACCTGACGGTGATCGACAAGCCGAAAAACCTGTCCGTGCATCCCGCGCGCGATCCGGACGAGCCGACCGTGGAGAACGCGCTTCGCGCCGTCTATGCCGACGACGAGAATCCGCATCCGGTGAGCCGCCTCGACAAGGGCACGACCGGTCTCATGGCGATCGCAAAGAGCGGGTACATCCACGCGTGCATGAAGCTGCAGCAGGCGGACGGACGCTATCAAAAGCGATACGCGGCGATTCTCTGCGGCGTACCGCAGCGGTCGCATTTCTTTGTCGACACGCCGATCGGACCCAAAAGCGGCTCGACCTATGAACGCGAAGTGCGAAGCGACGGCGCACCCGCCCTGAGCGAATGCACGGTGCTTGCGGTGCGCGACGGACTCTCGCTCTGCACGCTCGTGCCGCACACCGGACGCACGCATCAGCTTCGCGTGCACATGGCGTACGCGGGCTTTCCGCTGCTGGGCGACTGGCTGTACGGAACGCGAACCGATGCGGTCGACCGCCCGCTGCTGCACGCCCAATCGCTTTGCTTCGAACATCCGGTCACGCACGAACGGCTCTCGCTGTCCGCGCCGCTGCCCGATGATTTTCGGGCTTATTTCCCGAGATAACGCTCCAGAAACGGCAGAATGCGCGCCAGATACCCGTCCGGATCGGTCGCATACGCTTCGCCGTGCTTCGCGCCGGGCACCGTCCAGCGCTCCTTGTTCGCCGCGCAGGCGTCGTACAGCTCGCCCATCATGCGGTACGGAACGACCTCGTCCGCGTCGCCGTGCACAAAATAGGTCGGCGTATGTGAGCGCTGCACCGCCTTCAAACAGTTCGCGCCGAGGTACCCGACGCCGGTGCGCAGGTAAGAAACAACATTGACGCAAAAGCGCGAGACCGGCAGCCAGCCGTGCGCGCCTTCGCGAAACAGTTCCGCCGCGCGCGTATACGCGCAGTCCGACACCGCGCATTTGACCGCGTCCGGCAATTCCTGCCCGCTCGCGAGCAGCACCGTCGCCGCACCCATCGAGACGCCCATCAGCGCGATGCGCCGGTCGCTCCCGAACCGTTCCAGTATCAGATCGATCCAGTCGCGCAGATCGTCCTTTTCGCGCACGCCGTAGGTGACGTACGTTCCTTCGCTCTCATACAGCGCGCGCTGCGAGACCGCAAGGATCGCGTAACCCGCCGCATACAGCGCTTCGAACACGCCGCCGAAGTCCCACCACGGCGCGCTTCTCCACCCGTGCACCAGAATGACCGTCCGCTTTGCGCCGCCGTTCGGATACCAGTTCGCGCGAAGCGTCAGCCCGTCGCGCGCGCGCATCGAAAGCGCCTCGTGCGGATACGCCTGCATGTGATCATAGGTTTCTATGCGCATCCGAACGGTCGGATCGTCGCTCTTTCTTGCGCCGTCGATGATCTCCTGCGCCTTGTCGCTGTTGCCCGCAAACACCATCTTGTGTATGACGAGCGATGCCGAAACGAGCGTGGAGATCGGAACCGAGGCGATCAGCGCATACCAGTACCACTTCATCGCGATCACCCCTTCATGCGCGTAAACGCCGTTTCCCGCACCGCACGCTTCGAAGGCGCCGGGATCGCTTGCGCAAGGCGCGGTGCGCGCGCCTCTCCCGCCTGCTCCCTCACGCGCGGCTCGACCGGCTTTTGCACCGGCGGCTTTTGTGCGGTCTGCGGCTTTGCGGGCTTCGGCTTTGCGGGCTGCGGCTTTGCAGGCTGCGGTTTTTGTGCGGGCTGTGCCTTTTGTACAGATTGCGGTTTTTTAGGCGGCTGCTTCTCCGCCTTCTTTTTGGGCGGTTCCGGCTCGACCGGAATGAAGCGGATGTCCTCGCGCACCGTCGCGGAAGCGGGGCGCACGACCGGCACGATGCGCGTACCGGCAAACGCGTCGGCACCCGTCGGTTCAACCGGCTTTGTGCGCGTCACGACCGCCGCCGATGCGCCGTATTCGCGTAAATTCTCTCTGAGCTTTTCCTGATACGCCTGCTTGCGTTCGGCCGCTTCCTGCTCGGTCAACTCGCCGTAGCTGCGCATCTTGATCGGCACCGTGTACCCGAACTGCTCGGTCGGCACCTCACCGAATATCGGCTTTTCGACGCGCCGCTTGGTCGACTGTAGCGCGCTCTCCATGTTCTCCTCGAACTGCGCGGGCAGCTTCGCCTTGATGCGCCGTTCGATCGCGTACAGCACGACGCAGATGATCGCGCAAACCAGCGCGACGATCGATACGATGATGCCCGCCGTGCGCAGAATGCCGCGGTATTTGACGTCAAGATCCTTAAAGAACGGATTGGTCGGATAGACGTAAACCGGCTCGTCGGTCTGGTCGGCAAGCTCCTTGAGCCGCGCAAGGTCCAGACGCACCGTATCGGTCGTGCAGCGCTGCCCCGCGGGGTCGTAGGCGTCGACGCGGAACGACAGCTCCGGCACGCCGTCCAGCTGCAGCGAGGTCACGAAGTACGTCTCGCCGTTCTGCAGCTCGGTATAGCGCTGCAGCTCGCCGAACAGTCGCAGCTCGTTGAGCGTCGCGTTCTTCAGCAGCACCTTCGAGAAGTTGCGGATCTCGAACTGGATCGTCCCGCACAGCTTGCCGTTCTCGTCGTAATACGCGCGCTGCAGCACGACGTACAGACTGATGTTGACCGAATCGGACGCTACGTAGGGAATCGCCTCGTACTGGTTCGAATCGGTGATCGTGAAGGCCTGATCGAGCGAATCGACGCCGGTCAGATGGAATCGAATCTTGCGGATCGTGTCGGACGAAATCGCGCTCGGCACGGTGTACAGCACGACCTTGCTCTGCTGCGGCGCGAGGTCGAACGGCTCGTCGATCTCGGTATTGATCTCGTCGAACACCTGAATGTCGGTAACCGCGCGGTTGCCATTGTTTCGCACGGTGACCGCGAATGTCATGCCGTCGCTCGTGGCGGGATACTGCTCGACCTCGATCGACAGATCGACGACGACCGATTCGACGGTCAGCGCTTCTTCCGCGCGCGTCGTTTGCTCGCGCATACGCACGGTGTATTCGACGACGGGCGCGAAGGACATGTCCTCCTTGCCCATCGTGTAGGTGACTTCGACGCTCTTGCGCTCGCCCGCGAACAAGTCGGACGAGGGCAGACCGATGCTCTGCATGCTCTGCTCGGGGTCGTAGAGCTTCAGCCCGCTCATGTCGAACTTGGTATCGTTATAGATCGTGTACGTCACAGTGAAGGTCTCGCCCGCGCGCACACGGGCGGCGCTCGTGCTTGCCGTCACGGACAGCTCCGGCGGAATAAACCGCTCCACGCGCACCTGCGCATCCGTCTCGCGGTTGTGAACGATCGTCGTGGTCGCCCCGCTCTCCCCGTCAAGCACGAACTCGGTCTCCGTCCATGAGAGCCGGTAGGTCACGGTCGTGTCCAGCTGCGCGTCCGAAACCGCGACGTCGGTGAGATGGAACTCCTTCGTCCCGCCTGCCAGCACCGTGATGTGCTCGTCGAGCGTCAGCACGCGGTCTTCATAGCCGCCGGACAGCTCCGCATGGTCGAGCGTGTAATCCTCGCTGCCGCTGTTGCGGATCGTGAACAGCATGTCCGGAATCGTCCCGTCGCCCATCAGCTCGGGGTCCGGATCGATCAGGATCGTCATCGAGATCGGATGATCGGCGTCGGCAAACACGCCTGCAGGCGTCCATACGCCCGCAAGCAGCAATGCCGCTATGCAGATGAGAAGCATGCGTCGCTTCATGGTTCCTCCCGATGATTTGGTTTGAATGGGCCACGACAACCCTTCCGTCTCGCTTCGCGAGCCACCCTCCCTTACACAGGGAGGGCATTGGTTGCGCGCACTTCAAGGCTCCCCTGTGCAAGGGGAGCT
>DFEW01000049.1:12103-12230 GCA_002369195.1 Christensenella sp. UBA3792
CTTACACAGGGAGGGCATTGGTTGCGCGCACTTCAAGGCTTCCCCTTGAGGGGAAGCTCCGCGAAGCGGTGATGAGGTGTTGTTTCTTTTGCGGGCTGCCGTGGTCGTCAGCCCCTACATTCGTTTC
>DFEW01000063.1 GCA_002369195.1 Christensenella sp. UBA3792
AGAATGACGGAGATGCCGCGCGCGTCGCAGGCGGCGATCAGATCCTCGAAGTCCTGCATCGTGCCGTACTGCGGATCGATGGAATAGTAATCCTCGATATCGTACTTATGAAAGGTATGCGCGGGCATGATCGGCAGCAGCCACATGCCGGAGATGCCGAGGTCCGTATCCGTCTGCGGGTCGCCGTCGTTCAGGTAATCGAGCTTGTCGATGAGCCCGCGAAGATCCCCGATGCCGTCGCCGTTCGAATCGGCAAAGGAGTATACAAACATCGTGTACCAGGTGCCCTGATACGGCTTGTCCGGCGTGAATCCGCTCGTGCGCTGCGTTTTCAGCACCGTTTTGGGCGTACAGCCGAAAAGGAGCAGCAGCGCAAGCAGGAGGGAGAGAAGCAGCGCGGCGCGCGTTCGCGGATGCCTCATGCCGCCACCTTCTTTTTGCGCATCATCAGCAGCGTCGTCAGGACGGCGACCGCGAAGAGTATGGCGAACCCGATCAAGAACCAGTGCAGCGGACGGATGCGGCTTTTGACGGTCACGTCAAAGGAGGTCTCAAGACCTTGGCAGCGCACGCCGACGCGGTAGGTTCCGGAGACGGAGGTGTCGAAGCCGTCGAGCAGATCCGCATTGAGCGCGACGGTCTGTTCGGTGCCGTCCGAATAGGTGACGATCAGGGTGCCGGGAACGAACGCCGCGTTCTGCTCATATACGGTCTGCGTGTCCTCGCCGACGCGAAGCGAGACCGGCACGACGCGTTCGTTTGCAACACCGGACGCTTCCAGATAGGATTCGGACAGATCGGCGCGCGCTTCGTGATCGACCGATGGATCGAAGAACGTAGCAGATTCGATCCGGTCACCGATCACGATCTCGTTGGACGCCGGAACGATCCACCACGAGAACGCGAAGTAGTCGTCGCCGAGAAACTGAATGCCGTTCGGAATGACCTGACTCTGCGTGTTCGGACCGTACTCGTAAACCGGATAGCAGTCGAAATCGTTGAAATACTGTTCCAGCATGTCGAGATACAGCAGCTTCAGATTCCCGTCTGCCTCGCGCACGGTGAGCGTACCGCCGTTCTCTTCACATTGCGCATCCTTCCAGCCGTCCGCATATTTTCCGGCGAGCAGCCGACCCTTGCGGTTGTAGTCGTTGATGTCGGTAAAGTCGAATGACATGGTGATATAGGTCGATTCACGCTTGGACGCACCTTCGGTATAGGTGAACTGCGCGTCGGGAAGCGGGCAGAAGCCCTTGAGCTTTTCAATCAGCGCGTCGCCGGTCGAAAGCAGGAATGCCGAGTTGTTGCCTGCGGTATAGTCGCGGCCTTCCAGCGGCTCCTGATCGCCGTACACGCGGAAGGTCACCGTCTTGGTTCCGGAACAGTCGCTGTAGAACACCGTTTTTCCGTGCACGGTCGCCTCCGAACAGGCAAGACTCAGCAGCAGCATGCCGATCACGGCGAAGAGCAGAATTCGTTTCATTGCCATTCCTCCGATTCAGATTCGGGAAGATACCATCCCATACTGTCAGTATAAAGCACCATGTATAAAAATACTGCTTCAATCTTGATATGCTTTAGCACGATATTGGAGTTTTGCAAAAGAAGAAAGCCCGGAAAACGCTTCCGGGCTTTTCTTGGAATCTGTGCGGATACGGGTTACTTCGCTGCCGCCTTCTTCTTCTTGGATGCCGCGACAACGATTGCAACGATGACGGCGACCACGACGACGCAGCCGGCGATAATGCCGATCAGAGCGCCGGTCGAGAGACCTTTGCCTGCCGGTGCGGGCACGGGTGCGGTCTGCGCGGGCTTTCCGGTGACTTCGATGTAGTCCGCCCAATCCTGCTCGACGATCGTGTTGGAATCGTTGTACTCGTTCACCTGTACGGTATTGGTCTCGGTGCCGATGGTTGCGGACACGGACATGATTGTATAAATACAAGTATAATCATATCCGTACGCTTCCAGATCGCAGTCGCCCTGTCCGTCCTTCGAGAACGCTTCGGGATCGTTGTACAGAGAAAGGAAGATGTTGTCCAGCGAAAGCTGCGTGTTCTCGGTTTTCTCCTTGTAAGTGAAGGTGCCGTCGTCGTTCTTGGTGAAGGTCGGCGCTTCGATCTTGTCGGCGTTGTCCTTCGCAAGCTTCTTGGTCTTTTCGGTGTAGTTCTCGATGCTGTCGAATGCGTACTTGATCGTGACGACCGTGTTGCCGCCGTCCGGTCCTACGGTGATGTCGATGTCCTCGAGCGCGGAGTAGGACTTGATCTTCGCGACGAGCGCTTCGCCCGAAACGAGCAGGTACTTCGAGTTGTTGCCGACCGTGCCGGGCTCGGCGGCGTTCTCTTCGCCGGCGAGGATCGCATCATCGCTGTAAATCACGGCAGTGATGGTCTTGGTGCCGGATCCGTCTGCGTTGACCGTAACATTGGAATTGATCAGCGCCGCCTGGCAGGCGGTCATCATCAGAACAATCGCCAGACAGATTGCCAGTACCGCAAACAGTTTTGTCTTCTTCATCCCTGAGTTCCTCCATTGTGTTTATGGTTTGGTATTATAGCAGATCATGCTGTGTTTGGACAGCAGGATCCAACTATTGTGTGTTGTGCCGCGCTGCGGCGACCGGCCAGTCATCGGGTCCGTGACGAATGCGGCTTCGGCTGCGATCGAAATCGGCGCATCCGAAAGGTTATGATAGATCAGCGCGGCGTCGGTTCCGGTGTGCATACGGTAGGCAAGCACGCCTTCCGGTGCGGGAAGCGGCGAGAAGCGTCCGTCACGGATCGGCGCGATGCGGCTGCGCAGGCGGATGAGCGTGCGGTAGAAGCGCAGCATCGAGTCCGGATCGCGCTCCTGAACTTCCGGCGGATCGCTGACATATCCGTGCGCGAAGCGGGCGGCGCATTGCCCCTGCCCGAACGGAAACGCGGTGCGGGCGCGCCGCAGTCCGTCGCGGCTGTCGTCCGCGAGCGGGTCGCCCGGCGTCGGCGCGAGTCCGAGTTCCTCTCCGTAATAGACAAACGGTACGCCCGGCAGCGTCAGGTATATGGCGGCGGACAGCTTCAGCAGCGCCTTGTCCCAGCCGGTCTGTTCGGCGTAGCGGAGCATATCATGATTGCTCAGAAACGGCGCGTCGATGCTGGAGGGATCGACCGACATAAACCTGCGATACGTTTCCGTCAGATATGCCGAAAAGCTGTCCGCCGTGCATGTTCCGTCGATCAGACGACGGATCCGATCGCCGAGATAAAAGTGAAAGGTACTGTCGATAGCCGCAAAATACGGCGCGCGCACCTCGCTTTCCGCCCAAACCTCGCCGACGAGAAGACAATCCGGTCGGATCGCGCGGCAATGCGCGCGAAACGCCTTCCACCAGGCGATGTTCTTTTCATGGTACGCCGTGCCTGCCGCCACTTTCGAGGGGTGGTACAGGTGCATGGCAGAGTCGAGCCGGAATCCGTCCGCGCCGAGCCGCAGCCAATAGGACGCGATGCGCAGACATTCTTCGCGCAGGGTCGGCTCGTCAAAGTTCAGATCCGGCATACATGCGTTGTAGATGCCCAGATACCGTTCGCCGTTCGGCGCCGCGTGCCAAGACGGAAGTCCGTTCCAGGATGCCTGCGGGTCGGGCTGCGCTGTCTGCGGGGCGTCCGCGAAGCGGTACCATCTGCGCTCCGCCGAGGCGGGATCGCGCAGCGCCTTCAAAAACGCCGGATGCCGGTCGGAGGTGCAGTTCAGAACAAGGTCGAGCAGCACCCGGATATTGCGCGCATGACATGCCGCAAAGAGCGCCTTTGCATCCTCGACCGTCCCGAACGCGGGATCGACGCCGTAATAATCGGTCACATCGTATTTGTGATACGAAGGCGACGGATGGATCGGAGACAGCCAGATGCCGCTGATGCCAAGATTTTCCAAATAATCCAGCTTGGAGAGAATTCCCTTGAGATCCCCGATGCCGTCGCCGTTCGAATCCGCGAAGGAGGGGACGAAGATCTGATAGTACGCTTCGATACGACCTCACTCCCTCCGCGATTTCCCGTTGCATTTGCGAAAAACTGTGATATACTGATGTCAAGCAAGATCATGCAGTATACTTACATAAATAATAATACTGTAGAAGAAATGGGCGGACTATGCGATTGTTGCGAAAAAGTAGGATGAAATTGTAGTTTTCGGAGAAAAAACATGCCAACGCAATATACCCTGTATCAGGAAATCGTACAGATGCCGAACAAGGACATCGGAATCAACGGATTCTACTATGACTGCGTACATTCGCCGAGCGCAGGCGTGTTTCCGCTGCATTGGCACGAGTGCCTGGAAATCATCTCGGTGGAAAGCGGCTGGATCGAGGTCGAGATCGACCGCAAGCGCTACCGCATCCAAAGCGGACAGATCGCGGTAATCAATCCGCGGCAGCTGCACAGCTGCGACCGGTTCGATCCAGGCGCTACGCTTCGCTGCCTCATTATCGACATGGACGTGTTCCGCAGCCGGTTTGTCGATTCCTCTGAGGAACGGTTCATCCTGCCGCTGCTCGAAGGAAGGGTGCTGCTTGCCGAACAGATCGACGGCAGCAACGGGCTGCAATCGCTGATCCACAGCTGCGTGGACTCCTTCGACCGGCGCGACATCGCCTATCAGCTTCACCTGAAGGCGCTGATTTTCGAGCTTCTGTATCAGCTGTTCGCCTTCCACAGCGCCATGCGTGAGGCGGAGCAGCGCAATCTGCCTACGTCCGTTTCCCGCGAGCGGGTCAACGCGGTGCTCGAATATGTGGACACGCACTACGCGGAGCGGATCCAGTTGAATGATCTTGTAGAGATCGTTCATATCAATAAGTACTATATCTGTAAAATCTTCCAGCAGTACACCGGGAAGACAGTGTTTAATTATGTAAACGAGGTGCGCATCCGCAAGGCGGAAGAGCTGCTTTTAACGACCAATCGAACGGTGACGGACATCGCGTATGCGACCGGCTTTTTAGACATCAATTACTTCTCACGCATCTTCAAACAGATCATGGGGATCACCCCGACGGAACTGCGAAAAAAGTATCTTAAGGTATAGTTAACCATTGAAAGCGCGCAGAACGGCGCGCTTTTTTCACAGACAAAGATGTAAAGATAATGCTAATTCTATGCAAGATAAGCGCTATAAAGGATTCGCCGCGGCTGCGTATAATTATACTGTAATAGAAGAAACAGCCGAACGATCGAACAAACGAGCAAACAAGGAGAAAAAATATGAAAAAATACGTATCTATTTTGCTGGCAGCGATCCTGATCCTGATGCTGATCCCGACGATGGGATGCAAGGGCGACGGGTCTTCGAAGGAAGGCGAGCTGACCGTTTGGGTCGGCGAGAATCTGGAGGATATGTTCAACGTCATCGCGAAGGACTATACAAAGGAAACGGGCGTACCGGTGCACGTGTTCACCTACACGGGACTGACCGCATCGGACAAGCTCGCGCTGGACGGTCCGTTCGGCAAGGGCGGAGACGTATACGTGCAGGGCGGCGGCGGAGACCTTGCAAAGGCGATCGAGCAGGGCCTGTTCGTCGAGCTCTCCAAGGAGGAGACGCAGCTGGAGACGAAGTACATCCCCGGCGCGCAGGAGCTGATGCAGTACCAGGGCAGACTGTACGGCGTTCCGCTCGGCATCGAGACGACGGCGTTCATGTACAATAAGGATCTTCTGCCCGAATTCCCGGAGACGTGGGAAGAGCTTGTTGCGTTCGCCGAATCCTTCAACCACTTCGACGGCGACATCAAAACGAAGGATCAGCGGTTCGGTCTGCTGATCGATTATACGAATCCGTACTATACCTGGGCGTTCAACGAAGCGTTCGGCGGTTACATTTTCGGCAAGGATGCGAACGGCGCATACGACCCGAACGACATCGGCATCGACAACGACGGCTCCATTGCGGCATGCGGCTTCATCAAGGACCTGCTGGACCGCAAAGTCATCCCGTCGGACCTCGCGATCACGCTGATGCAGAGCAAGTTTCAGAGCGGTCGCGCGGCGGTCATTCTCGACGGCAGCTGGGACCTTGCGAACTTCCGCAACGCTGGCATCAACGTCGGCGTCGCGCCGATCCCGCTGATCCCGCAGCCGGACGGCAGCGAAGCGCATGCGATCACGTTCTGCGGCGGTTACGGACTGGCGATCAGCTCGTTCAGCCTGAACATCGAGGAGAGCAAGAAATTCCTCGCGTTCGCGAGCAGGGACGAGTATGTGATGGAATACTATCGCGTCACGGGACGCATTCCGGCGACGGTCGGCTGCTCCGAGAACGAGGAGATCCTTAAGGACGACTGCCTGAAGGGATTCTATGCGCAATGCGATTACAGTTATCCGCAGCCCGCGATCAACGAGCTGAATGCCGTCTGGGAGCCGCTTACGGCGTCCACCACGGCAATCTATATCAACGGTGAGGATATCGCCCTGACGATGCACAAGGTCAAGGAGGATATCGCCGCAAACATCAGGCTGCTGCATCAATAAGCCGCAAAGGGGAAGAAAGAACGAGCCATGTCGGATCAAAGCGTAAAGGAAACGAGTCAAACGGTACCGGCCTCGCACAGACGGGCGGCGCGGGGGGAAGCAGCCCTGTCGCTGCTGCTGTGCGGCGCGGGATACTTCTTGCAGCGCAGCTATCTTGCAGGCGTGTTGTCCGTTCTGGCGGAGGCGTTGGCGATCCTGCTGTTCCGCGTCTGGGGACTGGATGCGATCCGCGGGCTCATCACGCTCGGAGAGACGGAGATGCGGGACCATTCGCTGATCATGATGGTGTACGGCATTCTTGCGATCATCGTGTTTGTGGGATTTCTGATCTTCTGGATCGGGACGGTCGCATCGACCTACCGGAACGGATTGAAGATCCGCAGCGCGTCGTACACGCCGATCCGGCTCAAAGAGCGGACGGGCGAGTGGCTGCACGAGCATGCGCATGTGCTGTTCCTCGCGCCCGGCGTCGTGGCGATCGCGGCGGTGATCCTGCTGCCGCTCGTGTTTTCGATCTGCCTGTCCTTTACCGATTACGACGCCGCGCATCAGCCGCCCGCGCATATTCTGAACTGGGTGGGACTGAAAAACTATCAGGACCTTCTGGTGCTCGGACAGTATGCAAAGACGTACTTCGGCATCCTCGGCTGGACGGCGGTCTGGGCGGTGTGTTCGTCTGTTCTGCCGTATGCGCTCGGCATTACGATCGCGATCCTGCTGAACAATCCGCGCCTGCGCGGCAGAAAGGTGTTCAAGTTCATCTATATTCTGCCGTGGGCGATCCCCGGATACATTACCCTGCTCGTGCTGCAGAGCATGTTCGATACGGGGTACGGGTTCATCAACCAGATCCTCGGACTGTTCGGCGTGGACAACATCCGCTGGCTCACCAGCGTGACGCCCGCGCGCATCGCGCTGATTATCGTCAGCATCTGGACCGGCTTCTCGTACCCGATGATGCTGTCCGAAAACATCATCCGCAACATCTCGAAGGATGTGTATGAGGCGGCGGTGCTGGACGGCGCGTCGTCGATCCAGATCTTCTTCCGGATCACGCTGCCGCTGCTGATGCACTCGATCTCGCCGATCTTCATCATGAGCGTCGCCGGTGCGTTCAACAACTTCAACACGATCTACCTGATCACGGGCGGCGGACCGCTGAACCTCGACTATCAGAGCGCGGGCAGCACCGACATCCTGATCACATGGCTGTTCAAGCTGACGATCACCAACAACAAGTACAACTACGGCGCGGCGATCTCCACGGTGCTGTTTATCCTGATTGCGACGTTCAGCATCATCAATCTGCGCAAAACGCGCGCGTTCAGCGAGGAGGATATGCTGGCATGAAACAACCGGAAGTCTTTCATCTGCCGAAGCGCAAGCGGACGGTTAAGGACGTTCTTTCGCTGATCGTCACGTACGCGTTTCTGATCTTCGTCGCGCTCATTGTGCTGCTGCCGGTCATCTACATCGTCATGATGGCGTTTAACGCCGAAAAGAGCCTGTATATCGATACGATCTTTCCGACGAAGTTTTCGCTCGGCGCGTTCGAACGCCTGTTCACGCAGACAAACTTTCTGCTGTGGTACCTCAATACCATGATCGTCGGCGCGCTGACGGCGGCGGGTGAGATCCTGCTTGTTCTGCCTACGTCCTATGCGCTGTCGCACATGCGGTTCAAGGGCAGAAAGCAGTACTTGATGGCGTTTCTGGTGCTGCAGATGTTCCCCGGCACGATGGCGATGGTCGCCTATTACGTGCTGCTGAACATGCTCGGACTGCTCGATACGTATTTCGGACTGGTCGTGATCTTTTCCTGTACGGCGATCCCCGGAAGCACGTACATGATGAAGGGGTATCTGGACACGATCCCGCGGTCCGTCGAGGAGGCGGCGATGCTGGACGGCGCGAGCCGGTGGCAATGCGTGACGCGCATCATCCTGCCGCTCGCGAAGCCGATGATCGGACTGCTGGCGCTGTTCGGCTTCTCCGCGCCGTTCGGCGAGTACATGATGTCGAAAATCCTGATCACGAATCCGAACCGCTTTACGCTGGCGCTCGGCATCTATCAGGGTATCTTTTCTCAGGCGACCACGGACTACGCGATGTTTGCCGCGGCCGCCATCCTCTCAAGTCTTCCGATGGTCATCGTCTACATGAGCTTGCAGCGGGTCATCATGGAAGGCCTGTCGGGAGCAACGAAGTAACGGGGGTATCGGAAGGGAATGAATCGTTCGGTCATCTATTGGAAGTGGGACGAGCAGACGCTGCGTCCGGAGATCCTGCGGCAGAAGGTGAACGATCTGTGCGCACGAACGCAGATCGGCAGCATCTTCATCGGCATGGAATGGATTCACGAATCCTTTTTCGGGGACGGGATATCCGACGCGTTCCGGCGCGCGATCGCGCAGCTGCATGAAAACGGACGCAAGGCGATCATCGAGTGCTGCATCCGCGGCGAAGGGGATACGTTCGCGCAGGCGTATCCGGGCGATCCGGCGTATCTGGTCAGCTTGTACTGCGGCGAATCCGGCGCGCACGAGCTGACGGTTGCGCACGAACCCGTCTGGCATTACTGGAGAAAGACCGGGGAGAACGGCGAACATACCGTTTTTGCCGTGTATGCGAAAGCGGCGGACGGATCGCTGCGCAGGATAGACCGATTCTCCGAGGAGCTGTTTTCCGAAGCGGACGGGTTTTCGATCCGGATCCGCTCGAACGAGCTGCGTTCGGGCGAGGCGCTCGCAGCGTTGATCGGTTTTTTGCAGCCGATTCCGGATCTGGCGCACCCGATGCTCCTTCCGTATTTTCGCAAAATGGCCGCGCACGCGAAAACGCTCGGCGCGGACGGCGTATTCTCCGATGAGTGGGGATACGACGTGATCCTGAAGATCACAAAAACGAATCCGTATGCGGACACGCTGCAGCTGCGGCATGTATCGTACTCCGCCTCAATGGAGCGGCAGTATGCCGAACGGTACGGGGAGAGTCTGTTGGCATCGCTGCCGTTGCTGTTTACCGGCGAAAAGGGCGCCGAGACGGTCGACCGGTACCTCAAACTGCTGCGCGAGATCTGCGAGCGGAATGAGACGGAGATGTATGATGCCGTTAAGGAAATCCTCGGACCGGACGCGTTCTGGGGCGTGCATCCGACCTGGTGGGGACACGTCGACAAACAGAACTTCGAATTTTTCAAGAACGGCTTTTACTGGTGGAACGCAAAGCGCGACATTGCGCAGACGGACGAGACGGTCATCATGCCGATCCGCACCGCGCTTGCGCACCGGTTCGGCTCGCCGCTCTGGTACAACATGTGGTACTCGATGGGCACGCGTGACATCGGTACGTATTATACGGAAACCTGGAACAACCTGCGCAGCGGCGGTCGTACGCACTACCTCGGCTACGAATGCCCGAACGAAGGCGTCGTGCTCGAACTGAAGCCGAGAGGCCTGCTCGAAAGCATCGAGGCGATGGATGCGCGCGTGCGGATGTTCGACGATACGGTCTGTCAGCCGGACTGCCGTCTGCTGATCCTGTTCGGATTCGAGGCCGTTTCCAACTGGGCGCTGATCGGACTTGAACCGCCCTGGACGCCGGAGAATCCGCGGCTGATGAAGGTGCTCGACACAGCAAACGAACTCTATGACCGGATGCTGTGCGACCTCGTCCCGTCCTACGCGGCGGACGACGGCAGCCTGTTCGTCAACGCGGACGGCAAAGCACAGTACGGCACACAGGTCTACGACGCGGTGCTTGCGCTGTATCCGGAGCGGCTTTCGCCGGCGGCGGAGCGCTTTCTGCATGCGGTCGATCCGAAAAAGCTGATCCTGTGCGGATCCGGACATCCTCCCGTGCAGGCGGCGGAAGCGTTTGACGATGTACCCGCGTCGAACAATCTTGCGGCGATGCTGTTCCATTTGGGCGTTCCGGCGAACCGGACGGAAAACGGCTGCCTTCTGCAGGACGGCAGCGTGATCTTCGCGGCGGACGGACAGCGGCCGACGGGAAACCCGCTGCGCGTGTGCGCACAGCTCGGCGGCAGGGACATCCGCTTTTCGGGCGAGGACGCGCTTTGGGTGTCCCGCGACGGGACGGAAGCGATCTATCCGAAGGGCACTCTGACGGTGAACGGAGAAACCATAGGTTCGATACGGTGAAGAGAACATGAAAGTGAAGGAAGTTAACGGACGATTGACGGTAAGCGGATGGGTGCGCGAGCTGCTGCGCCGCGATGCAAACGGCATGACCGGGCATCTCGATGAAATCTTTCCCGACGCGGGAACGGACATCTTCGGCGCGGAGCAGGTCGAGCATAAGGAACAGGGATACTGGAGCTCCTGGTGGCCGGGCGAGGTGCGCGGCAACTGGCTCGAAGGACTGACGGAGCTCGCCTTTCTGCTGCGCGACCGCGCGCTGATCGAAAAGACGAACGCGATCATCGACAGCGTGCTTTCGCATCAGGATGCGGACGGCTACATCGGCATTTATCAAAAGGGCGCGCGCTACATCGTGACGGCGCGGTTCGGAGAGCTTTGGACGCAGAGCCGCATCATGCGCGTTCTGCTCGCGTACTATCGCATCACGCAGCGCGAGAAGGTGCTCAATGCGGTGATCCGCATGGCGGACAACATTCTTGCGAATGTGCCGGATTCGGTCTTTGCGGTGCCGGACGAGGACGGCAGCAAGGTGCACGGACTGATGATCATCGACGGGTTTTATGAGCTGTACCGTCTGACGGAAAATGATGCGTACCGCGCGTTCTGCGTTAGGCTGTATCGGGATTACTGCGAGCATCCGTCGCAGTTTATCGAGGACGATCTGCGCTTTGTCAACCTGTTCGATCCGGCGGTTCCGTTCGTGGGACACGGACCGCACACCTGCGAAAGTCTGCGCGTTCCGCTGCTGCTGTATCAGATGACCGGCGATCCGGTGTACGAACGGGCGTACATGTGCGCCATGAAGAAACTGGATCGGAATCTGACGCTTTCCGGCGCGTGCAAATCGGATGAGTTCATCGGCACGTATCAAAGCTCGCTCGTGATGGAGAACGACGCGCGCAGCAGCGTGTTCGGCGGCTCGGTTCCGATCCCGTCGGTCGGATACGAATACTGCTCCACGGTGGAGCTGATGTTCGATTACCTGCGCGCGCAGGAGCTGACCGGCGATTTCGCATACGCCGACCGGCTCGAATGGCTCGTGTACAATGCGGGGCTGGCTTCGAAGCACGCCTCGGGCAAGATGATTCAGTACCTCGGCGCGGACAACATGTACGACGCGTCTGCGTCGGTCAATCCGCGGTTCGATTATTCGCCGACGCACGACGATGCGGCGGGCTGCTGCGCGGCAAACGCGGGGCGGATGATGCCTGCGTTCGTCCGGCGCGCATTCGTTGAGCGCGACCGGCTGCTGATCGCCAACCTGTATCTACCGCTGTCACTGCGTATACAGACCGCAAAGGGCGGCTTGACCGTGATCGAAACGACCGAGTATCCGTTCGACCATACCGTGAAATTCCGCTTCTCCGGCAAGGGCGAGACCGCGTTCGCGCTCCGCATTCCGGCGTTTGCCGAATCGTTCACGGTCCTGTGCAACGGCGAGCGCGCAAAGGGCTGGCGCGACGGCGCGCTGTTCGTGCTCGACCGTCCGGTATCGAATCGTGACAGCGTCGTGTTGACGCTGACCGGCCGACCGCACCTTGTGCAGGCAAAGGACGGAACGTTCGGGGTGGCGTGCGGCACGCTGCTGTACGCGAAGCCGATCGAAGCGGTGCGGCGGGTGCGCAGATCGTACGGCATGCGCGGCTTTTTCGATATGGATTTCATGCCGAAGCCGCATGCCAACTGGGACTATACGATCCTGACGGACGCAGCGGGGCAGCTGCAATGCTCCGAGCCCGCCCGCGTGCAGCACGGATATCCGCTTTCGGAGGGGCGCTTCTGCCTCAGCGTGCGCGCGCTGGATCGCTACGCATATCCGGTTTCGCTCGCGCTTGCGCCGATCTGCGCAACGACGCTGCGCCGGACGACCTTCCCGGTCTATCGGGATTCGGATCATATCTATAAGGAGTGAAAACGATGCATGCAAGGGAACGTGTGGAAGCGGTGCTGAACGGACGAAAGCCGGACCGCATTCCGAATTTCAATATCGTGATGTTCTTCTCGGCGAAGCAGGGCGGACGGAGCTTTCGGGACTACGTGAGCGACTACCGCGTGCTGTGTGACTGCGACTTTGCGGTCAGTGAGCGGTACGGGATCGACATGCTGTCCGCTATTTCCGACCCGATGCGCGAAGCGGAGGGCTTCGGTGCGCGGGTGCGCATGCCCGAAAACGGCGTGCCGTACAGTCCCGTTGCGCTGATCGACGACCTGTACGATGCGCCGGACAAGCTGAAACCGTACGATCCGTACAACGGAAAGCGCTCGGAGGATCGGCTCAGGGCGATCGAGCATCTGCAGCAGTATCGCGGCGAATACGTGATCGGCGGATGGGTGGAAGGCGCGTTCGCGGAGGCATGCGATCTGCGCGGCATCAACGACTTTCTGACCGACATCGCCTGCGAGGACGAGGATGCGATCCACGCGCTGCTCGACATTACCTGCAGGCAGGCGATCCGCTTTGCAACCGCGCAGGTCAAGGCCGGCGCGGACATCATCGGCATCGGCGACGCGGCAAGCTCGCTGATCTCGCCCGCGATGTACCGAACGTTTGCGTTCCCGTATCAGAAAGCGATCGTCGAAGCCGTGCATGCGGCGGGCGGCAGAACGAAGCTGCATATCTGCGGCAACACCTCGAAGGTGCTGGATCAGATGGTCGAGACCGGATCGGACATCGTGGACATCGACTGGATGGTTGATCTTCGTGCGGCGAGGGATGCCGCGAAGGGCAGACATACCGTGATCTGCGGAAATTACGATCCGGTTGCGATCCTGCTGCAGGGCACGCCCGAACTCGTGCGCGAGCGGGTCAACGCCTGTGCGGATCTGTTCGACGGCGGGTATATCTCGTCGGCGGGCTGCGAGGTGCCGATGGATACGCCCGAAGAAAACCTCACGGCGGTCTTGCGCGCGCTGGAAGAGAGGGGTGTCTGATGCATCTGCCTTCCTGGCTTTCCGAAGCCGTATTCTATGAAATCTATCCGCAGAGCTTTTACGATGCAAACGGCGACGGCATCGGCGATTTTGTCGGCATGACCGAAAAGCTCGACGATCTTTCGGCGCTTGGGATCAACGCGATCTGGGTCAATCCCTGCTTCGAATCCCCGTTTATGGACGCGGGTTACGACATCACGGACTACTGCAAAATCGCGCCGCGCTACGGGACGAACGAGGATGCGATCCGCTTTTTCAAAGAGGCGCACCGCCGCGGAATGCACGTGCTGCTGGATCTCGTTCCGGGACACACGTCGGACCGGCACCCGTGGTTTCTTGAATCGAAAAAACCGGAGAAGAACGCGTACACGAACCGGTATATCTGGACGGGCAATGCGTTCGACTATCCGGAGGGGTTCCGCCTGATGAGCGGGCTTTCCGATCGGGACGGTAACTATATGGTCAACTTTTTCAGCTCGCAGCCGGCGCTGAACTACGGCTTTGAAAACCGGCAGTATGACTGGCAGCTTCCGCCGGATCATCCGGACTGCAGAGCGACGCTGGAGGAGATGAAGCGCGTCATGCGGTTCTGGCTCGACGCCGGATGCGACGGCTTCCGCGTGGACATGGCATACTCGCTCGTCAAGAACGACCCGCTGTTCACCGGCACGAAGCGGCTGTGGAACGAGGTGCGAGAAATGTTCGAGCGCGAGTATCCGGACGCGGTACTGCTCTCGGAGTGGTCCTGCGCAGAGCAGGCGATCGATGCAGGCTTCCATATGGACTTTTATCTGCATTTCAACAGCGTCGGCTATAACGCGCTGTTTCAGACGGCGCCGTTTGATTACGTGGACAAGGCGGAGGCGGCGCCGTGCTTCTTCCATCGCGACGGCAAGGGCGATGTGACGCGCTTTCTCAACGAGTTTCTGCCCCAATACCGGTACATTCGCGGACGCGGCTACATGTGCCTGCCGACGGGCAATCACGATATGGTTCGATACTCGCATCTGCGCAGCGAGGAGGAATTGAAGGTCATCGCGGCATTCATTCTGCTGTTCCCGACCGTTCCGTTTCTGTATTACGGCGACGAGATCGGCATGCGGTATCAAAAAGGGCTGACGTCCAAGGAGGGCGGATACTATCGGACCGGTTCGCGCACGCCGATGCAATGGTCGGACGGAAAGAACAAGGGCTTTTCCGCTGCCGATCAAACCTATCTGCCGGTCGACTCCGCGCCCGATGCGCCGACGCTTGCACAGCAGCGGGCGTGTGCCGGCTCGCTGTGGCATACGGTCAGGGACGCCGTCGCTCTGCGCAAGTCCGATCCGGCGTTCGGTGCGGACGGAGATTTTCGCGTTGCGTACGCAAAGGAAGGCGCATACCCGTTCGTGTTCCGCCGCGGCAGATATGTCATTTCGGTCAACCCGTCGGAGCGCAGCGAGCGGATTGCGCTTGACGGACGGTTCAAAACGGTGTTCTCGACCGCGGGACGAACGACGCATGCAAACGGCGTGCTCGATGCGGGCGGGATCGATCTGACGGTATTTGAGGACCTCGCACCCGCAGCGGGCGGCGATACAAATTGAATCAACAGGAGAATCGGAATGGAACTGAAAGAAATCTCGCTGCAGTTGGAAGCCGGCAGGGCAAAGGAAGTAAAAGCGCTGGTGCAGCAGGCGATCGACGAAGGATTTCCTGCCGACCGGATCCTCAACGAGGGGTTGCTGGCGGGCATGAACGCGATCGGCGTTCGGTTTCGCAACAACGAGGTGTTCGTGCCGGAGGTGCTGATTGCGGCGCGCGCGATGAAGATGGGCGCGAACGTGCTGAAACCGCTTTTGACGGAGAGCGGCGTACAGGCGGCAGGCAGGGTCTGCATCGGCACGGTGATGGGCGATTTACACGACATCGGCAAGAATCTTGTCGCCATGATGATGGAGGGCAAGGGCCTTGAGGTGATCGACATCGGAACGGACGTTCCGCCGGAGCAGTTCATCGAAACGGCGATCGAGGAGGATTGCCAGATCATTTGCTGTTCCGCGCTTTTGACGACGACGATGAACGTGATGGGCGACGTGGTGCGCGCGGCGGAAAACGCGGGCATTCGCGATCGCGTAAAGATTATGGTCGGCGGCGCGCCGGTTACGGCGGCATTTGCCGCGCAGATCGGTGCGGACGCATACACCCCGGACGCGGCTTCGGCGGCGGAACAGGCGGCAGCGTTCTGTCGGGAAATGAAGGAGAAGCAAGCCGTATGAATGCCCGGGAACGAATGACGGCGGCGCTTGAACATCGTGAGGCGGACCGCGTGCCCGTGTACCCGATTCTGGCGGGTGCAACGCGCAGGCTTATCGGCGCGGACTACCGGACGTGGGCGACGGACGCAAAGACCTGTGCCGATGCGTATCTGAAGGCGGTCGAGCGCTACGATCTCGACTGCGTGCTGACGCTGATAGACCTTTCCGTCGAATGCGAGGCATGGGGACAGAAACTGGTCTTTCCCGAAAACGAGGCGGCGCATCCGGATTATTCGGCACCGGTCATTCGGGAGCCGGAGGACTACGACCGGATCGAACAGATCGATTACCGCACCGGCAAGCGCATGATGATGCACGTCGAGGTAGTGCGCATGCTTGCAAAGACCCTGAAAGGCAAGGTGCCGATCATCTCGTTCGTGTTCGGACCGCTCGGTACGCTGTCGATGCTGCGCAATCAGCAGGACATGTATATGGACCTGTACGACGAGCCGGAAGCGGTCAAGCGCGCGGTGAAGAACGTCGCCGGAACGCTTGCGCAGTATGCCGGTGCGCTGTGCGACGCGGGCGCGGACGCGATCATGTGGGACACGCTGTTTGCAAGCGGATCGATCATGAGCAAGCCGATGTGGCAGGCGTTTGAAAGCGACGCAATGCGTATGCTCGCTCAGACCGTGCGCGAGCACGGCTGCATGAACATGATTCACAACTGCGGACAGAACATCTATTTCGACGTGCAGATCGACGCGATCGCACCGTCCGCGATCTCCTTCCTGTACCCGCCGGACGACTGCGCCGACTTTGCGGCCTGCAAACAAAAATACGGCGACCGGGTGACGCTGATCGGCTGTCTGCCGCCTACCGGCGCGGTGTACGGCACGGATCGTGAATGGGACAAGCTGTGCCGCGAGCAGATCGATGCGATGGCGGCGGGCGGCGGATTCGTGCTTGCGACCGGCTGCGAGTATCCCGCGAACGCGGATCTGAAACGCGCCGAGCGCATGATCGAACTCGCAAAGACCTACGGCGTTTATCAAACCCATGCGTGAAGCGGAGCTGATCAAAGAAATCTGCGCCTGCGGGGCGCATCGCGCGGAGACGGTGCCGGACGGGCGCGTCGTGCTGTCCGCTGACTTCCGCGATATCTGCGCGGCCAATCAATGCGGCAAGTACGACCGCTGCTGGGTTTGTCCGCCTGCGATCGGAGAGATCGATGCATTGATGCGCGACATCGGGCGGTTTTCGCATGCCGTGCTGTTTCAGACGGTCTACCCGATCGAGGACAGCTTCGATATCGAGGGCATGGAGCGCGCGGTGCGGCGCCATACGGCCGTCACACAGCGCGTGAAAAGACGCGTGCAGACGATGTCGCTCGGCGAATACCTGCTGCTTTCATGCGGTGGCTGCACGCTTTGCAAGGCGTGTACGAAGCCGTCCGGTCAGCCGTGCAGACATCCGGACCTGACGGTCGCGCCGATGGAGGCGTACGGAATCGACGTGTACCGCACCGCGTGCCGGACCGCGCTTCCATACATCAACGGGAAGAATACGGTAACCTATTTCGGGATCTTGCTGTGGAGGGAATGACGTGTCAAAGCTGCTGCTGATGCAGGGCGGAACGGAAACAGAGATCGTGTTTTCGCCGCCGATACCGCTGAAAACGCTGCTTGCGCAAAGCGGCGTCGCCTTTGTTCTGCCGTGCGGCGGGCGGGGCGCATGCGGCAAATGCGCGGTTGAAGCGAGCGGCGCGCTCTCGGAACCGGATGCGCAAACCGGAACTTACCTGCTTTGCAGAACGGCGGCGCTCGGCGACTGCCGGGTCAAACTGCCGGATTATGCGGATATGTCGATCGATGCGGGCACGCAGACAACGCGCCTGCGCCCGAACGATTCGGCGCGGGGATACGGCGCGGCGCTTGACATCGGGACGACGACGCTTGCCATGCGCGTGTTTGATCTGCGCAGCGGCGCATGCGTCGGGGAAGCGACGCGCATCAATCCGCAGACGCAGGTCGCGGCAGACGTGATCGGCAGGATCGAGGCGGCGATAAACGGGCATGGAGACGCTCTCAAATCGATGCTGTGGGACGCGGTCGGGCAGATGGCGGAACAAGCTGCGCCCGGAAAGCCGATTTACCGTATGGTAGCAGCGGGGAACACGACGATGCTGTATCTGTTGAACGGGTTCGATCCGTCCGACCTTTCGAGAGCGCCGTTTTCGGCGAAACACCTGTTCGGCACGCATGGACGGATGGCGGACACGGATCTGTATTTTCCTCCGTGTTTTCACGCGTTTGCCGGCGCGGACCTCACCTGCGCGATCCTCGCATCCGGCATGTGCGAAAAAACGCGCTGTTCCGTGCTCTGCGATGTCGGGACGAACGGCGAGATCGCACTGTATCGGGACGGAACGCTGATCACGGCGTCCACAGCGGCGGGACCGGCACTTGAGGGCGCAGGCATTTCCTGCGGCTGCGCAAGCGTTCCCGGCGCGATCGACCGCGTATGGCGCGAGAAAAATGAAGTCCGTTTTCATACGATCGGCGGGCAAAAGCCGATCGGCATCTGCGGTTCCGGGCTCATCGATCTGATCGCGGTTCTGCTCGATCTCGGAATGATCGATGAAACGGGACGCATGGAACGGGCGTATCCGCTTGCGGACGGCGTTGCGCTGCTGCCGCAGGATGTGCGCGCGATCCAGCTTGCGAAGGCGGCAATCTGCGCAGGCATCCATACGGTGCTCAAAAAGACCGGAACGGACGCGTCCGATGTGCAGGCATTCTATGCGGCGGGCGGGTTCGGCAGCCGGATCGACCCCGTTTCGGCGGCGCGGATCGGACTGTTTCCGCGCGCGCTCGCAAACCGTACCGTGCCGATCGGAAATGCGGCGTTGGACGGCGCAGGCGCGGTGCTGTCGGATCCGGACGGAGAACGCGCGCTGATGCATCTTCGGGAGATCGGCACGTATCTTTCGCTGAGCGGCGATGCGGATTTTGCGGAGTTTTATATGGAGGATATGCTGTTTGCGTGAGCAAGCATACAGAAAGGAGCTGCAAATGAAAAAACCGATTCTTTTGGACGGAGCGGTCGGCACGAGTCTGTGGGCGATCGCGGAAGAGAACGGTGTCGCCAAGGCGCCCGTATGGACGTATAATCTGACGCACCCGGAATTTGCGGAGCGTCTGCATCGCGAATACGTCGAAGCCGGCGCAAAGATCATTCTCGCGAATACGTTCGGCGCAAACGGACCGATGGTGCGGCGCGCGTCCAAGCTTTCGCCCGATGAGGTCGTGCGTGCGGGCGTTCGGCTCGCAAAGGCGGCGGTGGCGGGGACCGATGTGCAGGTCGCACTTTCCGCCGGTCCGCTGTCCGAACTGATGGAGCCGTGGGGCGATCTGAGCGAGGAGGAGGTCGAGGCGATCTATCGGGAGCAGATCGGCGCAGGCATGGAGGAGCATCCGGACTGTATCGTACTGCAAACGTTCATCGACCTCGATATGATGGCGGTGGCGGCGCGCGTGGCGCTGCGGTACGACGTGCCAGTTTACTGCATGATGACGTTCGAAAAGGTCGGCAAGACGATGATGGGCAATTCCGTGCAGGACGTGATCGACCGGCTCGAGCCGATGGGCGTGTCCGGACTGGGACTGAACTGTTCGCTCGGACCGGACCTTGCGATCCCGATCATTCGCACATTCGCCGAAAAGGCGCATACGAAGATTTTCTTCAAGCCCAATGCGGGGCTGCCGAAAACCGATTATTCCGGAAAGACGGTCGTTCCGTACGACGCGCAGACCTTTGCCGCCGAGATCGCGCCCGCGCTCGACTGCGTCGATTACGTCGGCGGCTGCTGCGGCTGCGACCCGTCCTATGTACGCGCCCTTGCCGCTCTGCTGCATCCGTAAGCAAGACCGCCGTTCATTCACTGAGCGGCGGTTTTTTGCATGCGCCGTATGATTGCCGTGCATTCGTTTTCTTGACAGGCGCTGTCTACGGTGGTATCATATCGGTGTTTCCGACCGGTCTCCGTAGCTCAGCAGGATAGAGCATT
Source organism: Christensenella sp. UBA3792 (assembly GCA_002369195.1). Taxonomy (GTDB): domain Bacteria; phylum Bacillota; class Clostridia; order Christensenellales; family CAG-138; genus UBA3792. Next base: position 19,916 of record DFEW01000063.1, read on the forward strand.
CGCCTCCTAAGCGAAAGGCCGCGCGTTCGAATCGCGCCGGGGACGCCAAAGACCGCC
>DFEW01000047.1 GCA_002369195.1 Christensenella sp. UBA3792
CAGGGAGGGCTTTTGGCTGCGCGCAATGCATGGCTTCTCCTTGAGGAGAAGCTCCGCGCAGCGGTGATGAGGTGTCATTACCTCAGCGGGCTGCCGGGGTCGTCGGTCCCTACAGAACGGGAAGCTGCGCTGTCCGCACGCAACCTCGCGGATTTTGTATATTTTGATTGACAGAGGGTTTGCAGGTGCGGTATTCTTATATAAATGGGATATTGTGCTATTTCGCAGAAAAGGAGACTGCCATGCAACACAAATACAACAAGTATCTTGCGCTGATTCTTTGCTTTGCAATGGTTCTTGCGCTCATTCCCGCCGCGTCCTTTGCGGATGCAGGCGCAGCGGCAGCGTCCGCGCCGATCGTGCAAAAGGCGAAGGATCTTCGCAAGCCGACCGAAAAGGCCGCGCCAGAAGCCGCGCGTGCCGATACGTATCTGGACACGCCGCTGACCCTCGGCACCAACACCTACGATGTCGGCGAGGGCGTGACGGTCTACCGTCCGTTCGTTCCGAGCGAGGACGGACTCTATTGGTTCTATTCCGACTGCGATTACGATACCTACGGGTATTTGCAGGATGCGGACCATAATGAGCTCGCCTACAACGACGACGGCGGAAACGGCATGAACTTTTCAATGCGTGAAACGCTGACCGGCGGCGAGACATACTATCTCGGCGCGCGCTTTTACGACACCTCACTCTCCGGCGCCATCGACGTCCGAGTTGAGCAGCTCGATGCGACCGCCTGCGGCGACAACCTGCATTGGAGCTACGACGCCGCATCCGGCAAGCTGACGATCACCGGCTACGGCGATATGTGGTACTTCGGACAAGGCGAAGCGCCGTGGTACGATGTAGCAAGCGACATCAAGTCCGTTTCCCTGCCGGACGGGCTGACCTTCATCGGCGATTACGCATTTTATGAGTGCTACGGTCTGACCTCCGTCGTCATTCCCGAGGGCGTCGAGCGCATCGGCGACTGCGCGTTTCTCTGGTGCGACGGGCTCGAACGCGTCACGTTCCCGCAGAGTCTGATCCGGATCGGAAACTCGGCATTCGAAAGCTGCGGCTCCCTGCGCGACGCCGTGCTTCCGGACGCGCTGGAAATGCTGGACGGGTTCGCCTTTTACGGCAGCGGCCTCAACGAGGTTTTCGTTCCGGCATCGGTTTATTACATCGGCACGAGCGCCTTTGCGTACTGCTCCGCCCTGCTGCCCGAATCGTTCAGTGTCGATCCCGCCAATGCGTACTATCAGGCGGAGGACGGCGTGCTCTTCAGCAAGGACGGATCTTATCTGCACTCGTATCTTTGCACCAAGCCGGACACCGCCTACACGGTTCCTTCCGGCGTGACCGAGATCGGCACCTATGCGTTCAGCGGTGCGGACAGTCTTTGTACCGTCACCCTGTCGGAGGGCGTAACCGCCGTTGACCTCGGCGCGTTCGCCTGGTGCACCAGTCTCAATTCCGTCACGATCGCCGACACGGTCACCGAGATCGCGCAATACGCGTTCATGGAAGACACCGCGCTGACCGACGTATTCTACCTCGGCACGGAGCAGACGCGCAGCGAAACGCTGTCGATCAACTCCTATTACAACGACCCGCTGCTGAATGCCGCATGGCATTATCAGGAGGAGGTTTCGAACTTCGACGGCACGATCGAGTGGAACCGGAGCGACCTCGAATTTAAGGGCACGACGCCGTACGTGATCGCGAACGGCACCGCGCACACGCCGCGCTTTACGGTCAGGGACGGCGCGGGCAACGTCATCGACCCGAGCGAATACACCTATACCTACCGCGAGAACGTCGAAGCCGGCACGGGCTACGTGATCGTCCGCTTCAACTCGCTGTACACCGGCGCGCCGCGGGCATGGTTCAAGATCTATCTGCCCGCAACGACGGCGACGTACGTGGAGAACACCGACGACGGCATCCGCGTCACGTGGAATCCGGTCGAAGGCGCGGCGGGCTACGTCATCTACCGCCGTGCGTGGAGCACGACGACCAACGGCTGGACGGATTTCTCGCGCTGGAACAACACGACCGAGCTGTCGTACCTTGACGGCGCGGACGACGCGCACCGGGTCTATGCGGGGACGCGCTACCAGTACGGCGTCAAAGCGTACTTCGCGCAGCGGTTCGACCGCGTGTCCGGCGGGCTGATCGGCGGCAACGTCGGCGACAACTACAACCTCGGCATCGTCGGTCCGCTGAAAACGACGGTCCGCATCACGACGCGTCAGCTCACCAAGCTCGTCGCGGACAGCAAGAAGATCACCGCGTACTGGAACGCGTCGAAGAACTTCACCGGCTATCAGCTGAGCTACGCGACCGACTTTGAGTTCACCAAGAATGTCAAGACGGTCAAGATCACCGGCTGGAAGACCGCGTCGAAGCAGATCACCTCGCTCAGCAACGGCACGCTCTACTATGTGCGCATCCGCTCGTACCATGAGTTCGAGGGCATGACGTACTTCGGCGGCTGGTCGAACGTCCTGTGCGTCGCGCCCGGCAGCGGGCAGACCGTCGTTCCGACCAAGACGCGCTACCGCGCGATCTGCGTCGGCGACAACAACTACACGTCCGGCGCGAGCACGCTGTACGGCTGCATCAACGACATGAACGCCATGGCGGGCATGCTCAGCAGCTTGAAGAACGCGTTCACCGTCACCAAGCTCTCGGACGGCACGAGCACGCAGATCATCAACGCGATCCGCGCGCTGGCCAAGGACGGCAAGGACAGCGACGTCACGCTGCTCAGCTTCTCCGGTCACGGCAACACGAGCGGCATCTTCTGCGTGGACGGCAGAGTCGTCACGTTCAGCACGCTCGCAACCGAGCTCAACAAGGTGCCGGGCCGCGTGATCATCATCCTCGACTGCTGCCAGAGCGGCGCATCGATCGGCAAGGGCGAGATCGAGCTCGAAGCGATCAACACGGCGGCGATCGAGGCCTTCTCCGCATTCGCGCAGAACACCCGTTCGAACGAGCTTGCGAAGAGCAAGTTCATCGTCATCACGGCGGCGCGCTCGTCGGAATACTCCTATGACGGCGACTTCGACGGCTCCGGCTACTCGCAGGGCGCGTTCACCGCGGCGCTCATCAAGAACATGGGCTGCAAGTACCCGAACGGCGAACGCAGCGGCAGCACGGTCCCCGCGGACAAGAACGGCGACAAGAGCGTCACGCTCAAGGAACTGTACGATGCGATCCGCGCGACCGTCTCGGGCTGGGGTACGCCGCAGACCGCGCAGTACTACGGAACGGACTCTGCGGTCCTGTTTGAACTGAACTGAAAAGCGTAAAAAAGAGGGACTGTTCACTCGAACAGTCCCTCTATTGTATTTACCGCACGGTCAGTCCGTTCGCGTCGACGTCCAGCGTCAGCGTCGTGCCCTCGGCAGGCGCTTCGCGGATGATGTGCCGCGCAAGCAGCGATTCCGCATGCGACTGGATGTAGCGCTTCAAAGGACGCGCGCCGAACT
>DFEW01000038.1 GCA_002369195.1 Christensenella sp. UBA3792
ATGCTGCCGTCCAGCTCCGGCGTGATGACCTCGCCGTCGATCACGAAGAAGATGTTCATCGCGCCGACCTCGCCGACGTACTTCTTTTCGACGCCGTCGAGCCACAGAACCTGCGAATAGCCCTTTTCATGCGCGATTTCCTGCGCAAGCATCGAGGACGCGTAGTTGCCGCCGGTCTTGGCAAAGCCGGTGCCGCCGCGCACCGCGCGCACGTACTCTTCCTCGACGTAGATCGGGACGGGCTTCAAGCCGCTCGCATAGTATGCGCCGGACGGGCTCAAGAGGACCATGTAAAGATAGCTGTCCGCTTCCTTGACGCCGAGACGCGACTCGTTGCCGATGACCATCGGACGGATGTACAGCGACGCGCCGGGATCGGAAGGAATCCAGTCCTTTTCGAGCATAACGAGCTCCTTCAGGGATTCCACGCAGAAATCGACGTCCAGCTCGGGGATGCACAGGCGCTTGTTGGAGAGGTTCAGGCGCTTGAAGTTCTCCTCCGGACGGAACAGCAGCACGCGTCCGTCCTCCGCGCGGTACGCCTTCATGCCTTCGAACGTCTCCTGCGCGTAGTGCAGCACGGTGCTTGCGGGGCTGATGCTGATCGGTCCATACGGAACGATCTTGGCGTCATGCCAGCCCTGTCCTTTGTCGTACTGCATGATCAGCATGTGATCGGTGAACACGCAGCCGAACCCTAATTTCTGTCCCTTTGCGGGCTTTTCCTTGGGATGCTCAGTTTTGATGATCGTTAAACCTTTCACGATTTCTCCCTCTTTTCTGAATTTTGTTGTTTTCCGCAAACCGTTGCGGTATAATCGTACCGATAAATCCGTTTTTCGGAGGTTTTGCATGTCCTACGCAACCAACGCGCTGTCCGTGCGCATCGCGGACGAACTGACCGAGATGATCGCACAGGGCGAATTCCGTCCCGGCGACAAGCTGCCGAACGAGCCGGAGCTCTCCCGCCGCATGCAGGTGAGCCGCACGACGCTGCGCGAGGCGCTCCGCATCCTCACCACGCGCGGTCTCGTCGAGGTGCGCCGCGGCATCGGCACCTTCGTAACCGTCAGCCGCAGCATCCACGCCGACTACAACGTGCTGAAGATTCAGGACACGAACGTCAACTCAAAGGACCTCTACGAAATGCGTCTGATGTTCGAGCCGCACGCCGCATACTATGCCGCGATCCGCGCAAGCGACGATGAGCTTTCGACGATCTTCCGCTACGGCGAGCTCACCGAGCACATGATCCGCGAGCGCAATCCGCAGTGGGACGAGACCGAACAGAAGTTCCACAACTCGATCGCCTCCGCAACGCACAACCCGTTCATTACGGCGCTGCTGCCGATCTTCAACCGCGCGATCCATCACGGCATCCTGCTCGCCGCCGAAGCACCGCAGGTCGCCGAAATGACGCTGCACGACCATCGCGTGCTCATGCAGTACCTCAAGGATCGCAATCCCGAAGGCGCGAAAACCGCCATGTACCTGCACATCATCAACGCGATGCGCGCGTTCAAGATCGAGCTCGACTGATCAGTACACGATCAGATCCTTCGAAACCTCCACGTCGAAGGGCAGCAGATCGAGAATCTGCGTTTGCACGTCCACGCCCTTTCGCACTTCGCTGAGCACCAGTCCGTGTTCGCCGAGGCGGAACACGCAGCGCTCGGTCACATACACGACCTCCTGTCCGTTCTCGTGCGCGTTGGTCGCCGAGAAGGACAGCGCCGTCACATTCTTCGCAAACTTTAAGAATTTGCCTTCCTTTTGAATCTTCAAGCCCTCCGGACCGTCCTCGATTTCGAGCCCGCCCGCGGAGAACGTCGTGCAGAACACGACCTTGTGCGTGAACTGCGTGATGTTGATGAATCCGCCGATGCCGGACAGCTTCTTCGGATGGTAATGCCCGTTGACATTGCCCTCGCCGTCCACTTCCAACGCACCGATAAAGCAGATCGAAAGCCCGCCTCCGTCGTACAGGTCGAACTGTTCGGCGGTGGTGCAGCACGCCTGCGCGCCCATCGCCGCGCCGAACGCGAACCCGCCGGCCGGCAGACCCTTCATCGAGCCCGCCTCAACGGTCAGCGCGACCTTGGAGAGCATGCCGCTCTTTGCCGCTTCGACCGCGACGAACTCCGGCGCGCCGACGCCGATGTTCACGATGTCGCCCGCCTTGAGCTCCTTCGCCGCGCGCTGCGCGATCAGGCGCTTTGCAAGGTCCTTCGGGTCCTCCTTGGCATTTTCGCGCACGTACGCTTCCAGCTCCGCGTCGCTCATCGGCACGTCGCCCGCATAGCGCGGATCGGAACCCTTGATGCCCTGAATCTGGTCCTGCTCGGGGCAGACGCAGATGTAGTCGACCAGAACCGACGGGATCACGACCTCGGTCGGACGGCGGCAGCCCTCGATCCGGCGCTTGACCTGCACGATGACCTTGCCGCCGCAGCGCTTGACGAGCTGTGCGATCGACAGCGCGTCGCCGATGACCGGCTCATCCTCCCACGAAATGTTGCCGAGCGCGTCCGCGCTGGAGCCCTTCAAAAGCGCAACATCGGGACGCGGCGTCGCATACTTTAGGCGGCGCTTGCCGTCGATCACGATCTCTTCGACCAGCTCCTGCTTCGACAGGGCGTTGAGCTGATACCCCTTGTACTTCGGATCGACGAACAGGTTGAGGCCAGCGTCGGAAATGTAGTACGGATGTCCCGCAGCGCCCGCGCGCACCGCGTGCGACATGACGCCGAACGGCAGGTTGTACGCTTCGAGCTTGTTTTCGAGGATCATCTTCGCCGTATCCGGCATGGAGCCGTAGTGCGACATGATGACCGTCTTGACGCCGCCGAGCGGGATGATCTTCTCGCAGGGCTGTCCGGGCAGCCAGCCGCCCAGACCCGCCGTGCAGTACAGCGTCAGGTCCTTCGGATGTCCCTCCGCCTCGTAGCGCTCGTTGAGCGCGATCGAGAGCTGCTCGGCATTGTTCATGCCGAGGAAGTTGTTATAAATGACGCAATCGCCGTCGCGGATCAGCTTGACCGCCTCCGCGGCAGAAATGAACTGTGGCATGGTGTTTCTCCTGTCGTTGGATTCCTGTTGTTCGACACCTCATCCGTCTGCTTACGCAGCCACCTTCTCCTCAAGGAGAAGGCTTTGG
>DFEW01000072.1 GCA_002369195.1 Christensenella sp. UBA3792
TGTTCAGTATACCATAAATCTGTGATTTGTGAAGCCCGAAAAGCCGCCGATGCATTGACGCAGCGCAAAAAAACGTGTAGAATAGACGCGAACAAACAAGAAGGACCTACTATGAATCGAATCAAACTGATCGCTTTTGATCTGGACGGAACGCTCTGCTACACCCTCAAGGACATTGCCGCATCGCTCAACCATGCGCTTGCGTATTTCGGATACCCGACTTTCTCGGACGACGGCGTGTCGAATCTCGTCGGAAAGAGCGTCGTCTATATGTGCAAAAACGCCCTTCCAAAGGGGCATGAGGACGAATGGGAAGCGCTCGTCGAGCGCTGGCACGTCGAGTATGCGGCGCATTGCTGCGATACGACCGAACCGTATCCGGGCATGCGCGAAACGCTCAAGGCCCTCAAGGAGCAGGGCTATACGCTTGCGTGCGTAACCAACAAGCCGAACCGGCACGCGGTGCCGATCCTCGAACGGCTCTTTCCGCCCAACGCCGAGCTGTTCTCGCGCATACAGGGACAGACGCCCGAATACCCGACCAAGCCCGATCCGTTCATGATGGACATGGTTCGCGATGAACTCGGCTTTTCGCGCGAAGAAACGCTGTACGTCGGCGATATGGATGTGGACGTGCAGTTTGCAAAGAACAGCGGACTCCGGTTTGCCGGCTGCGCCTGGGGATTCCGCGGGGAAGCGTTCCTGCGCGAAGCAGGCGCGCAGATCGTGATGCAGAAGCCGGAGGATCTTTTGGAACTGGTTAAACACATGGAATAAGGAGGAAGTACCATGGCATTCTGTAAAAACTGCGGCGCCGAGCTGAATCCGGACAGCAAGTTCTGCCCGTCCTGCGGCACCCCCGTCACCCCTGCGCAAAGCGCGCCGCGCGTCGAGATCGTCAACGATCAGCCCGACTGCAACAAGTGGTTCGGCGTGCTCGCCTATCTCGGTCCGGTGCTCTTCGTTCCGATGTTCGTCAGAAAGAACTCGAAGTTCGCACAGTTCCATGTGCGGCAGGGCTTTAACCTGCTTTGCTTCTGGGTCGTGCTGACGGTCGCGCGGTATACGCTCGGCATCATTCCCTATCTCGGCACGCACTTTTTGAAGTATGTCTTTTCGATCGGTCTGATCGGCGTCAGCGTCTTTTCGATCATAGGCATCATCAACGCCCTGCGCGGCAAGATGCAGGCGCTTCCGTGGTTCGGCGACAAGCTCGATCTGCTGAAGACGATCTTCAAAGCGTAAGCTTCGAAAAAGAAAGGGTTGCTGCTTCACGCGGCAACCCTCTTTTATTGCACTTGGGTCAGAACGCCGTCCTCCAGATTCCAGACGCGGTCGGCGATTTCGAGCGCTTTTTTGCGATGCGTGACGATCAGCACCGTGCGGTCGGTCATGTCCTTCAGATGCATGAGCACCGCCGCCTCGGTCGCCTCGTCGAGCGCGCCGGTCGCCTCGTCGAGCAGCAGGATCGGGTGGTTCGACAGGATCGCCCGCGCGATCGAAAGCCGCTGCAGCTGTCCCTCGGACAGCCCACTGCCGCGCTCGCCGAGCACCGTATCCATGCCGTCGGGCAGCTCGTTCACGAAGTCCGCGCAGGCGACGGTCAGCGCGTTTCGGATCGCATCGTCGCCGATGGACGCATCGCTGAAGGTCAGCAGCGAACGGATCGTGCCCGAATACATGCGGTTGCCCTGCGGCACGTACGCGAACAGCGCGCGATACGACGCGTCAAGCGTTCGTTCGCCGTCGGCCGTGTACAGCACGGCGCGTCCCTCCTCCGGGCGGTACAGACACAGCAGGAGCTTCAAAAGCGTCGATTTGCCGCTGCCGGACGGACCGGTCAGCACGACCGTCTCGCCCTTTTCGATGCGCGCGTTCAGATGCGTGAACACGATCGCGTGCGACGCGTCCGGACGGTAGGTAAACGACGCGTCCAGAAGCCCCGCGCCGACAAACGCATGTTCGTACAGGTCGGCGATCTCATGCGCGCTGCGCCGCGGCGTCTCGCAGTCCTTTCGGAACGCTTCGGCCTCCATCAGCCGTTCCGCGCTCGCGAGGGTCGCGTAATACTGCGGCAGATACGCGGTGAGGTTCGCAAACGGCGTCTGAATCTGTCCGACCAGCTGCAGAACCGCCGCAAACGTGCCGTAGCTCAGCGTGCCGTAAAGAATCCCGAAGCCGCAGTAGATCGCCGCGGCCGCGTATGCGCCGCGCATCAGCAGCCCGTACAGGAAGTTTGCGCCGCTCGAATACCGCGTGCGCCGCAGACGCGCCGCGCGGTGCCGGTCCATATCCGCCTGCGCCTGCCTTTGCGCCTCCGGTTCGCGACCGAACGTGCGCACCAGAATCAGCTCGGACAGCCGTTCCGACAGCGTGACGCGCAGTTTGCCGTCCGCTTCGCGGATGTCCTTATGCAGAGATTTGAGCTTTTTGCGGAACAGAATCCCCATCAGCACAATGCCCGCGCCGACCGGAAGGATCGCCCACGCGACGGTCCGGAGCATCCACAGCGTTGCGCCGATTGCGCTCAACAGCATCACGAGCATGCCGCACGCTTCCGGTACGATCGAGACCACGCCGTTCGCCGCGATCGCGGTATCGGATACAAGCCGGTTCATCCATTCCTCCGAATGCACCGCCGTGACCGCGGCATAGTCGCGATCGAGCAGCACGGAGAACAGACGCCCCTTGAGCTTGTTTTCCAGCGCGCTCAGCGCATGTTCCTTGAACCAGCGCACGAACGCGCGAAGCAGCAGCTGCAGCACGATCACGCTGACGAATAGCCCCGCGTACAGTAAAAAGCGATGCAGGTTGCGGTCGACCGCGCTGTCGATCATATCGCGCAGCATCCACGCAAGCGCTACGCCGGACGCGCCGTTCAACACATTCGCAAGCAGCAGCAAAAGCACCTCCCACCGGATGCCGGCGGAGGCGTTCCACAGCCATGTGACGGGACGCTTTGCGTTGTGGTGCGATTCGGTCATGTTCTCTTTGGAAATACGGTTCGAAATGCCCGCGCCGCCGCGCCGCGAAGGCGCAGCCAAAGGACGCGAACCCTTCGGGTGTGCAGCCATACGGACGCGTACAGGCGATAGCCGCGCTCGTTCGTGCTGTGCGCCTTGCCGTTTCGTACAAAGCCGGTCATCACGGCGAGCACGTCGGCGTCGCGCACGTTCGTTTCGGGATGGATGCAGTTGTCGCCGAGCATCGTATAGCCCTGCGCGTCGACGGCGATCACGCGATGCAGAATGTAGCGGTCGGGCGCGCGGAAAAACAGCGCCACGTCGCCCACCTTCAAGCGCACGTCCGTCTTGGGTGCGGCAATAAACAGGTCGGTTTTCTGGCGCAGCAGCGGCAGCATGCTCGTCCCGACGACGCGGTACGTCAGCTGTCCGTAGCGGTCAAGATAGGATTCGTAGGTGAACGGCTCACCCATCGATCGCTCCGATGCCGCGCAGCTGCTCCACGACGCGGTGCACGTCCGCGGCGACCGTTTCTTCGGACGCGTCGTATTCGCGGCACATCGATTCGACGATCTGCGCCTCGGTCGTGTCCTGCTTCAAGCGCTCCAGAATCGCGCCGAGCGTGGCATTGCCGCGCACGATGCCGTGGAACTGCGCGCCGCCGAGCGGAACGAGGATCGCCTCGTCGTTCGTCAGATGCGTGATAAATTCGGGATTCAATTTCATAGGTTACTCCTTCATGGCTTCATAGGAGACGCGTGCCGCCTCCGGCTCCATGTTGCAGAACAGCCGGAACAGCGCGACGCGTTCCGTCAGCCGGTCGATCAGCGTCAGCGTCCTTTGCAGCGCTTCTGCGGACGCCGGCCGGTACGTTTGCTGCAGAAGGATCGGGTATGCCGTCCTCGCGTCGATGCGCTCGATGCGGTTCGTTTTGCCGCGCTCCAGTATGCAGATCGCGCGAAGCGGCGCGCAACCGTTCGTGCCGAGACGGTGCTTGCCGTTCCACGGCGTGCCGTACACGGTTGCGCCGTCCGTTCCGATGTGCAGCAACGGCTTGTCGTCGTTGATCATCACGGCGCGCTCGCCCAGCATCTCACGCCAGAGCCGCGCATGCGTGCTCTTGCCGGTGCCGCTTTTGGCGGTGAACAGGTACGCCTGCCCGTCGACGGCGATTGCCGATCCATGAAACAACACGGTATCGTCCTGCGGCATGCGCTCGGCGATCTTGCGATAGACCGCAAGGGTCTCGAGGTACGCATCCGTCGCCCCGCTGCCGTCGCGCCCTTCCCGCTGTGCCGCCACGGCGGAACGAACGCGCTCATAATCGATGTCGCGCTGCGTGATCTCCACCGCAAAGTCGGCAGCGCCCGCCGAAGCGAACGCTGCTGCCTCACGATGCATTTGTGCATACAACGTACGGATGCGGATCACATGGTCCGCGATCCGGTATGTTCCTTCCATGCTCACCGCTTGACGAGGTACACGCTCATCTGCGGAACGATGATCTCGCCGGAAACGGTCTGCACCGGCTCTGCGGTCACGTCCGTGCCGCTCATCAGCACGCCCCACTCGCCGTCGGGCAGCGTGAAGGAGGCGTCGACGCCGGTCGGGTTGATCACCGCGAGCCCGACGAGTTCTTCATTTTCCGTGTAGCGCACGACGATCGAACCGTCCGCCGCGACCTCGCAGGAAACGTCCGCATTGCGCAGGAACGCGTTGGAGCGGCGCATCAGGACCAGTCTGCGGTAGAAGTCCTGCATCAGCCACGGGTCGGAGCCCTGCCGCAGCTCGTCCCAGTCGAGGTTGTTGACGTCGTCGGACGCGTTGTAGCTGTTGCCGTTGCCGCCCTTGGAGCGCATCATTTCCTCGCCCGCGAGCCAGAACACCGTGCCCTTGGAAATCGCCACGATCGAAGCGCCGAAGCGGTTCATCTGCACGAGCTGTGCCTTGGGCGCATCGGGATTCGACAACGTCAGTTTGTCCCACAGCGTGCGGTTGTCGTGCGAGGACATGTAGTTGATCACCATGCCGTCGTCCACGCGCCACGACGCTTTGTTCGTGCCGCCGCCCTCGATGCCGAACGCTACGTTCGTCGCCCGCGCCTTGGAGGGATCGCCGCTGATATAGCCCTTGTCGGTCGCGTTGAACACGCTGCCCTTCAAGCCGTCGCGGATCGCGTCGTTGAACACCGCGATGCCGCCCGCTGCGCCGCTGCTCGCCGTGATCTGCGCAATGTTCGCCTGCGACGCCTGCCGGTTCGCGCGCAGCGTCGTCGTGCCGCCTGTCCAGCCCTCGCCGTAGAGGATCGCTTTCGGGTTGATCGCGTGCACCGCCTGTTCGATCGCCTGCATCGTGTCGAGATCGTGCAGCGCCATCAGGTCGAAGCGGAAGCCGTCGATATGGTATTCGCTCGCCCAGTAGGTGACCGAATCGACCATGAACTTGCGGAACATCACGCGCTCGGACGCGGTCTCGTTGCCGCAGCCGCTGCCGTTCGAGGGGCTGCCGTCGGGATTGTAGCGGTAGTAGTAATAGGGGACGATGCGGTTGAGGTTGGAGTCGAGACTGAAGGTGTGGTTGTACACCACGTCCATCACCACGCCGATGCCCTGGGCGTGCAGGCTCTGCACCATCTGCTTGAATTCGTTGACGCGCACCGCACCGTCATAGGGATCGGTCGAGTAGCTGCCCTCCGGGACGTTGTAGTTCTTCGGATCGTAGCCCCAGTTGAACTGCGGCTTGTCGGAGCTCTCGTCCACGGTGGCGTAGTCGTAGACCGGCTGGAGATGGACGTGCGTGACGCCCAGGTCCCTGAGATAATCCACGCCGATGGGAACGCCCGCGCTGTTCGTCAGACCGGTCTCCGTGAAGGCGAGGTACTTGCCGGGGTACTGCGAGGAGGCGATCGTGTTGGAGAAGTCGCGCACATGCACCTCCCAGATCACGGCGTCTCCGTAGGAGCGCAGCGAATCGATAAAGCCGCTGTCGCGGAAGCCCTCGGGATCGGTGGAGGCGAGGTCGACGACCATGCCGCGCTCGCCGTTCACGCCCGCCGAGCGGGCGTAGGGATCCACGGCCTCCTGCGTGCCGAGCGAGGTCGTGACGGCATAGGTGTAATAGGTCCCGTGGCCGCAGGGATAGACCGCCGACCACACGCCCTTTTCACCGCGCTCCATCGCCAACTCCTCAAAAGGCTCACCGCCGTCGCCTTTTTCAAACAGACGCAGCGTGACCGCGCTCGCCGTCGGCGCCCAGAGCTTGAACTCCGTCTCTCCTCCGCGGATCGTCGCGCCGAGATCGTCTCCTTCGTAGACGTACTGCGCGAGGAATTCCTCGCTGTCAAAGACCTCCGTCGGCACGGCAGGAGCGCTGCCGAAGCCCTCGATCTCCACGCGGTAGATGCGGGAGAGCTCCAGCGGCTCGGCGGTGGTGATGACGCCCGTGCTCTTCTCCTCTCCGAGCGTGTCCAGCGCCGCAAGCGGGACCTCTCTGTCTCCGTCGAGGACGCGGACCTCGTCAAGGGAGGCGATGCGGGCGGCGGGGGCCACAGAATAGCGGATCTCGCTCGGCGAGATGATGCCGGCCATTTTGAACTCATGTACGCTGTCCAAGCTCAAGCCACCGTCCTTGCTGAAATACTGCATCTCGTCGCCGCTTTTGAGATAGATCTCCGTACGCTCGCCCGTGAGGACGGCAAAGCGGTCGCCGTCGAAGTCCTTGGTCGCGCTGCCCCAGGAGCTGCCGCCGGGGGCGGAGCATTCCCGCCGGACGATGAAGCCGACTTCCTCGACCTCCTTCGGCACGTTGAGCACGACCTTTCCGCCGTAGGCGCAGGGGTGGAACAGCTCGCCGTGGCCGTCGCGGCCGGGAAACCAGACCCACACGTCGCAGTTCTCATAGCTGCCGCCGGGATAGCTCCAGTACAGCGTCAGCTGGTTGCAGCCCTCCTCCGGCGCAAGG
>DFEW01000076.1:0-304 GCA_002369195.1 Christensenella sp. UBA3792
AGGTTTCTTTCATGGCTGCCGAACTAGGATTCGAACCTAGACAATACGAGTCAGAGTCGTAGGTGCTACCATTACACAATTCGGCATTATCCTCAGAAAATCCCGCCGTGCCGTCCGTTCGGGGGTGATAAGACCCGCCACTCGGCAGGTGGGTACACTGCGGAGCCCGCAATCTTCCCGTCGAGGCGGGCTTGATTTTAGGTCGACCGACGCGTGCTTTCCCGTAATCACTCTGTGGGTTTATCACATAAACGTAACGCACACCGCAGGATTTCCGTACTGGTGGGGTTAGTTGGGCTCGAAC
>DFEW01000076.1:402-2686 GCA_002369195.1 Christensenella sp. UBA3792
ACCAACTGAGCTATAACCCCTTGCGAATTCTTATTATACACATTCCCGAGAAAAATGCAAGACTTTTTTTCAATTTTTTCAGAGCGATTTTGAATAATCTGTGCGCAACGTTACAAAAAATACAGATGTTTCTTGCTTTTTTCCGTCAAATAGACTATAATGGCAAACGGATTTTTTAATGAAAGGAGGATTCCGATGGATCTGTTTTCCAAGTGTCACAATCCGCTCGTAGAAGAAGCCCGCGCAAAAGACATCTATCCATATTTTCATGAGCTCGAATCGATGCAGGCGCCCGAAGTTGTCATGGAAGGCAAACGGCGCATCATGCTCGGCTCGAACGGATATCTGGGACTTGCCACGCATCCCCGTGTGATCGAAGCGGGTGTCGAAGCGCTGCGGCGGTTCGGCTCCGGCTGTGCGGGATCGCGTTTCTTAAACGGCACGCTCGTGCTGCATACGCAGCTCGAACGCGAGCTTGCCGCTTTCCTCGGCAAGCAGTCTGTTATGACCTTCTCGACCGGATTCCAATCCAATCTCGGGATCATCAGCGCCATCGCGGGGCGCGGCGACGTCATTCTGTGCGATCGCGAAAATCACGCGAGTATCTACGACGGCTGCAAGCTCTCCTATGCCGAAATGGTGCGCTATCGCCACAACGACATGGAGGACCTCGAAAAGAAGCTTTCGAACATTCCCGACAAGGCCGGACGGCTGATCGTCACCGACGGCGTGTTCTCGATGGGCGGCGACATCTGCAACCTGCCCGAAATCGTCCGGCTCGCCAAAAAGTACGGCGCGCGCGTCATGATCGACGATGCGCACGGGCTCGGCGTTCTCGGAGAAGGCGGCAAAGGCACCGCGGACTACTTCGGGCTGACCGACGATGTCGACATCATCATGGGCACGTTCTCGAAGTCGCTCGCCGGCATCGGCGGCTTTATGGCGGCAAAGGAAGAGATCGTGGACTATGTGCGGCACGTCTCGCGCCCGTTCATCTTCTGCGCGTCCATTCCCCCCGTCTCCTGCGCGACGGTCATCGAAGCGCTGCACATCCTGATCGAGCAGCCCGAGCTGCCCAAGCGCCTGCTGGATCTTTCGATGTACATGCGCAACAATCTGAAGCGCGAAGGCATCCAGATTCGCGAGAGCACGACGCCGATCATCCCGCTGTACACGCACGATCTCGAAACGACGCTCCGCGTCGGCAAGGTGCTGTTCGAGCGCGGCGTTTACGTGAACCCGGTTCTGCCGCCCGCTGTGCATCCGAGCGAATGTCTGCTGCGTACCAGCTACATGGCGACGCACACCGAAGCGCTCCTCGATGAAGCGCTCGGCATCATCAAAGAGGTGTTTGTTGAATATGGCATCTGAACGAATCGTCGTGATCACCGGCGCTTCCAACGGAATCGGAAAGGCGGCGGCTGCCGCTTTTTCGCGTTACGGGGACCGCGTCTATAACCTCTCGCGCCACGACCCGCACGACCCGAACAGCACGTTCCTCTGCTGCGACGTCACGGTCGAAGCGCAGTGCCGGGCGGCGATCGACGCGATTCTCAATGAAGCGGGACGCATCGACGTGCTGCTTTTGAACGCGGGCTTTGGCATCTCCGGACCGGTGGAAACGACCGAGATTGCCGCCATGCAGCGGCAGTTCGACGTATGCCTGTTCGGCGCGATGCGCGTGCTGATCCCCGCCCTGCCCGCTCTGCGGCAGTCAAAGGGCACGGTGCTGTTCACCTCGTCGGTCGCGGCGGTCGCGCCGATCCCCTATCAGGCGTTCTATTCGGCTTGCAAGGCCGCGATCAACAGCGTCGTGATGGCGCTGCGAAACGAGCTTCGAGGCACGGGCATCCGCGTTACGGCGGTGCTGCCCGGCGACGTCAAGACGGACTTCACCGCCCGTCGCGAGAAGAACGCGGTCAACGCCGCGCTCTACCCGAACGAGGTGCGCTCCGTGTCCAAGATGGAGCACGACGAGCAGCACGGCATGTCGCCCGACCGTATCGCAAAGCGCTTTTACGCGCTCTCGCGTCAGCGCAATCCCAAGCCGTTCTGTTCGGTCGGCATCGCCTACTCCGCGGTGCTGATCCTGATAAAGCTCCTCCCCACCCGCTTTGCAAACTGGGTGCTTGGAAAGCTCTATGCCTGAAACAAATGCGCACGACGCTCGCACGTCGTGCGTTTCTTTTGCCGCGCTTTCGGTATACGTCCGCAGGGACTGACGACCCCGGCAGCCCCTACATGCCGCGATTGCTTCTTGACAACCCTTCCGTCTCGCTTCGCG
>DFEW01000048.1:0-13803 GCA_002369195.1 Christensenella sp. UBA3792
CAACTACGATATCAAGATCGAGGAAGGCACGCTGACGATCACGCCGAGAACGATCACGGTCACGGCGAACGACGCGAACAAGACGCAGGGTCAGGCGGATCCGGAATTCACGGTCACGATTGAAGGACTCGTGGACGGCGACAGCGAGAGCGAGATCGCATACACGATCGACCGTGAGCCCGGCGAAGCACCCGGCACCTACGCGATCAACGTGAGCGGCGACGAAGAACAGGGCAACTACATTGTTGTGTACGTACCCGGCACGCTGACGATCGACAGACAGATCATCGATGAGAATCCGCCTCTGGCAGTATTCGGAACGTTCTCGTTCTACTTCATCTCGGATACGATGATGGCGAAGGACGACGAAGCGCGGAACGGCGCGTACAAGGCGATGATCGACTGGGCAGCGGAGAACCGCGAAGCACTCGGCTCGCTGGCGGTAGTCGGCTCGGGCAACATGGTTGCACAGTACGACGACGCAGACGCGTGGAAGTTCGCGAAGGACACGCTGAACACGCTGCCGGCAGAGCTGCCGTACTTCAACGCAGCAGGCCGCACGGATGTGAACGGCGATGAGATGAACTACGATGCATACATCTCGAACAACCTGAACAAGGCGAGCGAGAAGTATGAGGACGGCAAGGTCTGGTACCAGCTGTTCGAAGAGCAGAACGTCATGCTGGTCGGCATCGGTTACATGAAGCCGGCAGAGACGGACGAAGAGCAGGAAGCACAGGATGCGTGGATCGCATATGTGAACAACGCACTCGCAGCGCATGAAGACTTCTTCGTGATCCTCACGATGAACGACTACATCGACGCGAACGGCGAGCTGACTGCATTCGGCGCACTGGTCGAAGAACGGATCGTCGCAGAGAATGCGAACGTCGAGCTGATTCTGAGCGGCAACGCGGACGGCGCGGCACGCTGGACGGGCACGTACGGCGAGCGCACGGTCGATGCGATCATGTACAACTACCAGGCGGATGAAGCGAAGGGCCTCGGCTTCATGAAGATCATCACGATCGACGGCGACACGAACACGATCACGATCGCAACGTACTCGCCGGTCATGGATACGGACACCTACGACGAATCCAAGCCGGAGAATGACTTCATCGTCATCGAGAACGCGTTCTAATCAACCGAACCGAAGATACCCTCCCAAAGCGGGAGGGTATCTTTTTTATGCGGTCAGCAGATGGGTATCTGCCGACCGGTTTGCAGCCCTCGTCTAAAATGCGCCGCATTTCCGGGCGACGAGGGCTGAAAGGTGTCAAATGCACCGCGCATGTCGCTGCATTTGACGATGGATAGCCGCGCATGAGGGCATTTTCGCGCCTGTCATCCTGAGCCATACGGCGAAGGATCTGCGAACGGAACCGCGCACATCGCTGCATTTGACGATGGATAGCCGCGCGAGAGATCATTTTCCCGCCTGTCATCCTGAGCCATGCGGCGAAGGATCTCTGAACGGCACCGCGCATGTCGCTGCATTTGACAATGGATAGCCGCGCATGAGATCATTTTTCCGCTTGTCATCCTGAGCCATGCGGCGAAGGATTTTTATGCGTGCATGGCTTTGTCCAACACGTGGGAAAGCGGGCAATCACGGTCGGCGGACGGGGCAAATACGGCAAAAGAATCGAAAAAGTTCTTTTCTTTCGCGAAAAATTTGGTATAATAGATGCAACCCAACGGGAGGAAAACAAACATGAACAGTTCTTCGGATTCAAACGGAAGAAAAAGACGCATCGTATCGGGATCGAGCAGCGTGAAAAAGACGAGCGATCGCCCGGTTTCGACGAACGGTCCGGTCGGTAAAAAGGACGCATATCAAGGAAGAAAGATCCAGTTCCAAAAGAAGACCGAAAGCTCGCAGCAGAGCAGCGCGCAGAATACGCTGTTCCAGGCCGCATCGCAGCAGAACCAGAATCAGCAGAGCACGCAGCAGAACGTGTTTACGCAGCAATCGACGCAGAGCACGGCGGCGCGCGCATCCGGCAGCGGCAAGCTGATCCGCATTCTGCTGATCGTAGCGGTCATCGTGATCGGGCTGATCTTCCTGCGCAGCTGTCTGTGCAGCGGCTGCTCGCCGGTCAGCATGCTGAACGAAGGCATCGACACGTCAACCGGCAACAGCGGCACAAGCGGCATCGATATCGGAAGCGTGCTCGGCGGCGATACGGACGCTTCGAGCGGTTCGACCGGCAGCGATTCGCTTTGGACGCAGCTTCTGTCGAACGACTATGACGCGGCGGACAGCACCGCGGCGACGGCGCTTTCGGCATCGACGTCCTACCAGAACGCGGACCTGACGGTTTCGAATCAGGCGCGCTCGCGCTACACGACGATCAAGGGCAACGGCAAGGACGTCGTCACGGTCATGGTGTACATCTGCGGCAGCGATCTTGAAAGCGAGAACGGCATGGCGACCGCGGACCTCAACGAAATGCTGCACGCGACGCTTGACGATTCGCACGTGAACGTCATCGTCGAGACCGGCGGTGCAAAGAAGTGGAATAACTCGGTCGTCTCCGCAAAGACGAACCAGCGCTACCGCGTGACGAGCAAGGGCCTGCAGGTGCTGGATCGCGACGTCGGCAAAAAGAGCATGATCGACCCGAACACGCTGGTGGACTTCATCCAATACTGCGCGAAGAACTATCCGGCGAACCGCAACATGCTGATCCTGTGGGATCACGGCGGCGGCTCGATTTCCGGCTACGGCTACGACCAGAACTACAGCGGCACGATGACGCTTGACAAGATCAATTCCGCGCTCAAGAAGAGCGGCGTGCTGTTCGACTTCATCGGCTTCGACGCGTGTCTGATGGCGACGTTCGAAACGGCGGTCGTCACCGAACCGTATGCGGACTACCTGCTTGCGTCCGAGGAAGCGGAACCCGGCTGCGGCTGGTACTATACGAACTGGCTGACCGCGCTGTCCAAGAATCCCTCGATCGGCACGGTCGAGCTCAGCAAGACGCTGATCGACGACTTCAACAACGTCTGCAAGAAGAACTATCCGGGCTGCAACACGACGCTCTCGATCGTCGATCTTGCAGAGTTCAAGGGAACGGTTCCCGAAGCGTTCAATGCGTTCTCCGGAGAGCTTTCCGGCATGCTCGACGCATCCGAGTATAAGCAGGTTGCGGACGCGCGCGCCGATGCGCGCGAGTTCGGCACGAGCGCAAAGGTCAACCACATCGACCTGATCGACTTCGCGAACAAGATCGGCAGCAGCAAGGCGAGCGCGCTCGTCAATGCGCTGAAAAACTGCATCAAGTACAACCGCACGTCGGTGTCGATGAAGAATTCGAACGGGCTTTCGATCTACTTCCCGTATTCGAGCTTCAAGAGCATGAACTCGGCGGTCGCGCTGTACGACTCGATCGGCATGGACGCCAACTACGCAAGCTGCATCAAGAGCTTCGCAAGTCTGGCGGCGGGCGGTCAGATCGCGACGGCGGGGCAGTCGTCGCCGTTCGGCTCGCTGTTCGGCGGGTATTCGTCCGGCGCACCGAGCTATTCTTCGAGCGACATTCTGTCCACGCTGCTCGGCGGCGGTTCGTCAAGCTATGATTCCGGCGATCTGCTTTCGTCCCTGTTCGGCGGTTCTGCACCGTCCACCGGCGCGGGCGACTTCCTCGGCAGCATCCTCGGCGGCAGCGACTACGGCTGGTTCGATTCGGGACGCGTGCTGAGAAGCGGCGAGATGTACGATCGCAACGCGCTGACTGTCGATGACATGGAGCTGACCGAAAAGGGCGACGGCTACGTGCTGAAGCTTGACAGCAGCAAGTGGGAGCTTGTCGAGAGCGTGCAGCTCAACGTGTTCGCAAAGGACGAGGCGGGCGACGGCTACTTCGACCTCGGTCTCGACAATCGCTATTCGATCGAAAACGGCGAGCTTGCGATCGAGTTCGACAACACCTGGCTCTGCCTGAACGGACAGATCGTGCCGTACTACTTCATCGGTCACGTTGAGGACGGCAAGAACTGGGCGGACGTCGGCCGCGTGCCGGTGCTGATCAACGGTGTGCGCTACGATCTCATCATCGTGTTCGACAACGAGACGGAGGAGAACGAGTACGGCTACGTCGCGGGCGCACAGCGCGTCTACGACAACGGCGAGACCGAGAACGTCGCGAAGGGCTTCACGCCGCTGAAAGCGGGTGACAAGATCGAATTCATCTGCGACTACTACGGCGCAGACGGCACGTTCGAGGCGAGCTACAAGATCGGAGAGCTGACGGTAAACGGCGCGATCGAGGTCGGCTATATCGAGCTTGAGAACGCGGAATGCGACGTGACCTACTGCCTGACCGACCTCTACCACAACGAGTTCTGGACCGAAGCGGTCACTTTCCGGTAATCAAAATAACAAGCGCTCCGAGCAATCGGAGCGCTTATTTATTTGAGTTTTTGTTCAGACCGTGATCGCGCTTTGGGCGTCGCGGTGCAGCTCACGGGCGAGCGCGTATCCGTACAGGTCGGTGGACAGCGCGTCGATCGCAAGCGAGGCGCGGGCGATCTCGGTGCAGTTCTGCATGTCGGAATTGCGCAGGATGACCGGTGCGCTTGCGCGGCTCGCCATCGCGGAGAGCAGCCCGCGACCGATGCGCTTGAGTCCCAGAACGTGCAGATAGAGGTTGTCGTAGCGCTCGGCGAGCGCGTCGGTCATGCCGTCTGGGACGTGCAGCAGCGCGGAGACGAGAATGCGCTTGCAGCGCGCGAGCGTGTAGCGCTTGGACTTGATCGCTTCGAGCAGCGACGGCAGATCGGTCGCCTGACGGGCGGCGCGGTACAGCACCTGCTCAAAGCCCTCGGTCACGTCCGGCAGCGCCTTCAGCTCCTCGAGCGACATGGTGCGCAGCCGGTAGAGCAGCATCGGCGCAAACCGGTCGAAGGTGACGGGAAACTGCGAGTCGAAGCGCATTGCCGCCGCAACGCTCATCGGCATCGTATCGTAGACCGATTCGTCGCCGCCCAAAAGCGCTTCGCGGATCGCCGTGGCGCTCGAAAGCTTTCCGGTCAGGACCGTGCTGTTGTACTTGTTCCCGATGCGCTGAATCGGCAGGGGAAGGATGTTCGGCGCGTAGCGGCGAAGGGACTTGAGGTATTCGACCGCAAGAATGTTGTTCGGCTGTCCCAGTATGGCGAGCTCGTCCTCCGGAACGCCGAGGTCCGCAAGTGCGTCGTACTGCGCGCGCGGATAGGACTTGCCCTGTTTGAGATGATAGTTGAGATAGACGCGGAAGTTTGCGGGTTCGCGATCCAGAAGATCCGCGAGGTGGTAGAGCGCATTGATGTCGTCGGTTTCAACGCCGAATGCAAGGTCGGTCACCACGCCGGTGGCGGCGAGGGTCATCACGGCGCCCTGCGCAAAGCGTTCCGCGCTCGACACGGCGAACGCGGTCGGGATCTCGGTGACGATATCGGCGCCGCCCATGACCGCCCATTCGGCACGCGTGAACTTATCGGTGCAGGCGGGTTCGCCGCGCTGCACGAAGTTGCCGGACATCGCGACGACGCAGAAGTCCGCGCCTGCCTGTTTTTTGGATTCTTCCATGTGATAAATATGTCCGTTGTGCAGCGGATTGTACTCCGCGACGATGCCGATGACGCGCATAAAACGCAACTCCTTTGAAAGTGAAACTTTTTTCATTTCAAGTATACCATTTTTTGCACAGATATGTTAGAATAAATTGAAAATTTATTTTGGAGGAATTTGTTCATGTCATTGATGGATTCGATCAAGGCAAAAGCAAAGGCAGACAAGAAACACATCCTGCTGCCCGAAGGAACCGAAGAACGCACCGTGCAGGCGGCAGCCCGCATCACGGCGGAAGGCATTGCAAAGGTTACCCTGTTCGGAAAGCCCGAGGAAATTCGGAAGGTTGCAGACAAATACGGCGTTTCGCTCGAAGGCATCGATATGATCGATCCCGAGACGCATCCGGATTATCAGATGTACGTCGACCGGTTCTATGAGATGCGCAAGGCGAAGGGCGTCACGCCCGAGAAGGCCGCGGATATGATCAAGAACCCGCTGTTCTTCGCGGCGATGATGATCAAGGACAAGAAGGCGGACGGTTTCGTTTCCGGCGCGATCAACACCACCGGCAACACGCTGCGTCCGGGTCTGCAGATCATCAAGATGCGTCCCGGCATCAACACGGTTTCGAGCTTCTTCATCATGGAGATCCCGAACAAGAAGTACGGCGATGACGGTCTGATGATCTTCGCGGACTGCGCGGTCAACATCGACCCGACCTCCGAACAGCTTGCCGAAATCGCGATTTCGTCCGCGGCGAGCGCAAAGGCACTCTGCGGCATCGATGCGCGCATCGCGATGCTTTCGTTCTCCACCAAGGGCAGCGCAAAGCATGAGAACGTCGACAAGGTCCGCATCGCGACCGAGATGGTGCACGAGCGTGCGCCCGAACTCATGGTCGA
Organism: Christensenella sp. UBA3792; assembly: GCA_002369195.1. Lineage (GTDB taxonomy): Bacteria > Bacillota > Clostridia > Christensenellales > CAG-138 > UBA3792. The sequence goes on from DFEW01000048.1 coordinate 6,466, forward strand.
CGGCGAACTGCAGGCGGACGCCGCGCTGGTCGAATCCGTCGGTCAGCTCAAGAGCCCCGGAAGCCCTGTTGCCGGCAAGGCGAACGTGCTCGTCTTCCCGGACCTGCAGGCGGGCAACATCGGTTACAAGCTCGTCCAGCGCCTCGCGGGTGCGGAAGCCATCGGCCCGATCTGCCAGGGCTTTGCGGCGCCGATCAACGATCTGAGCCGCGGCTGCAGCATCGAGGATATCGTTTCCGTCGTCGCGATCACTGCGGTGCAGGCACAGAACATGTAACGAAAGGAACGAACCATGAAATCGATTCTTGTTATCAACGCAGGCAGCTCCTCTTTGAAGTATCAGCTGATCGACATCGAGACCGAAGAAGTCCTCGCGAAGGGTCTTTGCGAGCGCATCGGCATCGACGGCAAGCTGACCTATAAGCCGACCAACGGCGAAAAGCTCGAAAAGGATGCGCCGATGAAGACGCATCAGGACGCGATCGCGCTCGTGCTCGATGTGCTCGTCGATCCGAAGATCGGCGTCATTTCCGACATGTCGTCCATCGCGGCGGTCGGTCACCGCGTCGTCCACGGCGGCACGAAGTTCACCAAGTCCGTGCTGATCGACGACGAAGTCATCGCCATGATCGAGGAGTGCACGCCGCTCGCGCCGCTGCACAACCCCGCGAACCTCATGGGCATCAACGCCTGCCGCGCCGTCATGCCGAACACTCCGATGGTTGCCGTGTTTGACACCGCGTGGGGCATGAGCATGGAGCCGAAAAACTTCCTCTATGCGCTGCCGTATGAAGTCTATGAGAAGTATCAGGTACGTCGCTACGGCTTCCACGGCACGTCCCATATGTTCGTTACGCGCGAAGCGCTCAAGCGCATCGGCCGCGAGAACGATCCCGACGTGCGCGTCATCACCTGCCATCTCGGCAACGGTTCTTCCGTGAGCTGCTCGAAGGGCGGCAAGTGCGTCAACACGTCGATGGGTCTGACGCCGCTCGAAGGTCTGCCGATGGGCACCCGCTGCGGCAGCATCGACCCGGCGATCGTCCCGTTCCTCGTGAACCGTATGAACGCGACGCCCAAAGAGATCGATACCATGATGAACAAAAAGTCCGGCATGCTCGGCGTGTCCGGCGTGTCCAGCGATTTCCGCGATCTGTGGTCGGCAAGAAACGAAGGCAACGAGCGCGCGGCGCTCGCACTCGACATGTTCGCGCAGAGCGTGAAGCGCCTCATCGGCGGCTATGCGGCGGAGATGGACGGCGTGGACTGCATCGTGTTCACCGCGGGCGTCGGCGAGAACGACGCGGCAACGCGCGAGCTCATCATGCAGAACATGGATTACCTCGGCATCGACTTCGATTTCGAGCTGAACAAGACCGCGCCGCGCGGCAAAGAAATCGTGCTCAGCAAGCCCGATTCGAAGGTGACCGTCATGGTTCTGCCGACGAACGAGGAGCTTGCGATTGCGCGCGACACCGCAGCGATCGCACTGTAAGCGTAGCCACGGGCTGCGGATTTGTTTCCGCAGCCCTTTTTATGCCATATGGAGTTTCAACGTACGGACGCGCGTCCCGTTTGTGACGCGATCATCGAATCGATTCAGACCCGCTTCGGGTTCAGCAAGCCCTTTGCCGCCATGCTGGCGCGCCGAGGGCTGGTTGACGATGCGTCCGTGACGGCATACCTGCACCCGGAGGCGCAGAGCCTGCCCGATCCGTTCGGACTGAAGGACATGGATCGCGCGGCGGCGCGCGTCAAAGCGGCGATCGCGGCGGGCGAACGCATCTGCGTGTACGGCGACTACGATACCGACGGCGTGTGCGCGACGTCGATCCTGACCGATGCGCTCAAGTGCCTTCACGCAAACGTGACGTACCTGCTGCCGAGCCGGCAGGGGGACGGATACGGGCTCAGCAACCGCGCGGTCGACGCGATGCACGCGGACGGCGTGCGTCTGATCGTGACCGTGGACAACGGCATTTCCGCGCATGCGGAGATCGACTATGCAAAAACGCTCGGCGTCGAAACCGTCGTGACCGATCATCACCGCTGTCATGAGACGCTGCCCGCGGCGGAGGCGGTCGTCTGCTCGTCGCGCACCGATCAGGACGCGGCGTACGGATGCCTTTGCGGGGCTGCCGTGGCGATGCTGCTTGCCGGCGCGCTCGGCGCGGACGTCGGACGGTATTTGCCGGTGGCGGCGCTCGCCACGATGGCGGACGTCGTGCCGCTGCAGCCGTTCAATCGCACGATCGTCAAAAAGGGACTGCCGCTCGTGAGCGGACATCCCGCGCTTGCCGCGCTGCTCGATGCGGCGGGCGTGCAGGACGTGACCGGAGAGGGAACGCTGTCGTTTCTGCTTGCGCCGCGCATCAATGCGGCGGGACGCATGGGCGACGCGACGCGCGCGGTGCGGCTGCTGCTGACCGACGATCCGAACGAGCGCAGGGCGATCGCGACCGAGCTGGAAAGTGAGAACGTGCGGCGACGGGCGGAGGAGCAGCGCATCTTCCGCGAAGCCGAGGTGCAGATAAACGAGACCGAACCGCGCATCCTCGTGCTGCGCGGCGAGGACTGGAACACCGGCGTGATCGGCATCGTCGCGTCGCGGCTCGTCGAACGGTATCGCTGTCCGGTGCTGCTGTTTTCGACGGTCAACGGACTGCTGGTCGGATCGGGACGGAGCGTGCCCGCAATCGACCTGTTTGCGCTCCTGACGCGCCACCAAACCATGTTTACGCGTTTCGGCGGGCATCGGCTCGCCGCGGGCGCAACCCTGCTTCCCGAGCGCTTTGAGACGCTGAAACAGGAATTGCAGTCCGACGTGTGCGGCCTGTTCCCGCAGGGACTTCCCGCGGAGCCGATCCGCTACGAGGATACGCTCGCAGTTTCGGATCTGACGCTGACCTTTGCGAAGGAGCTTACGCTGCTTTCGCCGTTCGGCGAGGGAAACCGAATGCCGCTGTTCTGCGTGGAAGGGACGCTGTCGGGTGTGCGCGTCATGGGACGCGATGGCTCGCACCTCGGCGCAAAGCTGACGGACGGCGGCAGGGAGGTGCGGCTCGTGGCATTCGGTATGGGAGACCGGTATGCGCAGTGGAGCGCGCTCGAACGCGCGCAGGCGCTGGTGTCGGTCGAACTGTCGAGCTATCTCGGAAAGCCGGAACTGTCCGTGCGCACGGAGGCGGTGCGCGCGCCGATCGACGACGCGACGGAAGCGGCCGTGTCCGCATGCATCCACGCGATCCGCTACGGAACGGAACTGCCGGACCGGACCGTGCTCGACGCGCTTCCGAAGGTGTCCGAGACGCAGATTCGCGAGACCTACCGGCGGCTGCTGGACCGGCTGCGGCAGGGCGTGTCGATCGACTGTCTCGACGCTGCGGAGCGCACGGCGATGCTGCCGCTGCTGGAAATCGGCGTGTTGCGGGTCGAAAACGGATGTTTTTTGACGCAGACGGTGCAGGAAAAGAAACAAATTCAAAAAGCCCTCTTGTATCCGGTGCTGTGTTTGGAGTAAAATAAAAAGGTTGGGACGGAAAGGAGGATGCGCATGGAAGAAGAATTACTGAGACGCTTTTCGGAACGCTTCGGCGAAGAAGAGTCCAAAAAGATGGCGGAGGCGATCGAGTTCGCGTCGCGCGTGCATTGCAACCAGCGCCGCGACGACGGCACGCCGTTTGTGACGCATCCGCTGACCGTTGCGTCTTATCTGCTCGATATGGGCATGGATGCGCCGACCGTGATCGCGGGCGTGCTGCACGACACCGTCGAGGACGGCGACAACGTGCAGATTGCGGACATCGAGAAAACGTTCGGAAAGGAAGTCGCGTTCCTGGTCGACGGCGTAACGAAGCTGACCATTTCGGGAAAGCAGACCTACGTGACCAAGAAGCAGGAGCAGACGGAGAACCTTCGAAAGCTCTTTCTGGCGATCGCCGAGGACGTGCGCGTCGTCATCATCAAGCTGGCGGACCGCCTGCACAACATGCGCACGATCGACGTTTGTTCGCCGGCAAAGCAGCTCAAAAAATCAAAGGAAACGATCGAGGTCTACGCGCCGCTCGCACACCGCTTCGGCATGGGCGCGATCCGCAGTGAGCTGGAGGACCTTTCGTTCCGCTACCTGCTGCCGGAGGAGTACGAGAACATCAAGGCGCAGGTTGACGTGCAGCAAAAGGAGCGCCTTGCGCTTCTGAACAGCGCGATGGAGCAGATGAAGACGCTGATGAAGGATGCGGACATCGAGTGTTCGATCTCCGGCAGACCGAAGCATCTCTATTCGTCCTACCGCAAGATGCAGCGCAACAACTGCACGCTGCACGAGCTGTACGACCTGATCGCGATCCGCATCATCGTCAACACGGTGACGGACTGCTACGCGGCGCTCGGCGTCATTCACGCGACGTGGAAGCCGCTGCCCGGACGGTTCAAGGACTATATCGCGATGCCGAAGCCGAACCTGTACCGCTCGCTGCACACGACGGTCATGGACGAGAACGGCATGCCGTTCGAGGTGCAGATCCGCACGAAGGAGATGCACGCAACCGCGGAATACGGCATTGCGGCGCATTGGATGTACAAGGAAGGCCGCCAGTCGATGACCGAGCTCGACCGCAAGACGTCGTGGCTGCGGCAGGTGCTGGAAGCGGAGGAGACGACCGAGGACAGCAAGGAATTCGTCGACAACATCCTGAAGGACTTTTTGGGCGAGTACGTCTTCGTGCTGACGCCCAAGGGCGAGATCATCGACCTGCCGGTCGGTTCGACGCCGCTGGACTTTGCGTACCGCATCCATACGAACATCGGGCACCATTGCCAGCACGCGCGCGTGAACGGCAATGTGGTGCGTCTCGATTACAAGCTCAAGACCAACGACGTTGTGGAGATCATCACGTCGAACGCGCAGGCGGGGCCGAGCCGCGACTGGCTCTCGATCGTCAAGACGCAGTCGGCGAAGAACAAGATCCGGCAATGGTTCAAGCATGAGAACCGCGAGGAGAACGTACAGCGCGGACGCGAGATGCTCGAGGAGGCGGCGAAGCGCCACGGGCAGAGTCTCGCGATCCTGATGAAGCCGGAATACTATAACGAAGTTTTAAAGCGCCACAACATCTCGACGGTCGACGATCTGTATTCGGCGATCGGCTTCGGCGGCGTGTCCGCCGGACAGGTGCTGCACAAGCTCATCGATCTGCATCGCAAGGAGGAACGCCTCGACGAGATGCAGAAGAAGCTCGAAAGCGGCGAGATCAAGGAGCCGAAAAAGCCGCTGCACAAGGCGAACCCGAACGGGATCATCGTGCACGGCGATCCGGGCATGGCGGTGTTCTTCGGAAACTGCTGCAATCCGCTGCCGGGCGATCCGATCGTCGGCTACGTCACGCGCGGACGCGGCGTGTCCGTGCATCGAGCGGACTGCAAGAACGTGCAGAGCTTGATGCAGGAAGCCGACCGCATGATCGAGGTCGAATGGGCGCTCGACGAGCGCACGAACTTCTCGGCGACGATCCGCGTGTTCATCGAGGATAAGCCCGGCTCGCTGCTCGAGGTTTCGAAGGTGCTGCTGAGCTTGAACGTGAACATGACCGATCTCAAAAGCAAATCGACCGAGGACGGCTATGCGGCGATGGAAATCACCTGCACGGTCTCCACGTCCGAGCAGCTCAACGTCATCGTCTCGAACCTTCGCAAGCTCAAGCAGGTCGTAGACGTATTTCGCGTATAGGAGGGGCATATGCGGGCGGTTGTGCAGCGCGTCACCTCGGCGTCGGTTGCGGTCGACGGCGAGACGATCGGCGCGATTTCGGACGGTCTGTGCGTGCTGCTTGGCGTATCGGTCGACGATACACAAAGCGACGCGGATTATATTTCAGACAAGCTTTTGGGACTTCGCATCTTCGACGACGAGAACGGCGTGCCGAACAAATCGGTCGTCGACATCGGCGGCACGATCCTGCTGATTTCCCAGTTTACGCTGCTGGGCGACGCCAGAAAGGGCAGGCGCCCGAGCTATATTTTCGCCGCGCGTCCCGAGCAGGCGATCCCGCTGTACGAGCGGTGCATCGCAAAACTTCGGAGCACCGTTTCGGTCGAGACCGGACGGTTCGGCGCGGACATGAAGGTGTCGATCCAAAACGACGGCCCCTTCACGATTCTTTTGGATTCCAAGAAAGGATTCTGACATGCTGCTGTACATCTATCCCTGCGGTCCGGTGGCGGCGAACATGATGTTTTTCGGACGCGACGGCAGCAAGACCGTTGCGGTCGTCGATCCGTCGGACGCCGATCTGGCGTTCGCCGTTCTGAAGGAGCACGGCTGGACGCTGTCGGATATCCTTGTTACGCACCGACATTTCGATCACATGCTCGGCGTCGCCGCGCTCAAGGCGGAGACGAACGCGACGATCTATGTTTCCGAGGAAGACGCCTGCGGGCTGACAAGCAATCTCCAGAGTCTGTCGCTGATGCAGCGCATTTCGATCACGCCGGTCGAGCCGGACGTGAAGCTGCACGACGGCGACACGTTCGAGGCGGCAGGACTCAAAATCCGCGCGCTCGCCACGCCCGGACACACGGTCGGCGGCATGACGTTCGTCTGCGACGAAGCGCGCTGCGCGTTCTGCGGCGATACTCTGTTCCGCGAAAGCTACGGGCGCACCGATCTGCCGACCGGCGACTGGCGCGCGATCCGCGACTCGATCCGCGACGTGATCCTGCAGCTTCCGGAGGATTACCGTCTGTATCCCGGACACGACGAGGCGACGACTGTTGCGCACGAGCGCGCGGCCAATCCGATCATCAGCGAGGAAGAACCGTGGTTTGTTTAAAGACCGATACACCCCAATACGCGAATGACATTGCAGAGGAGATCCGCATGTTTCTGGGTCTCGTGCCGATCACGGACACGGAGGACGGAAACACGGAGCTCCGTCTTTGCGTGAACCTTTGCGCGGCGGAGCGCACGGCAACGGCGCGGCAACTTCCCGACGGCGAGCCGATCACGGTCTCCTATACGTTCGATCCGACCGATCCGCTCGATCAAAAGCGGCAGGAGAAACGCGCGTTGAAGCGCGCGGCGTTCGCGCTGATGCAGCGCATCAAACCCACAGAAATGCCGTGGGGGAGTCTCACCGGCATTCGTCCGACCAAGCTGCTGCGCGAGCTTTGCGCGCGCGTGGGCGAGCGGGAAGCGGTGCGGCAGTTTTCCGAGGTGTTCTCGGTGCGCATCGACAAGCTCCGTCTGGCGGCGACGATCAACGCCGTGCAGAAGCGGTTCATCGAATCGGTGCAGCCGAACGATCTCGACGTGTACATCGGCATTCCGTACTGCAAAAC
>DFEW01000048.1:13959-30017 GCA_002369195.1 Christensenella sp. UBA3792
GCACGCGAGGGCGGGTACAACATCCGCGCGATGTACATCGGCGGCGGCACGCCGACCGTGCTGAGCGCCGATCAGCTCGACGCGCTGCTCGATCATTACGAGGACACGTACGGCAGCTACGGCGAGGAATGCACCGTCGAGGCGGGCAGACCGGATACGATCACGAAGGAAAAGCTGCAGGTGCTCAGAAAGCACGGCGTCGACCGCATCTCGATCAATCCGCAGACGATGTCGGACGAAACGCTGCAGCGCATCGGACGGCTGCATACGGCGGCGCAGATCCGCGAGGCGTTCGAACTCGCGCGTTCGCTCGATTTCCGCTCGATCAACATGGACCTCATCGCCGGACTTCCTGGCGAGGGGATCGACGATATGGCAAGAACGCTCGAACAGATTCAGGCGCTCGGACCGGACAACCTGACCGTGCACACGCTTGCGATCAAGCGCTCAAGTCGGCTGAAGGATCAGCTGGACCGCTATCCGCTGCCCTCGCGCGAGGACGTGGAGAAGATGATCGACATGGGCTTTTCGGCGGCGAAGGCGATGGGACTGTGGCCGTACTATATGTATCGGCAGAAGTACCAGAACGGAAACCTCGAAAACGTCGGCTATGCGGCGAACGGCATGGAGTGCGTGTACAACATCGACATGATGGAGGAAACGACCTCGATCCTTGCGCACGGGGCGAACGCGATGACCAAGCGCGTGTTCTATGGACAGAATCGCGTCGAGCGCATCCCGAACCCGAAGGACGTGCCGACCTACGGCGCGAAGCTCGATCTGCTCGATCGGCAGAAGCGCGCGCTGTTTTCAGCGTGTCAAACCGTGGTTTGACACGCCGAAAAACGTCGGGAAGGGCGGCGGAAACCGTGTTATTCGCCATGAGTCTATACTAAGGTATGCGAAATGGCGGAAACGCGGTTCGTTTGCGGCGAAACAATCAAGGAAAAGGAGCATGCGCCTTTTCATCATACAAGATACATTTTCTATCTGTCGCCGCAAACAGTCCGGCCCCTTTTACGACGTTTTTGCTTGACAAGCCCGTTTGACATGGTATAATAAGCGCAAAGCGTTGAACGGAAGAGTACCGGTCGATTGTCCCAAAGAGAGCGTGCCCGTGGCTGAGAGGCATGCGGACGGACGGCACGGGAAGGACATCCGCAAGCTGCATGCCGGAAGAAAAAGGCATGCCGAAGACCCTTCGTTATCGGGGAAAAGCGCGCAGCAACTGCTGCGAAACAGGGTGGCACCGCGGTACTTCCGTCCCTTTTACGGGCGAAAGACCGCGTTTTTTCATTGGATATTTCATTGGGAGGTTACTATGGCATACAAAGCGCCGAAGGGCACAAAGGACGTTACGCCGGAAGAGAGCTATCGCTGGCAGTATCTCGAACACACGATCCGCAAAATCGTCAGAAAGTACGGTTTGCTGGAAGCGCGCACGCCGTGCATCGAGCATACCGAGCTGTTCTTGCGCGGCGTCGGCGACACGACCGACATCGTGCAGAAGGAGATGTACACCTTCACCGACAAGGGCGGTCGCAGCATCACCTTAAAGCCGGAGGGAACGGCGGGCGCGGTGCGCATGTTCGTCGAAAACGGACTGTTCTCTGAAGCGCAGCCGACCAAGATGTACTATCTGTACTGCCCGGTGTTCCGCTATGAGCGTCCGCAGGCCGGACGCCTTCGCGAGCATCACCAGTTCGGCGTCGAGATGTTCGGCACGCCGAGTCCTGCGGCGGATGCGGAGATCATTTCGATCGCGTCGGAGATCTTCGAGACGCTCGGCTGCTCGGACCTCACGATCAAGCTCAACAGCATCGGCTGCCCGAAGTGCCGCGGACGCTATCAGCAGGCGCTGAAGGAATACCTCGGCGGGCGGTACGACGAGCTGTGCGAAACGTGCAAGACGCGCTTTGAAACCAATCCGCTGCGCATTCTCGACTGCAAGGTCGATACCTGCAAGGAGATCGTCAAGGACGCGCCGCACACGATGGACTACATCTGCGACGATTGCCGCGCGCACATGAACGAGCTGACCAGACTGCTGGACCTTGCGGGGATCCGCTACGAAATCGATCCGATGCTCGTGCGCGGTCTCGATTACTACACCAAGACTGTGTTCGAGATCGTGTCCGGCATGCCGGGTGCGCAGGGCACGCTGTGCGGCGGCGGTCGCTATGACGGGCTCATCAAGGAGCTCGGCGGTCCCGATATGCCGGCGGTCGGCTTCGGTCTCGGCATGGAACGCCTGCTGCTCATCATGGATCAGCTCGGCGTGGAGATCAAGAAGCCGGTGCGCTATCAGGTCATGCTGATCGGGCTCGGTCAGGAGGCAAAGGACAAATGCTTTACGCTTGCGCGCGAGCTTCGCGCACGCGGCGTCTCGGTCGATTTCGACCTGATGGACCGCAGCGTTAAGGCGCAGATGAAGTATGCCGACAAGACCGGCGCGCAGTATACGCTGGTTATCGGCGACGAAGAGCTCAAGAACGGGCTCGTCAATATGAAATCGATGATCAACGGCGGTTCGCTGATGGTGAAACTGGATGCGGCGGAAATCGCCGACTCGATCGGAAAAGAGGGATAAACAATGGGTGAATTTTTAAGCGGTTGGAAGCGTACGTGCTACTGCACGGAGCTTTCCAAGGAAGATGTCGGCAGAGAAGTGACGCTGATGGGCTGGACGAACGTCCGCCGCGATCTCGGCGCGCTGATCTTTGTGCAGCTTCGCGATCGCACGGGTCTGATGCAGGTCGTGTTTGACTCGTCGACGCTCAGCAAGGAGGACTTCGATCGCGCAAGCACGATTCGGTCCGAATACGTGCTGGCGGTGCGCGGCACGCTCGAAGCGAGAACCGGCAACATGATCAATCCGAACATGAAGACCGGCGAGGTTGAAGTGAAGGTGAGTGAGTTCAAGATCCTGAGTGCAGCCGAGACGCCGCCGATCGACACGAGCGACGACTGCAACGCGGGCGAGCTTTTGCGCTTGAAGTATCGCTATCTGGACCTTCGCCGTCCGTGCATGCAGAGAAACCTGATGATGCGCAACGAGATCACGCGCATCACGCACGAATACTTTGCGGAAAACGGCTTCCTCGAAATCGAGACGCCGATGCTCACCAAGAGCACGCCGGAAGGCGCGCGCGACTATCTGGTGCCGAGCCGCGTCCATCCGGGCAGCTTCTACGCGCTGCCGCAGAGCCCGCAGCTCTTTAAGCAGCTGCTGATGCTGAGTGGCTTTGACCGCTACATGCAGATCGCGCGCTGCTTCCGCGACGAGGACCTGAGAGCCGACCGTCAGCCGGACTTTACGCAGATCGACCTTGAAATGTCGTTCGTCGAAGCGGACGACGTCATGGCGATGAACGAGGGCTTCTTGAAGCGCCTCTTTAAGGAAACGCTGAACCTCGACATTCAGCTTCCGCTGCCGCGCATCACGTGGCAGGACGCGATGGACCGCTACGGCTCCGACAAGCCGGACACGCGCTTCGACATGGAGCTTTGCGACCTTTCCGACTGCGTGAAAAACTGCGGCTTCTCCGTGTTTCAGAACGCGCTTGCCGCGGGCGGTTCCGTTCGCTGCATCGTCGCAAAGGGCGCGACGTCGCACTTCTCCCGTAAGGAAATCGACGCGCTCGGCGAGTTCGTCAAGACGTATCAGGCAAAGGGCCTTGCGTGGATGAACTGGAAAAACGAAGGCCTGCAGTCGCCGATCGCGAAGTTCCTCACCGAGGACGAGATCGAAGCGATCAAGGCAAAGGCGAACTTCGAGCAGGGCGACGTGTTGTTCATCGTCGCGGACAAGAACCCGGTCGTATGGGCGTCGCTCGGCGCGCTGCGTTTGAAGCTCGGCGACAAGCTCGGTCTCATCGATCCGAACAAGTTCAACCTGCTGTGGGTCGTCGAATTCCCGCTTTTAGAGTGGAGCGAGGAGGAGAACCGCTTCGTTGCGATGCACCATCCGTTCACGAGCCCGATGGACGAGGACCTGCCGCTTCTGGACACCGACCCCGGCAAGGTGCGCGCGAAGGCGTACGATATCGTGCTGAACGGCAACGAGATCGGCGGCGGCTCGATCCGTATCCATTCGACCGAGCTGCAGGCGAAGATGTTCGATGTGATCGGACTTTCCAAGGAGCAGGCGGAAGCACGCTTCAAGTTCCTGCTCGACGCGCTGAAATACGGCACGCCGCCGCACGGCGGACTGGCGTACGGTCTCGACCGCGTGACAATGCTGATCTGCGGCGCACAATCGATCCGCGACGTCATCGCGTTCCCGAAGGTGCAGAACGCATCCTGCCCGCTGACGAACGCGCCCGATCCGGTCGACGCAAAACAGCTTGAGGAACTGCATATCGCGGTCGTTCCCGAGAAACAATAAAACCATTGCAATCACAGAAAGGAGAGCAACTATGGCAAACATCGTAACCGGTACTCTGGACAATTTCGATTCCGTTATCAACGGCGAACTCCCCGTTCTGGTGGACTTCTGGGCAACGTGGTGCGGTCCGTGCCGCATGGTCGGTCCGTTCATCGAACAGCTTGCGGACGAATACGACGGCAAGGTGACCTTCATGAAGGTCAATGTCGATGAGGAGCCGGAACTTTGCGAACGCTATCGCGTCAGCTCGATCCCGAACCTCGTCCTGTTCAAGGACGGCGACGTCGTGGAGCAGAGCGCGGGCGCGCGCCCGAAGGCGCTGATCGCGGCAATGCTCGATCAGGTTCTGTAAGGACATGCAACAACAGCCGCGTTTCCGGTTCGGATGCGCGGCTGTGCGTTATTTGAGGACAGCTATGATCTATGACATCTCACAGCCGGTGTTCGACTGCGCCGTGTATCCGGGCGATCCCGCGCCGCAGCGGACGATGCTTTCGAGAATGGATGACGGGGACGGATACAATCTGACCGCGTTTTCGATGTGCGCGCACAACGGCACGCACGTCGATGCGCCGCTGCACTTTCTGAAAGACGGCAAGGGCGTGGGCGCTGTTGCGCTCGAGAAGTTCATCGGTCCCGCATATGTGGGAACCGTGTGCGGAGACGTCGGCGAGCGGGAAGCGAAGGAATTGCTTGAAAGGGCGAAAAACACCTGCTCCGACGCGCAGAAGCGCATTCTCATCAAGGGCGACGCAATCGTGACGCGCGAAGCGGCGAACGTTTTTGCGGACGCACGGATCGATCTGATCGGCGTTGAATCGCAGTCGGTCGGACCGGAGGACGCGCCTGCGGCGGTGCATCTTGCGCTGCTTTCCGCACAGGTCGTGCTGCTCGAAGGGATCCGGCTTGACGCGGTGCCGGACGGCGCGTATATGCTGAACTGTGCGCCGCTGAATCTCGGCGACTGCGACGGCGCGCCGTGCCGCGCGATCCTTATGGATCTCTGAACCAAAATCAAAAGACGGGGGAGGCGTTTGCCTCTCCCGTCTTTGCTGTTTTTGTCATCACCAGATAAAGGGGATCACCTTGTATTTCACGCGTGTTTTGTATTCCTTGTAGCCGTCGAGCCCTTCTTCGAGCACCTGTTCCTCGCTTTTCATCCGCAACGCGATGATCGGAATATACAGGAGCAGGATCGCAAAGGAGATCGGTGAGCCGAGCACGATCCCCATGGACAGGAACAGAAACAGCGTGGCGCTGTACATCGGATGCCGCACGATCCCGTAGAGCCCGGTGTCGATGACCTTCTGGTTCTCCTGCACCTCGACTGTCCGCGAAAGGTACGTGTTTTCCCGCAGGACCTCCGCATACATGAGATATGCGGCAAGGAAGACGCCGACGCCGACCCAAACCGCCCAAGCGGGCAGCACGATCCATTGAAAGCGGAAGTTCAGCCCGGCAACGATGAACGCGGCAAGGAACATGAGCCCGGACAGTGCAAGAACCGCCTTTTGTTCATTCTCCTTTTCTTTTGCGCTCAGACGCTTCTTTAAAAGTGCGGGATTTTTGAACATCATCACGATCCCGGCGATAAACATCGGCACAAACAAAATGCCGAGAAACAGCCACGCGTTCCAATAACGCAGACTTCCCGCGGGCAGAAACAGCAAAAGCCCGATGAGAACCAGTCCCAAAAGGAACTTTGCGATCGCCTGAACAAACAGTTTTCCCGTCATACGTCTGCCTCCCGTTCTGTGATGATGACGCGGATCGCGTCGCCGTGCTTTTTTCCAAGCTGCTTTCGGATGTCTTTCCGCACGCCGATGATATAGCAAGTATTCCCGGCCGCGTCCTTCACGCCCATATTGACGATGCTTCCGTCATAGGGAACGCCGTCGAACGTCGCATGGACCTTGACACGCCCTTTTTTGAACTCCGTGCGGATATCCCACGGAAAGATCAGGTATGCACCGCCGTTTTCCGGCGTTTCGATAAGCTCGGCGGTAAACGCATACTCTTTTTTTCGGTTCATGGCCATCCGGATCTCCGAGGCGTTCAGCGCAGGCAGTTCCTTTTCTTCGCCGGTCTTTACAAAACCGCACTTCTCATAGAAGCGGATCGCCCGCGCATTCTCTTTCAGCACCCAAAGCGCGATCTTCGGATATGCGGATAATTGCAAAAGTCCGGCTTCCGTCAGCTTCTGCGAAACGCCTTTGCCCCAATACTCCGGCAGAACGTACAGCGCAAAGATCATGCCTGTATCCGCTGCGTTCTGATCGCTTCCGTATCCCAGAAAGCCGATCACGCGTTCGCCGTCCTTTGCGATCAGGATATTGTCCGGCCAACGGTATGCGATCTCTTCGCACTTTTCCGGGGTGAGCTTGTCAAGGTACGACTGATCGATCAGCCCCGTATACGCCGCATGCCAGCTCGCCCAATGCACGTATGCTTTGCCGCGGATCTCTCCGTCGGTTTCCATTTTCCTGATTTCGATCTCCATACAGCACCTCACCGGAGCGACATAACGTAGATCTGACAGGGGTTCCACTCGTCCCAGAGCGTCGGAAACACCTCGAATTCCCTGAACCCCAAGCTGAGATAGAACAGGTTTGTGCGGTCGTACTCCTCGTATCGGCCCATCTGCACGGTCTTGACCTGCAGAAAGGAGTAGCCCCGCTCCGCTGCGATCGCCTTTGCCGCCTGAAAGAGCGCGGTGCCGATCCCTTTTCGATGATACTCCTTCAAAACGCCCATCACGGCAAGCTCGACCGTATCCCTGCCGGTCTGCTTGAGGCACAAAAATCCGTTCGGCACGTCGTTTTCCGTAGAAGCGATCATAATCTCGTCCGCGCTCTCCTTGATATAGCTTTCCCGCGCCTCCGGGATCCCGAACCATTCGGGAAGCGCTTCGAGGATCAGCCGCGCGATCCGGCTCTTTTCTTCGGCTTCAGGGACGATCCATATCATTGCAAACCTCCGGTTTTCCTTTGACAAACAGCGGCATGTCATATTCATCCACGCCGTTTTCGATGAATCCGAGCGATTTCCAAAACCGCACGGACGCTTCCTTTTCGCTGTTCAGCTCGTACCATTCGGTGCCGTCCGCCGCCGCATACCGTGTCAGCGCTTCAAAGCAGTCGTGCCCCGTTCCGTTCCCGCGAAAGGCGAAAAAAACCCAGAAGTCGAGGATGAAGCATTTTCCGCCCTCGTCCTCATAGATGCACCAGGACGCCGCGCCGATCCGCGCCCCGCCACGCAGAAAGTACGCGATATGATGGCGGTTCCGCTCCCGCCTCATATGCGCCTCAATGATCCCGCGGTATTCGCCGCCGGAAAAGTATGCGATATCCTCGTCATCGGAAATGATCCCATCATCGATCAGATACCGGATATGCGCGTCCCAGAACGCCGGAAGCGCCTCCGGCGCGATCTCTTCGATCCCGATCATAACGACCTCTCTGCTTTGTTTTGATCCAGTATATCACGGATCGCGCCGGCTGTCACGCGGAAAGTATATTTTCAAAAGGCGAGTAAAATACTTGACTTTTGGGCAGAATATCTGTAAGATAAATCCGAGTGAAACGGTAGGGATTTAAGATGAAGTTTTCAACCAAAGGCACATACGGTTTGAGAGCCGTCGTCGAGCTGGCGAAGCATTACGGGGAAGGTCCCGTATCGCTGTCGGCGGTGGCGGCGGAGCAGGGCATTTCGGAGGCGTATCTCGAACAGCTGATGCGCTCGCTGAAGAATGCCGAGCTCGTGACGACCGTGCGCGGCAAGACGGGCGGCTATGCGCTGAACAAGGCGCCGTCCGAACTCTCCGTCGGAGAGGTGCTGCGCGCATTGGAGGGCAGCACGGACGTGGTCGGGTGCGTCGGCACCGAAGGAAACGTCTGCGAAAACGCCTGCACCTGCTCGGCGCGTCCGCTGTTTCTGAAGCTGCAGAGCCGCATCAATGCCGTACTGGATGAAACGACCATCGGCGAACTTACCGAAGATCATATCGAACAGAAAAAGAGGATCGAACATGCACGTTTATCTTGACAATGCGGCAACCACCAAGGTGCTGCCCGAGGTCATCGAAGCGATGATCCCGTACTACAGCGAGTTTTACGGCAACCCGTCGAGCTTCCACAGCTTCGCGCGCGACGCGCACAAGGGGCTGGACGAAGCGCGCAAGACGGTTGCAAAGTGCCTGAACGCAGCGAACCCGTCGGAAATCTATTTCACCGGCGGCGGCAGCGAAGGCGATAACATGATCCTGCGCGGCGTGGCGCAGGCGTATCGCAAGAAGGGCAACCACATCATCACGTCGAAGATCGAGCACCATGCGATCCTGCACACCCTGCAGGAGCTGGAGGACAAGGGCCTTGCGACGGTCACGTACCTCGGCGTCGACGAAAACGGTCTTGTCGATCCCGAAGCGGTGCGCGCCGCGATCCGTCCCGAGACGATCCTCGTTTCGATCATGGCGGCGAACAACGAGGTCGGCACCATCGAACCGATCAAGGAGATCGGCGCGGTCTGCCGCGAGGCGGGCGTGCTGTTCCACACCGATGCGGTGCAGGCGGTCGGTCACATTCCGATGGATGTACAGGACATGAACATCGACCTTTTGACGCTCACGGCGCATAAGTTCCACGGTCCCAAGGGTGTCGGCGCGGTCTATATCAAAAAGGGCGTGCGCGTTCCCGCGATGATCACCGGCGGCGGTCAGGAGAACAAGAAGCGCGCGGGCACGGAGAACGTGCCGGGCATCGTCGGTCTTGCGAAGGCGCTGGAGATCCAGACGGCGAACATGGAAGCGAACATGCAGAAGATGACCGCGCTTCGCGACAAGCTGATCGCGGGCGTGGAGGAGCGGATCCCGTCCGTGCATCTCAACGGACATCGCACGCAGCGGCTTCCGAACAACGTCAACTTCGGCATTCGCTACATCGAAAGCGAAAGCATCCTGCTGATGCTCGATCTCAAGGGCATCGCGGCGTCGTCCGGCTCGGCATGCACGTCCGGTTCGCTCGATCCGTCGCACGTGCTGCTCGCGATGGGCATCTCGCACGAGGAAGCGAACGGCTCTCTGCGCATGACGCTTTCGGAGTTTACGACCGAAGAAGAGATCGACTATGTGCTCGACGTTCTGCCGCCGATCGTGCAGCGGTTAAGAGATATGTCACCGATTTATCCGAAGGGAGGAGAACAGTAATGCAGTATTCGGAAAAGGTTTTGGATCATTTTCAGCATCCGCGCAACGTCGGCGAGATCCCCGATGCAAGCGGCGTGGGCACGGTCGGCAACGCCAAGTGCGGCGACATCATGCAGATGTTTTTGAAGATCAACGACGATGAGATCGTCGAGGACGTCAAGTTCAAGACCTTCGGCTGCGGCGCGGCGATCGCGACGAGCTCGATGGCAACCGAAATGATCAAGGGCAAGCCGCTTTCGGAGGCGGAAAAGCTCACGAATGAAGCGGTGGTCGAGGCGCTCGAAGGGCTTCCGCCGGTGAAGATTCACTGCTCCGTGCTTGCGCAGGAAGCGGTGCAGGCAGCGATCGCGGACTACCGTGCGAAAAAACAGCAAAAAGAGGAAGCCGCCAAGACGGAATAAACGCCTGCAAACCTTCGCATACTAATCGCAAAAAAGAAAGAGGTGATCGGATGCGAATGGCAATGATGGGTATCGGACTGGCGGTCGGCGCTGCAGCGGCGGCAACCGCGATGTGCACGCTCTATCCCGACATACCGCGTCGCATGAAGCGGGACGGGAAAAAGGTGTTTACGAAAGCGCAGCGCATGATGCACATGTAATGAAAAAAGGAGGCAGCCGCTGCCTCCTTTTTTGCTGAATCGTAAAAAACACTTGAACGCATTTGTATGTAACGTTATAATATCCTTGAAATTGATCGGTGATTCGTGTGCTGGGCATACGGAAGAAGGGAACACATGAAAAAGAGACTGTTTTGTCTGGTTTTGAGCATGCTGATGCTGGCTGTTCTGCTGCCGGTGAGCGCATCCGCGGATGAACCGCAGACGACCGCGCTGCCGCAGAGGGACAATTACGGGTACATCCCCGCAAAGATCCCCGGCGGACGCACCGTTACGGAAGCGTACGAAAGCGGCGATATGCAAACGTACAATGCGCTTGCGGGCAGGTTCGCAAAGCGCGATCCGCTGCCGTCGCGCTATGACAGTCGCGATTATGATTACGTGACCGCCGTGCGCGATCAGAATCCCTACGGCACGTGCTGGGCGCATGCGGCGATGGCGAGCGTCGAGAGCTACATGATCAAGCACGGCGTTCCGGTTGGCAAGGGACAGACCGCGACGTCGCGGATCAATCTGTCCGAGCTGCAGCACGCGTTTTTCAACTATACCTACGCTTACGACGCCGAAGGCATGCTGACCGGCGACAGGACCATGCCGATGGGAACCTGCCTCGATCTGGGCGGCAACGGCGAAATGTCCGCATATACGCTGATGCGCTGGACGGGCGCGGCGAGCGAATCGGATTTTGAGCTTGCATACCGCAATGCGGATACCGTCAACAGCGACGGGCTCGACAGCAAGTATGCCTACGGCTCGAACGTCTGCCATGTGCAGAACTCGGAGTGGATCCCCGGCAAGGACATCGATGCGGTCAAGCGCGCGATCATGGAGTACGGCGCGGGCAACATCAGCTACTATGAGACCGGAAACGCGTATACTTACATCTGCAACAACGGCGAGAACCTGTACGGCAATCACGCGATCACCGTCGTGGGCTGGGACGACAGCATTGCGCCGTCGCAGTTCGCGCCCGATCAGCCGCAGTCGCCGGGCGCATGGATCTGCAAGAACAGCTGGGGCACGTACCTCTTTGAGGACGGCTATTGCTATATCTCGTATGAGGACGCGTCCGTCGTGGGCGACCTGATCTACTTCTACGATGCGGAGCCGATCGACAACTACGATCACAACTACCAGTATGACGGCACCTGCAATCCGACCGGCTACGTGTGGATGGAAAGCGGCGGTCAGGCGGCGAACGTGTTTACCGCAAAGGGAGACGAGCTTTTGAAGGCGGTTGCGTTCTGCTCGTTCGATGAAGCGCTGACCTATGAGGTCTCGATCTACGTGAATCCGTCCGCAGGCAATCCGTCTTCCGGCAAGCTTGCGGCAACCAAGAGCGGTTATGTGACGTTCCCCGGCTACTACACCGTCGAGCTCGACGCGCCGGTCGCGCTGAACGCGGGGGACACCTTCGCGGTCGTCGTGCGGGTGGCGGCGCAGGACGGGTATGTGTTTGTGCCGTGCGACCAATCCGGCTACATCAGCTGGTGCTCCTGGACGCACACGGATCACGGCAACAGTTCCTTCTATAAACGGTCGGACAGCTCGTCATGGTCGGACTGCCCGGGCAACGGCGACTTCCGCATCAAGGCCTACACGGCGGACGCGCCGGCATCGACGCCGACCCCGACGGCAACGCCGACCCCGACGGCAACGCCGACCGCAACTCCGACGGCAACCCCGATTGCAGAACCGACGGAAACGCCGACGGATCAGCCCACGGCAGCCCCGACCGAGACGCCCACATCCACACCGGATGCGGCTGTCAATGGCACGGTCGAGTGGAACAAGAGCGACGTGCAGTTCAAGGGCACGACCGCGTACGTGATGTACGACGGTACGACGCATACACCGCGCTTCACCGTGAAGGACGAGAACGGCAGCGTGATCGACCCGTCCATGTACGATTACGAGTACAAAGAGAACACGAAGGCCGGTACCGGCTATGTGATCGTGACGTTTAAGAACGGATTTACGGGAACCTGTCAGGGCAGTTTCAAAATTTATCTGCCCGCGACGACCCAGACGACTGTCGAGAACGTCGACGAGGGCATCAAGCTGACCTGGGCGCCGGTCGAAGGCGCTGCGGGCTATGTCATTTACAGACGCGCTTGGAGCAGCACCACCAACGGCTGGACGACCTTCGCGCGGTGGAACAATACGACCGATACGACCTATATCGACGGCGTCGATGCGGCGCACAAGGTCTATGCGGGCACGCGCTATCAGTACGGCGTGAAAGCATACTTTGCGCGGCGGCTCGATCCGATCGCGAACATTGAGATCGGCGGCAATGTCAATGAGCCGTCCGGCAATTTCAATCTCGGCATGGTCGGTCCGCTGAAGACCACGGTGCGCATCACCTCCCGCGTGCTGAACAGCGTGACGGGCGGATCGAAGCAGCTGACGGTCAAGTGGGCGGGCAGTTCGAACTTCACCGGCTACGAGGTACAGGTTGCGACGAATGCGAGCTTTACCAAGAATGCCGTGACCGTGAAGATCGCCGGCGCCAAGACGTATCAGACGAATGTGTCGGGACTCAAAGCCAGGACGACCTATTACGTCCGCGTACGCTCGTATCACGAATTCGAGGGCATGACGTACTACGGCGGCTGGTCGAACGTGAAGAGCGCAAAGACAAAGTAACGGCGCGCGTGTGACGCCCCAAAGTTTTCACATTCGAAATACTTGACGAACTGCCGCTTATTTCGTATAATAAGGGAAGTCACAGGAAAGGATCAAAACATATGTTTCTGAATGCAGCAATTTCCATTATGAATGCAGACGTTTCCGGTCTGAGCTGTCTCTCCGGCGCATCCGGCTCTTCGTCGGGCGGCGGCCTCGGCGGCAGCTGGACGACGCTCCTGCTTCCGATCGCGCTGGTTGTCGTCATGCTCGTCGTCATGATCATCCCGCAGCGTCGCCGCGATAAGAAGGTCAAGGATATGCTCGGCTCGCTCAAGCAGGGCGACCGTGTCCGCACGATCGGCGGCATCTACGGCACGATCTCTTCGATCAAGGATGATGTCATCGTCCTGTCCGTCGGTCCCGACAAGGTCAAGCTGGTCTTTGCACGCGGTGCGATCTCTCAGGTCGAAGATGCGGGCGTCGAGAATACCATGAACGAAGAAGTGCACGACTGATTGAAAGTTGCATCACGGCCCGGAAGCGATTCCGGGCTTTTTTGACGGATGGAAGAAGCGGTAAAACAATCGAAGAAGCGGAAAGGACGCGCGTGGATATGGATCGCGGCGGCTTTTCTTGTGCTGCTCGCCGCCGTGCTGATCCACTATCGCGGCGTGCGCCCGATCGTGACGGTCGAGTACGGCGCGTTCGTGCGGGCGGAAGATTTCACCTCGCGCGAGGCGTCGCTTGAGACCGAGGGCGAGCGCCCGACGCTCGGCTGGCATGTGCTGGATCTGCATCTCGGCGCGCCGACGCCGGTGCTGCTGCACGTGAGGGACAGCATTGCGCCGACGGCGGAACCGTTCGGTCACGAGGTCGCGGTCGGCAAGGCGTACGGACCGGACGCGTTTGTGCGCAACATCAAGGATGCCGACGTCGTGCGGCTGACCTTTGCGCAGCAGCCGGACTTTTCGGTCGAGAATGAAACCGACGCCGAGATCCTGCTGTCGGATTCCTCAAATAACCAAAGCCGTGTGCGTGTGCACATTTCGGTGCGCGCGACACATCCGCTTGTGACGCTCGAAGCGGGCGCGGACGCGCCGACGGCGGAGGCGTTCTTGCTCGACGGCGTGCGCGGCACGCTGGACGAACCGATCCCGCAGGCGCGCATGCACCATACCGGCACGGTTCCGGTTGCGGTCACGACGGACGAAGGATTGCATTCGACCGCGACGCTTAAGATCGTCGACACCGTTGCGCCGGTCGCGAACGGTACGCTGCTGCACCTGCTGCCGAACGAAACGGCGGCGCCGCAGGATTGCGTGACGGACGTGCGGGACGAAACCGACCTTGCGTATCGCTTTTTAGACGAGCCGGACTATGCGCGGCGCGACGTGCAGGAACTGACCGTGCGCATCACGGACGAAGGCGGCAACGAGACGGACGTGGAGGCGTCGATCCTCATTTCCGGCGTGCATCCGAAGGTGGTGGAGGTGCGGACGGAAGCACTGAACGCGTCGGACTTCGAGAACGAGGAGGGCGACGAGATCACGGTCGCGCCGTTCGAACCGCGCGTGCCGGGCACGTATCCGGTCCGGATCGTGACAAACGGCGTGGAACAGACCGTTGCGGTGACCGTCGTCGATACGACCGCGCCGACGATCGTGCCGACGGAGCTGAAGCGCGGGGACGTGTTCTATGCGCAGCATGCCTATGCGCCGGAAACGTTCTTCACGGCGAGCGATATTTCCACCCTGACGCTGCGCTACGAGACCGAACCGGACTGGCAAAGCGCGGGCGATCAGACGGTCACGGTCGTTGCGGAGGACGCGTACGGCAACAGCGCGACGCTTTCGCGCACGGTTCGCTTGACGGCGGATGCGACGCCGCCGCACATTTACGGCGTGATCGACCGCATCTGCTACGTGAACGAGCCGATCGCGTACTTTAAGGAAGTCTTTGCCGAGGACGAAACGGACGGGCGCGTGGGCATTACCGTGCAGTCCGAGGTTGTGACGTATCAGGAGGGCACGTACACGGTCACGTACCGTGCGCAGGACCTCAGCGGCAACGAAACGGTGACGACCTGCACGTATACGCTGATTCAGCAGACGGTGACGGAGGAGGAGCTCAAGGCGATCGCGCAGTCTGTCATGGCAGAGATCACCACGCCGGACATGGTCGACGTCGAAAAGCTGCGGGCGATCTTCGATTATGTGCGCAAGCATATTGTGTATGTGAACGGCTCGAACGACAACTATACCGACTGGCGCAAGGCGGCGTACGACGGGTTCACCTACGGCAAGGGCGACTGCTACAACATTTATGCCGTGACCCGCGCGCTGCTCGATGAGACGAACATTTCGTATCAGTCGGTCGAGCGCATCAAGACCTATGTGCGGCGCACGCGCCACTACTGGGTGAACGTCAACGTCGGCACCGGCTGGTATGTGTTCGACCCGACGTGGACGCCCAAGCACAAGGCGGAATGCTTCATGTGGACCAAGCGTCAGTGCAATTCGTTCCGGCTCTACTGGTATTACGACGAATCCAAATACCCGCCGCTCGCGACCGAGCCGTTCGACTACGAAGCAGTGCGCAACATGCAGCGCAATCCGTAACGCGAAGGCATACGGGTCCGCACCCCCGCATACAATCGGACAAAGGGGGTGCAAAGATTGGGTTCCTACTCGCATCGAAAAAAGCAGAAGATTCCCTGGCGCGTTCCGCTCAAGGGCGCATTGTTTGCGATCCTTGCGGCGGTCGCGCTGATTCTTCTTTTGACCTTATTTGTGTATCTGGGCTGGCTCGGCGAAGGCGCGATTCCGATCGGCAATACCGTAATCAAGGTGCTTGCGGCGGCGCTTGCGGGCTGGATCGTCGGCAGAAGCCGCCTGCGCATCGCATGGTGGTGCGGCGCGGTCGCCGCGGCGCTGGCGACGCTCGTCCTCTGGGCGGGTATGAGCCTGTATCTCGGCGAATGGAATCTTTCGTGGGGACTGTTCGCGGATCTTTTGATGAGCGTCGCGATCGGCGGCGCGATCGCCGCGCTGCTGCTGCGCCGCAAACCGGCCTGAACCAATCCGAACGATAAAGGGGCTGTTAGCAGCCTCTTTTTTCGCGTTTTTTCGTTGCAAACCGGGGAAATTCATGATAATATAAAATGTACGATCATAGGAGGAACATGCGATGAAAAAACGAATCTGCATCTTACTGGCAGT
>DFEW01000048.1:30135-44000 GCA_002369195.1 Christensenella sp. UBA3792
GATACGGTATGGGGCTATTGCGGAGACAATCTCAAGTGGGTTTACGAACTGGACAAGCATGTTCTGTCGTTCCTGGGCACCGGCGACATGGACGACTTTGTAGACAGCGCCCCGGGTTGGTACGACTACCGCGCATCCATTGAGAAGATCACGCTGCCGGACGGGCTGACTTCCATCGGTTACGGCGCATTCGAGGGCTGCAGCAAGGTGACGGAAATCACGGTTCCGGACGGTGTGTCGCGTTTCCGCGTCAGCACGTTCAAGGGCTGCAGCGCGCTCAAAAAGATTACGTTTACGGCAAGCGTAAAGGACATCGAGCATCATGCGTTTGACGGCTGCTCGTCGCTGCAGGACGTTTTTTATAAAGGCGGTGCGCCTGACCGTGAAGAGCTGAATCTGGAGCGCAACGGAAACGAATACCTGATTCAGGCGTTCTGGCATATCTCCTCGCCGGAATGCGGCGACAATCTGACCTGGACGTTCAATGAAAGCACCGGCGAACTGAAGATCACCGGAACGGGCAATATGTGGGGCTTTTTGGAGGATCTGCCGCCGTGGTACGATCTGCGCGACAAGATCAAAAAGGTCACACTGCCGAACGGCCTGACGAATGTCAGCAGCTGCGCGTTTATCAACTGCACCAACCTGACCGAAATCACGATTCCGGACGGCGTGACGTACTTCGGCATCTATGCGTTCCGGAACTGCGCCAAACTGCAGAAGATTACATTCACAAAGAGCGTCAAGGAGATCAGGGAATCCGCGTTCTCCGGCTGCACGTCGCTCAAGGATGTGTACTATAAGGGTTCCGTCATCGATCGCGACGACCTCGATATCGACAGAAGCGATTTCCAGACGGCGGACGGCAACGAACCGCTGATTGAGGCGTTCTGGCATATCTCCTCACCGGAATGCGGCGACAACCTGACCTGGACGTTCAATGAAAGCACCGGCGAGCTGAAGATCACCGGAACGGGCAATATGTGGGGCTTTTTGGAGGATCTGCCGCCGTGGTACGATTATCACGATCAGATCAAGAAGGTCACGCTCCCGAACGGTCTTACCAGCATCAGCAGCTGCGCGTTTATCAACTGCACCGACCTGACCGAAATCACGATTCCGGACGGCGTGACGTACTTCGGCATCTTTGCGTTCCGGAACTGCGCCAAACTGCAGAAAATCACGTTCTACAAGAGCGTCACGGAGGTCATGGAATCCGCGTTCTCCGGCTGTACCTCTCTGAAGGATGTGTACTATTGCGGAACGCCGCGGGATCGAAGCGGCATGCGCATCGACGAGAGCTATGATCAGACGAGCGACGGCAACGATCCGCTGCTCAAGGCGGAGTGGCATTTCCAGTCGGCGCCGATTCCGGTGAACAACGCGAAGATCGTCTGGAACCAAAACGATGTCAGCTTTAAGGGCTCGACCGCGTATGTGATCTACAACAAGAAGGCGCAGACGCCGCGGTTCTCGGTGACGGACGCAAACGGCACGACGATCAATGCGTCCAACTACACGTACGAGTTCAAGGAGAACACGAAGCCCGGCACGGGATATCTGTTCGTGACCTTCACCGGCAATCTGACCGGTTCGTGCAGCGCGTCGTTCAAGATCTATCTGCCGGCGACCGAGTGGATGACCGTGGAGAACGTTACGGAGGGCATTAAGCTCACGTGGGCGCCGGTGGACGGCGCGGCCGGATACGTCATCTATCGCCGTGCGCGGAATACTACGACGAATCAGTGGACGGACTTCGCACGGTGGAACAACACGACGGAAACGTCGTACATCGACGGCGCGGACAGCAATCACAGAGTCTATATCGGATCGCGCTACCAGTACGGCGTCAAGGCATACTTTGCGCGTCGGCTCGATCCGATTGCGAATCAGCAGATCGGCGGCAACGTCAACGACAACTCCGGCAACTGGAACCTCGGCGAGATCGGACCGCTCAAGACGATGGTCCGCATCACGACGCGCAAGCTGATTTCCGTTACGTCGGGGAAGCAGCAGCTGACGGTCAACTGGGATGCGTCGAAGAACTTTACGGGATATGACATTCAGCTTGCGACCGATGCGGCGTTCACAAAGAACGTCAAGACGGAGCGCGTGGACGACTGGAAAACCGCTTCGAAGACGATCAAGGGCCTGAAATCCAAAACAACCTACTATGTGCGCGTGCGCTCGTATCAGAAGATCGACAGCATGACGTACTTCGGTCAGTGGTCGAACGTCCTGAGCGCAAAGACGAGATAATTCACCTGCATACAAAAACAGCCCCGCGCCTGCGGGGCTGTTTGATGCTTTGTCAGAGGGATTTGACGGATTCCGGCGCTCTTGCCGACATGCGCGCGTAATAGCGGATGCGGGCGGCGAGCTCGGGCGTGAAGTCCTTCTTCTCGGCACGCCAGCGCCACCAGCCGGTGGTGCTCGGATTGTTCATGCGGCAGTCGTCGCCGAGTCCCAGATAGTCCTGCATCTGCAGAATCGCGAGCTCGGAAACGGAGTTCAGCACGCCGCGCGCAAAGCCGAACGGCATGCCTTCGCGCTCGTTGAGTCCGAGGTAGTCCACGGCAAACGCGACGCATTCCTTCGGCGCGGTCTCGACCCAGCCCATGATCGGCGTATTGTCGTGCGTGCCGGTGTAGGCGATACTGTGGACGGGGTAGTTGTGCGGAAGCTCGCGCGAGTTGCCGCACGGATCGAACCCGAACTGCATGACGCGCATGCCGGGCAGACCGGATTCGGACAGCATGCGCTTGACCTCGGGCGTGAGGTAGCCAAGGTCCTCCGCGATGATGTGCAGCTTCGGACACGCCTCTTTGATCGCGCGGATCAGCTTCATGTCCGGTCCCTTATACCATGCGCCGGGACGCGCGTCGGCAGCGCCGTAGGGCACGCCCCAGTAGCTTTCGATGCCGCGGAAATGGTCGATGCGCAGCACGTCGAAGCGCGCGCCCGCTGCCTGCACGCGGCGTTTCCACCACGCAAAGCCGTCCGCCTCGTGGACGTCCCAGCGGTAGATCGGGTTGCCCCAGAGCTGTCCGAGCTCGGAGAAATAGTCCGGCGGCACGCCCGCGACCAGCGTGGGCATGTGGTTCTCGTCGAGGTGGAAGAGCTGCGGATCCGCCCAGACGTCCGCGCTGTCGTGCGGGACGTAGATCGGCAGGTCGCCGATCAGCAGGATGCCGCTCTTGTTCGCATAGCCGCGCAGCGCGTTCCATTGCGTGTCGAACGCGTACTGCATGAACTTCTGAAAATCGATCTCGTCGCGCAGCAGGGCGGTGTAGGACGCGATCGCCTCCGGTGTGCGGTTCTGAATGTCCGCGTCAGGCCATTCATACCACGGCGCGCCCTGAAAGTGCGTCTTGACGGCGGAAAAGAGCGCGTAGGTGTCGAGCCACCAGGCGTTCTGCGCGGCAAAGGTCTGCATCTCGCTGCGGTCGAACCGCGAAAATGCCTTTCGCAGGACCTCGTAGCGGTGCTCCCACAGCTTGCCGTAATCGACGCGCGTCGGATCGTCGCCCCAGTCGACGTCGCATTCCGCTTCGGTCAGCAGTCCGCGCGCAATGAGCCGGTCGAGATCGATGAGGTACGGATTGCCCGCATAGGTGGAGCTGCTCTGATACGGCGAATCGGCATAGCCGGTCGGCGTGACCGGAAGCATCTGCCAGTAGGTCTGTCCGGAAGCGGAGAGAAAGTCGACGAAGTCGTACGCTTCCTTTCCGAGCGTGCCGACGCCGTAGCGACTCGGCAGCGAAGTGATGTGCATGAGAATGCCGCAAGCTCGTTTCATGGTTTTTCCTCTTTGTTCATGGAAATTTTCGTTTCTATTTTACCATACCTGTGTTATAATACAAGAAGAAATGTCAAGAGAAATCGTTTTTTTTCGATTTCACATAAAGGAGAAGTATGAACGAACAGTCTTTGGTTTGCCTCTCACCCGAAGTAGAGGAAGCGATCCGGTCGGGGAAGCCGATCGTGGCAATGGAAAGCACCATCATCTCGCACGGCATGCCGTATCCGCAGAATGTGGAAACGGCGCTGAACTGTCAGCGCATCTGCCGTGAAAACGGCGCGGTCCCCGCGACCTGCGCGGTCATCGGCGGCAAGCTCTGCGCCGGTCTGACCGATGCGCAGATCGACTATCTCGGCAGGGAAGGGCATCGCGTGACCAAGGCGAGCAGACGCGATCTGCCGATGCTCGCGGCGAAGAAGATGGACGGCGCGACGACCGTGGCGGCGACGATGATCGTGGCGGCAGCGGCGGGCATTCGCGTGTTTGCGACCGGCGGCATCGGTGGCGTGCACCGCGGAGCGGAAACGACGATGGATATTTCCGCGGACCTCGAGGAGCTGGCGGAGACGCCCGTGTGCGTCGTGTGCGCCGGTGCAAAGAGCATTCTCGATCTGAATCTCACGATGGAATACCTCGAAACGAAGGGTGTTCCGGTCATCGGCTTCGGCACCGACGAGCTGCCCGCGTTCTATACGCGCAAGAGCGGCATCAAGGTTCCGTGGCGCGCGGACGATCCCAAGGAGATCGCGGACGCGATCGGCGCGGCAAAGGCGCTCGGCTATGCAGGCGGCATGCTCGTGGTCAATCCGATTCCGGAACAGTATTCGATGGATGCGGACGTGATCAACAAGGCGATCGACGAAGCGATCGCGGAAGCGAACAAACAGGGCATCAAGGGCAAGGAGACGACGCCGTTCCTTCTTGCAAAAATTAAGGACATTACCGGCGGATCAAGTCTTGCGGCGAACATCCAATTGGTGTATAATAATGTCAAACTGGCGGCACAAATTGCCGCGAATCTCTGATCCGGAGGACGCATGCGCAAGCGAATCCTTGTGCTCCTGTTCTGCGCGAGTATGCTCCTGTGCATACCGCAGGCGGGTGCGACAGCTTCATTACGGGGTGATGCAGACTGCGACGGCAGCGTAACGGCGGCCGACGCTTCGCTTGTCATGCGCTATGCCGTGCGTCTTGCGACGCTTTCCTCCGAAGGCATGCAGAATGCGGACGCGAACCTCGACGATTCCGTCGATGCGAGCGACGCCGCCGTGATCCTGCGTCACCTGGTCAAGCTCGTCGACATCGCGCAGCTGACACCGATGCCGAGCATGACCGCCACGCCGAAACCGACCGCGACGCCAGCGCCTACGCCGACGGCAACGCCGGTGATCGATGCGGCCCTGCTCGAACAGATCCGGATCGGATGCAGCAAGGCGGGGTGGGACGATTACGCCGAGGATATCGCGCTGTTCATCCAGTCCATGCCGGAGGACGATCCGTACCGCAAGATCCTGCTTGCAGGCGCGACGCATATGGGTATGTCCTACGGTACCGGCGCCGGTCAGCTCGACTGCAGCGGCTTTGTGCGCACGGTCTACCGCGACGACTGCAAATATACCAAGGAATATCCGTATAAGAACAGCGACGGCACGATCACGTGGTTCAAGCAGAACCGTCCGGAGCGCATCCACGACGTGACGATGTCCGGCAGCTCGTTTGACACGAGCAAATGGAAGTCCGGATACGTGCTGGCGTACACCGATTCGAGCGGCAAGGGCAACCACCTTTCGATCTATCTCGGAAGGATCGACGGCATCGATTTTGTCATGGAATCCGCAACAAGCGTCGACGGCGTGTGCATCCGCAGCCTTTGGTCGACCGAGAAGTGGCAGCTCAAGTACTACATCAATCCGCTCGATTGAACAGGATCAAAAAAACAGCAGGCGAAGTGCCTGCTGTTCGTGTTTTTGGTCAATGCCGTTCGATCAGGTCGGCGTTGATGTGATCGAGCACGCCGCCGTAGGGGAGCGCGCCGCGGATCGCACGCGCGGTGCAGCGGTTGAGATCGTGGAGCCGCAGGGCGGAGAACCCGTTCAGCGTCACGCGGTACGGATGCGTGGCGTTGCCGATGCTCTCGCGCAGACCGGTCGTAAAGCCGAGGCGGGGAACTTCGTCCAGAAACGCGTCGCACGCCTCCTCCGACGGAAACGCCATCGTAAGCCGCACGCGCCGTACGAGATCGAGATCGCCGTCGCGGTGCTGGACCGACTTGATGTACGCCGCGTTCTCGACGGACTGCAGCTTGGCATCGTCGGGGAAGAGCAGACAGTAATAGGTGGCATAGTGCGGTTCGGCGACCTGTCCGCAGGTGATCTGCAGATGCGGTTCGCTCTTGCAAAGCGCGGCGGTGCGCTGGATCAGCGTTTCGTCCGCGGTGTAGAAATAGAACTGTACGAGGTTTTTGAGCGCGATGCCGCCGATGAAGATCGCGACGTCTTCAAGCTGCTCCGCGAGCATGTGCTGCAGGGCGTTCACACGGCGGTCTTCCGCGTGGGAAAACGCCTCCGCCTTCGGGTTGCGCGGAGCGACGCTGACGAATACGAGATGCGGGTATGCCAAAGCGGGAAGCAGTTCCCAGTATTGGAGATCCACCTGGAAAACCGCTTCCTGCTCATTCCATTCCCATTCGTATTTCAGCCAATCAGTCATGAATCAGAACGGCCTTGATGCGGCGCACGCCGCTCGACGATGCTTCTTCCTTCTTGATTTCGAACCGTCCGAGGTCTCCGGTGTTCTTCGCGTGCGGGCCGCCGCAGATTTCCTTGCTGAACTGACCCATCGTGTACACCTTGACCTTCTCGCCGTACTTGCTTTCGAACAGACCGATCGCGCCCTGCGCCTTCGCTTCGTCGACGGTCATTTCTTCGCAGGTAATCGGAACCTTTGCCGCGATCGCTTCGTTGACGAGGCGTTCGACCTCCTTGAGCTCCTCGGGGGTCACCTTGCGGCCGAAGCTGAAGTCGAAGCGCAGACGCTCCGCGGTGATGTTGCTGCCCTTCTGGGAGACGGTGTCGTCCTTTAAGACCTTGCGCAGAGCCGCCTGCAGCAGGTGCGTTGCCGAGTGCAGCGCCGCGGTCGCCTCGCTGTTGTCCGCAAGACCGCCCTTGAAGCGCTGTTCCGCGCCCGCCTGGGATTTCTTCTGGTGCTCCTCGAACGCTGCGGCAAAGCCCGCCTCGTCGACGGAAACGCCCTTTTCCTTCGCAAGCTCGACCGTGAGCTCGATCGGGAAGCCGTAGGTGTCGTAGAGATGGAAGGCGGAGACGCCGTCGATCGCGCTGCCGTCGAGGTTCGCGATCAGCTTGTTGAACTCGCGGATGCCCTTCTTCAGCGTATCGGCGAAGCGGTTTTCTTCCTTGCGAAGCTCGGAGATGATCTTATCGTGGTTTTCGTTGAGCTCGGGGTAGAACTCGCCGTACTGCGCAATGACCGTTTCCGCGATCGCACAGAGCGCGTAGCGCGGCATGTTGAGCTGCGACGCGAAGCGAATGCTGCGGCGGATAAGGCGGCGGAGGATATAGCCCTGGTCGACGTTCGACGGCGTGACGCCGCGCTGGTCGCCGAGGATGAACACGGCGCAGCGGGTATGGTCCGCGATGATGCGGAACGCGCGCGTCGTTTCGGGATCGTCGCGATAGCCCTTGTGCGACAGCTCGCCGATCTGCGCGATCACGTCGGAGAACGCGTCGGTGTCGAACACGCTCTCAACGCCCTGCAGGGTGGCAACCGTGCGGTCGAGACCCATGCCGGTGTCGACGTTCTTCTGCTGCAGCGGCTCAAAGACGCCGTCCGCAACCTTGTTGTATTCCATAAAGACATTGTTCCAGATCTCCAGATACTTGCCGCAGTCGCAGCCGGCTTTGCAGTCCGGTCCGCAGGGCGCAGCGCCGGTATCGTAGAAGATTTCGGTGTCCGGACCGCAGGGACCGGTCTGTCCCGCGGGACCCCACCAGTTGTTCTTCTTCGGCAGATAGACGATGTGGGACGGATCGGCGCCGACTTCGACCCAGCGGTCATGCGCGACGGTATCGCGCGGCGCGTCCTTGTCGCCCTCGAAGCAGGTGAAGTGCAACTTGTCCTTCGGGATGCCGAGCCACTTTTCGTCGGTCAGAAACTCCCAGGAGTACGCGATGCTTTCCTTCTTGAAGTAGTCGCCCAGCGACCAGTTGCCGAGCATTTCAAAGAACGTGCAGTGCGACGTATCGCCGACTTCGTCGATATCGCCGGTGCGGACGCACTTCTGCACGTCGCACAGACGCGTGCCTTCGGGATGCTTTTCGCCCATCAGATAGGGGACGAGCGGATGCATGCCCGCCGTCGTGAACAGCACGGTCGGGTCGTTTTCGGGAATCAGGGACGCGGAAGAAATGACCGCATGACCCTTGGAACGGAAAAAGTCCAGATACAGCTGGCGCAATTCCTTACCGGTTAATGAACGCATAATTTCGTTTCCTCTCATAAAAATCGATCAACCTACATTGTATGAAAAACGACGGCGTTTGTCAACGAAAACCGTAAACTTTTTCCTGTCGCAGCGCAGGCATGAATCGATTGACGGCACAATCGCAAAATGGTATACTGATGCTGCCGGGACATCCAAACCCGGCACGGAGGGACTGCATGAAACGAATTGTGGCAATCCTGCTCGCGATCATCCTCGCGCTCGGTCTTGCGCCGTCCGCCGCCTCGGCACAGAGCGGACGGACCGACGACACGCCGTTTGCCGAGCGGTATCCGCAGGCGATCGAGATCTGGGAATCGATCGAGCGGGTCGAGCAGACGCAGATGAGCAAGCGAAGCGTCGACCTGCGCGAGGCGGCGAAAGCGGCGTACGCGATCGTCGAAGCATCCGACACGACCGCGCCCGGCACTCTGGAGTGGCACGGCGAGGCGTTTTTCTGGCGCACGGTCGACGGCGCGGCGTGCGGCTATAACCCCGGCTTCCGTGCGCGCGTGCGCAAGAGCGCGACCGGCATGAACGCGATCATGGCGGAGGAGCCGGTAGAGACGGTGCGCGGCAGCGTCGCAGGCGCAAAGGACGTCGCGGTCTTTCAGCCGTACATCGGCATCGACACGAGCTTTACGGAGCAGTACGCGAACGAAGGAAGATCGATCGCATCGGCGCTCGGCGGCACCTGCACCGTCTACACCAAGGCGCAGGCAACGATCGACAGCATCGCGCACGCGCTCGAATCCTGCGCGGTCGTGATCTTTGACAGCCACGGCGACACGGACTATTACAACGGCGACGACTGCGTGAGCAGGGCGAACACCTCGTACCTGTGCCTGCAGAGCGGCGTCGGCATCACGGAGGCGGATCAGGCGGACGTGATCGGCACATTCGGGCGCTATTCGCACGCGTACTACGGCGGCTCCTACGGCCGAATGCAGTACTACATGGTCGACGGCACGGCGATCGCCAACCACATGACCCGCAAAGCGCCGGACAGTCTGCTTTGGATGGCGATCTGCCTCGGCATGGCAACCGACGGTCTGAACCGTCCGATGCGCGCGAACGGCGTACAGACGGTGTACGGCTACTCGCAGTCCGTCTCGTTCACCGGCGATTACGCATACGAGGAGAGCTTCTTCTACGCGCTGAAGGAAGGCGCGACGGTGGCGAGCGCGATCTCGATGATGAAGCGCGAGCAGGGAAAGTGGGATCCGGCGTACAAGAACTACTCGCAGACGACGGCGGTGCGCAACTACGTCGCGTTCCCGATCGTCGTTTCGGACGAGGATGCGTATCCGGGGCACGGCAAGGTCGATGCCCTGCAGTCGGTCAAGGGACGCGGACGGATCGTCGAGACGGACTTTATGGCCGGCGACGTCAACGGGGATGGCAGGGTCGGCGTGACGGACGCATCGCTGCTGCTGCGCTACCTCGTCAAGCTTGAAACGCTGACGCGCGATCAGCTTCTGCGCGCGGACGTCAACGCGGACTGCGCGATCGACGCAAC
This sequence comes from Christensenella sp. UBA3792, assembly GCA_002369195.1. GTDB lineage: Bacteria > Bacillota > Clostridia > Christensenellales > CAG-138 > UBA3792. Next base: position 39,955 of record DFEW01000048.1, read on the forward strand.
CGACGCGTCGGAGATCCTGCGGCGCATCGTGCGCCTCACGGACCGGTTCGAAGCGGATCCGTAACGGGGAATGACAAAAAACAGCGGGTGCCCGTGCGGCATCCGCTGTGTGTTTTTGGGAGATTATTCGGCTTCGGTATACAGAATGTCGTGGCTGATGGGGGAGTAGAAGCGCTCGCGCACGCGGTCCGGATCGCGCGTTTCGCCCATGATCCACATGAGCTTTGCGACCGCCGCTTCGGTGGTCATGTCGAACGCCTCGACGATGCCCTGCTGCTTCAACGCATGCCCGACCTGATAGACGGTCAGGTTGCTGCCCTCGTTCTGCACCTGTGTGGTCATGACGATCAGCTTGCCCTGTTCGATGCCGCGTTCGATCGCGTTCTTGAAGCAGCCGTCCGTCCCCTCCGGCAGTCCGCCGACGCCGAAGCTTTCGATGATGACCGCGTCGTACCGGTCGAGCGCATAGGAGAGCATGCCCGCGTCGTTGCCGGGGATCAGCTTGACGAGCCCGACGCTCGCGTTGAGATTGTGCGAGAACTTCGCGCGCTCGCGGTAGCCGAGGTCGATGTAGTGCAGTACGCGCCCATCCTGCAGCACCGCAAGCTCCGGATAGTTGATGCTCGCGAAGGCGGAAAAGCTCTTACTCCGCACCTTCTTGGCGCGGGTTCCGAGAATGACGCTGCCGTTGAACACGATCGAAACGCCGCAGGCGCGGTCGTCGCAGGCGTAGGTGAACGCATCCAGCAGGTTCTGCTTCGAGTCGGTCACATCCATGCTGATCGGCTTTTGCGCGCCGGTCAGGACGATCGGCTTCTTCGAGCGCCGCACGAGATAGGAGAGCGCCGCGGCCGTGTACGCCATCGTATCGGTGCCGTGGCTGACGACGAAGCCGTCGTACGCATCGTAATACGACTCGATGCAGCGGGCGATGTCGAGCCAGTCGGCGGGCGTCATGTTCGTGCTGTCCACGCTCATCAGCTGAAAGCACTCGACCGAGCAGATCTCGCTGACGCGCGGAATGTAGTTCAGCAGCTGATTCGAACCGAGCTTCGGGGCAAGCCCGTCGTCGGTCATTTCCGAGGCGATCGTGCCGCCCGTTCCAATCAATAAAATCCGTTTCATGCGTTCAGCCCCCTAAAGAAATGGTCAGAGTGTGCGCGCGGCTGCTTCGATGACATGGCTTGCAAGCACGCAGGTGGTGACGCTGCCGACGCCGCCGGGTACCGGCGAGATTGCGCGAACGAGCGGTTCGACTGCGTCGAAATCCACGTCGCCGGAGATACCGCCCTTGGCTTCGTCCCAGTTGATGCCGACGTCGACGACGACCTGATCGGGATTCGTAAAGTCCGGCTTGACGCTGTGCAGCTGTCCCGCCGCCGCGATCAGAATGTCCGCCTGCCGCGTAATCGACGGCACGTCGACCGTGCGCGTGTGGCAGTTGACGACCGTTGCGTTCTCGTGCATCAAAAGCATCGCGACCGGACGCCCGATCACGAGCGAGCGCCCGATGACCGCGGCTTTTTTGCCCTTCGGATCGACACCGTAGTGGTGCAGAAGCTCCATCGCCGCCTGCGCGGTGCAGGGCGGGAAGCCGACCTTCGTGTTTGTGAACACGCCCGCGAGCGACGCGTCGGTGCAGCCGTCGATGTCCTTTTCGGGGCGGAGCATGCGGCGCGCGCGTTCGTTGTCGAGCTGCTTCGGCAGCGGCCGGAACAGCAGGATACCGTGGACGGAAGGGTCCGCGTTGACGGCGGCGAACGCCTTGTCGAACGACGCCTGATCGATGTCGGCGGGCAGAACGACCTTCTGCACGCGAATGCCGACCGATTCGCAGCGCTTGACGGCGCCGCGCTCGTAGGACAGATCGTCCGGACGTTCTCCGACACGTACAATACAGAGCGTGGGGATGATCCCACGCTCCGCAAGCTTCGCGGTTTCGCCCTGCATGCGGGCGACCATCGCGTCGACGACCGGTTTGCCTTTTAAGACTTCAGCCATCTTATTCGTAAATCGGGTACTTTTCGGTGAGCTTCAGCACTTCGCCGCGGATGTACTCCTTCTTGTCCTCGTAGTCGTAGATCGCAAGGTAGATGAGCTCGGCGATCTTGTCCATGTCGGACTCGACGAGACCGCGCGTCGTGACGGCGGGGGTGCCGATGCGGACGCCGGAGGTGACGAACGGGCTTCTCGGCTCGCCGGGAACCGTGTTCTTGTTGACCGTGATATACACGCTGTCGAGACGGTTCTGCAGCTCCTTGCCGGTGACGTCAAGACCGATCAGGTCGAGCAGCATGAGGTGGTTGTCCGTGCCGCCGGAAACGATCTTGAGACCGCGGGATTGCAGCGCCTTCGCAAGCGCCTTGGCGTTCAGAACGACCTGGTGCTGATAGGCCTTGAATTCGGGCTTGAGCGCCTCGCCGAGCGCGACTGCCTTGCCCGCGATGACGTGCATCAGAGGACCGCCCTGGATGCCCGGGAAGATCGCCTTGTTGAAGTTGAACTTGTCCGCCGCTTCCTTGTTCGCAAGGATCATACCGCCGCGCGGACCGCGCAGCGTCTTGTGCGTGGTGGTGGTGACGACGTCCGCATAGGGGAAGGGAGAGGGATGTTCGCCCGCTGCGACCAGACCCGCAATGTGTGCCATGTCGACCATCAGGACCGCGCCGATCTCGTCGCAGATCTCGCGGAACTTCGGGAAGTCGATCGTGCGGCAGTATGCGCTCGCGCCGGCAACGATCAGCTTCGGACGGAACTCCAATGCCTTTGCACGGACGTCCTCATAGTCGATCACGCCGTTCTCGTCGACGCCGTAGGAAACGCACTTGAAATACTTGCCGGACATGTTGACCGGGCTGCCGTGCGTCAGGTGTCCGCCGTTGGAAAGGTCCATGCCCATGAAGGTGTCGCCGGGCTGCAGAACGGCAAAGAATACAGCCATGTTCGCCTGCGCGCCGGAGTGCGGCTGCACGTTCGCGTAATCGCAGCCGAACAGCTTCTTGGCGCGTTCGATCGCGATGTTCTCCACAACGTCCACGCATTCGCATCCGCCGTAGTAGCGCTTTCCGGGATAACCTTCCGCATACTTATTGGTGAGCACGCTGCCCATCGCGAGCATGACTTCTTCCGAAACGATGTTTTCCGAAGCGATCAGTTCGAGATTTCTTCTCTGTCTGTTGAATTCCGCCTGCATGGCTTCGCCGACTTCCTTGTCATAACCGACCAGTCTTTCCAACGATTCTTTCAGCATTTTTCTCCTCCAGCTAAGATGAGTATTTTTCTCCCGGGCAGCATATCGCGCACAGGTATCGACCTTATTATAGCACGAATTTACGGGATATCAAGCGTTCGCAGACGGGAAATCAAGATATACAAAAACGGGACCGCGATTTGCGATCCCGTGTTTTGTTGAGCTCGAAGTTGTTCTTACAGACCGTAGCGCTTCTTGAAGCGATCTACTCGTCCGCCGCTGTCAACCAGCTTCTGCCGACCGGTAAAGAACGGGTGGCACTTGCTGCAGATTTCGACCTTCAGCTCGCCCTTGGTGGAGCCGGTAAGGAAGGTCTCGCCGCAGGCACAGCGCACGACCGATTCGCCGTAAGACGGATGAATATTTTTCTTCATGTATTATCACTCCTTCGTCGTGTAATGCATTACCATCGGCTATTATACCATGCCCGCGGAAAAAAGCAAGAAAAATTTTCGCGTTTTTGCAAACTTTTTTACTGTCCGTAGCGGTTTTGCTGACCGTGCGAGGGGGAGGTGTAGCCCTCCTTTTCGAAGATGCGCACCCACTCCTTCAGACGGATGAGGAAGTCCTCGTTGTTGGAGGTCTTATCCATCATGGAGACGAGGTTTTCGGTTACATCGCCGGTGCCGCCGTTCGCAAGCATGCGGCGCAGCATGCGCACACCGTCCAGCTCCTGCTTCGAGAGCAGCAGATCGTCGCGGCGCGTGCCGGACTTGTAGACGTCGATCGCGGGGAAGATGCGCTTTTCGGAAAGCCGCCGGTCGAGGTGGATCTCCATGTTGCCGGTGCCCTTGAA
>DFEW01000048.1:44054-74005 GCA_002369195.1 Christensenella sp. UBA3792
TGCCGGTGCCCTTGAATTCCTCGTAGACGATGTCGTCCATGCGGCTGCCGGTTTCGACGAGCGCGGTCGCGATCACGGTCAGCGAGCCGCCGTTCTCGATGTTTCTCGCCGCGCCGAAAAAGCGCTTCGGCTTGTGCAGCGCGCCGGGGTCCATGCCGCCGGACAGCGTTCTGCCGGTCGGCGGAATGACGAGATTGTAGGCGCGGGTGAGGCGGGTGAGCGAATCCAAAAGGATCACGACGTCGCGTCCGTCCTCCACGAGGCGCATCGCGCGCTCCTGCACCATTTCCGCGATGCGGGTGTGATGCTCGGGCAGCTCGTCAAACGTGGAGGAAACGACCTCGCCGCGGATGCTTCTGCGCATGTCGGTGACCTCCTCCGGACGCTCGTCGATGAGCAGCACGATCAGGTGCGTGTCCGGATAGTTCTCCGTAATGCCGTTGGCGATCTGCTTTAACAGCGTCGTTTTGCCCGCCTTGGGCTGCGAGACGATCATCGCGCGCTGTCCCTTGCCGATCGGCGCGATCAGGTCGATCAGACGCACGGACAGGTTGTTGGCTTTGCCCGGCGTTTCGAGCGTGTAACGCTCGTTCGGGAAGATCGGAACGAGGTCCTCGTAGTTGACGCGGTTCTGCGCATTCTCGTCAGGGTCCTTGCCGTTGACGCGGTCGACGTAGAGCAGCGCTTCATACTTGTCGCCCTCGCGGCGCGCGCGGGTTCTGCCCTCGACGAAATCGCCGTTCTTGAGGTTGCAGCGGCGGATCTGCGCGTTCGCGACATATACGTCGTTCGGACCGGAGTCGTAGTTCTGCACGCGGAGGAATCCGTAGCCCTCCATGATCTCCAGAACGCCTGCGGCGGTGCCGGTCTCCTGCGGCTGCGTCTGCTGCCGGTCGGGCTCCTGCGCGCGTCCGTTGGCGCGCGGCGAGAAGGTGCGGCGGCCCTGCCGGTTGTTCTGCATATGCGGATTCGGCAGGACGCGCGCTGCGCCTGCCTGTTCGTGCTCGGCGGCTTCCGGCTTCGGCTCGGCCGGCTGCGCGGCCGGCTGCACGGCTTGCGTCGCATCGGGCTCGGGTTCGGGCTTGGGCGCTTCCGCGATCGCGTTGCGCGTGGGACGCGGCGGTCTGCCGACACGCTTCTTTTTCGGCTCGGCGGGCGCGGGGGACGGCGCAGCATCCTGTTTGGCGTCGGCGGGTGCCGTAGCCGCATCCTGCTTGGCGTCGGCGGGTGCCGGAGCCGCATCTGCCGGTTCGCTCTGCTCGCGCTTTGCGGGGCGACCGCGTTTTTTGGGCTGCGGAGCGGGCTGCTGCAGCAGTTCGATCAGCTCGGATTTTTTATATTTGCGGTAGGAAGGAATGCCGTGCTGCTTGGCAAGTTCGTACAGCTCGGCGATCGTTTTGGCTTGCAGTTCGGTTTGGTTCACAGAATACCTCCGTATATGGGTTTTCAAATGGCTGAAACGTTTGTCAAATTCCGTAACATGCTTGAAATGGGTCATTTGATTTGCTGATTCCTATTGTAAAGGGAAGCGGCGGCGGTTGTCAAGCACTTTGCCGAAAAACGAACGGATGCGGCAAACTTCGACGCGTATTGCCGCGCGGCGCCGCATACAATGCGGTAAAGGCAGGAGGTGGCATATGGAACGCAAGAGTACGGACCTGTCGGTGAACGCGACGCATACGGTGCTGATCGAGGGACGGCGACGGATGCGCATCACGGGCGTCGTCGAGGTCGAACGCTTTTTTGAGGACGAGCTGACGGTTGAGACCGAGGTCGGCGCGCTGACGGTCTGGGGCGAGGGACTGAAGCTCGGCAGACTGAATCCGGACGACGGACAGGTGCTGCTGGAGGGCGAGATCGTCTCGATCGAGTACGAACAGCCGGAGCCGGAGCGCCGCCCGCTGTTCTTCCGCCGCAAATGATCGACGTCACCGCGCAGCCGTATCAGGCGCTGCTGCTGTTCCACGGCGGGGCGGTTTCGGGACTGTTGTATCTGCTCGTGCGCCTCGTGCGCGACGGCGCAAAACGGCGGATTCGAACGCATCTTTGCGATGCGTTCTTTGTGCTGTGCCTTGCCGTGATCCTCTCGGGATACCTCTTTGCGGCGAACTGCGGGACGGTGCGCGCGTTTCTGTTGATCGCCTTTTCGCTCGGTTTTGCATCGGTTTACGCGCTGTTTTCGCCGTTGTTTACGCGAATATCACAAAAAATACGCAAAAAATAGGTTCCGTTTTGGTTTCGATTCTGCTATACTGACAGCATGGAGAAATCGACGAAGCGGAGAATCCGCACCGTACATTTCAGATTGGTTCACTTTATCCTCGTGCTGATCACGTGCGTGGTTGTGCTTCTTGCGGTCCTGATTCCGCAGCGGCTGCGCATCAAGTCCGCGCGCGAGGAGTACAACAACCGCGTCGAAATCCTCAATCAGACCAAGCGCACCTATTCGCAGGAGCGCACGAATCTCGAGTATATGCGCACGGACGAGTACAAGATTCAGCAGGGCATGAGCAAATACGGCTGGCACTATCCGGCGGACACGATCATTGCGGACGACAGCAGCGTCCCGATCGGAGCAAACGAATGAGCCCGCAGGTCGCCGTCATCGACATCGGCAGCAATTCCGTCCGGCTGATGTTGGGCAGAGCGGAAAACGGACGGGTCATATCGCTCAAAAAGACGCTTTGTTCGACGCGCCTTGCAAAGGACATCGACCGCACCGGACGGCTTACGGAGGATCGCATGGCGGACACCGTCGACGCGATCGAAGCGTTCGTGCATCAGGCAAGCGCCTTTGGCGTGCCGATCATCATTTATGCGACCAGCGCCGTGCGCGACGCATCCAATCGCGACGACTTTTGCGCGCGCGTTCTGGCGCGGACCGGCATCGGCGTGCATGTGTTGTCCGGCGAGGAGGAAGGCAATTACGCGTTCTCGGCGGTAACGGGCGGGGAAGGCACCGTGTTCGACATCGGCGGCGGCAGCTTTCAGGTCGTCACAAAGGAACAATCGCTGAGCTACCCGTGCGGGTGCGTGCGCGCAAAGGACGTTTGCGACGCGAGCGATCCGGACACGCTCGAACGCGAGCTGTTCGCGTGGATCGATCAAAAGGCGGCACCCCTGCCGACCGTCCCGCAGCCGGTGTACGGCGTGGGCGGCACGATCACGAGCATTGGCGCGCTGCTCGCAAACCAGCGCGTGTATGACGGCGCGAACCTGTGCGACATTACGCTGCCCGATCTCGACCGGATGCGGCGCGAATGGAGCGCGGTTTCGGAGGCGGACCGTCTCAATCATCCGCTGCTGACGCAAAAGCGCGGGGACATTATCCTGCAGGGCATGACGATCCTGCGCTATCAGATGGTGCGCACCGGCACCGAGCGCGTCATTCCGTCCGACCGCGACGGCATGGAGGGAATCGCGCAGGCGCTGTGGCTTGCATCGAACCGGTAGAAACCAAACGGAGGCGAGAACATGGAACGCAAGGAAAAAGGGTGGAGAATCGCATCGTACATCTTCGGCGGGATCGGCGCGGCGCTGCTCGTCACGATCCTCGTGCTGAAGATCCTGAAGTTCGACATCATGCTGTGGACGCTGCCGCTCGTGGCGGTCGTGATCCTGTTCCTCATTTCGGACGAACGCGCGCGCATGCTGAAGCGCAAGCGCATCGTCGCGGATGCGAAGCCGGAGGACGCGCCCGCACCGGAACCGACGCTCCCGAAGGAAGCGTTCGAATTTGAACGGAAGGATTCGTAAGCTTTGAGCGCCGAAAAGTTTTTCACGCATATCGATCTGCTGCGCTGTCCCGCCTGCGGGACGGCGTTTTCGCAGCAAGACCGCGCGCTGGTCTGCAAAAACGGACACACGTTCGATCCCTCGAAAAAGGGCTATGTGCATTTTCTGCCGAACGCGAGACCGTCGAAGTACGATGCGGCGCTGTTCGAGGCGCGCCGCCGTATTCTGGAGGGCGGGTTCTACGACGCCGTGATCGAAGCGATCCGCGCGCGCATGCCTGCCGATCCCGCCGTCGTGCTTGACGCGGGCTGCGGCGACGGCACGTTCACCAAGGCGCTTGCCGCGGGCGTGACCGTCGGGGTCGACAATTCGAAGGATGCGATCGCACTCGCCGCGCGCGGCGGCAATCCGATCCTGTGGACGGTCGCGGACCTGACGCGGCTGCCGCTTGCCGACGGCAGCGTCGACGTGATCCTAAATCTGTTTTCGCCTGCGCATTACGGCGAGTTCCGCCGCGTCTTGAAGCCGGACGGGCTTTTGCTGAAGCTCGTCCCGCAATCGGGCTATCTTGGGGAGATCCGCGCGCTGATGGGCGACCGGCTGCGGCACGATTCGTACGCGAACGACGCGGTCGTTTCGCATCTTGCGGCGCAGTTTCATCTGCTCGATCGCGTGCGCGTGACGAACACGTTTTCGCTCACGCCGGAGCAGGCGCGCGACTTTCTTGCCATGACGCCGCTGACGTTCGGCGCGGATCCGTCGTCGCTCGACGCGGCGGCATTGACCGCCGTCACGGTCGATGCGGAGCTTCTGATTGCCAAAAAACAGTAACACGGACCCGAAAAGGTCCGTGCTTTTTTTCGGTAGGACGCGCTCAGTAGGACGCGCGCCTGATGTTCGCGTCGTGCTCTGCGTCGGGCAGGTTGTGTACGTGCGAGCGGCTGCCGGTTACGTAGAGACAGACACGGTTATCACCGTCCCATTGCATCGAGGCGGCGATCCATTGACCGTCCAGCTCCAGAAGCGCCGCGCATTTATAAAAGCTGTTCGACGCGCCGAGCCAGCGCTCCAGGAGCGTTTGCGACGCCGTGCGCTCGGAAAGGGGAACGGGGAGCGTCAGCTCCGCATGCTGTTCACCGCCCGAAAAGAGCAGGCGCACATCCTCGCCGGTCGCGGCGTTTCGCACCGTGTACGGCTCGCCCTCGACGAGCTTGGGCTGCAGCTCCTCCCAGGTCAGCGCAAGACCGCGCTGCGCGATCGCGCCCTGCGCGGTATAGGTCAGCGGAACTTCGGCGTGGAAATCGACGCGCTTTGCCCCGCGGGAAAACAGGGTGCGCAGGGTCTCGGAGCCGATCGAGCCGTCGCTCATGATGCCGGACGCCGCCTGATACGCGACGACTGCGCTTCGGGTGACCGTCTGATAGCTGCCGGTCGGCTTATAGGTATAGAAACCGAGGTCGAAGAGCCGCATCTGTACGCGCACGACCTCTTCGCCCTTGGAACCCTGCTGCATCAGTTCATCCGCTTCGCCCACGCCCGCAGCGGCGAGCATCGCGAGGGCGAGCAGGATCAGGAACACCCGTTTCATGGTTTGATTATAACACATCGCGCGGCGCTTGAAAAGCGCGGATTTCGGTGGTACAATAGCGCATGGAGGTGATTTCATGCGCTGCAGTTGTCAACGGTGCGGAACGTATATGGTGCAGGACGAGAAAGGCGTAATGAGCCGCTGCATCTGTCCCGAGTGCTTCTTTACGTGTTCCGCGTGCGTATCCGGCTCCGGCGGGCAGCCGCTGGACATCGAATCGCTCAAAATGCTCGCCCTCCTTCGCGAAGCGCAGGGCGACGGCAGCGAGGATTACGAGCCGTAGCACAGCCCGTCCGATCGCCTTCCCCTGCACGGGGAGGGCTTTTTTATAGATCGATCGTGAACAGCACGGCGGGGGAAGCGAGCGTCAGCTTGTGCAGACGGTCGGGACGGACGGAGAGGAACGAATCCTCCGGCACCGAAACGCCGCCGACCGTGTTTGCAACCGCTGTGTATACGTACACGAACGCATGGGGGAGCAGGTCGCTTTCGCCCGCGGGCAGGACGCGCATCTCGCCGTGCGCGCCTTTCAGCATCAGATTGAGGTCGCGTCCGCTGCCGCGGCAGTAGACGTCGTCGTCGCCCGAAAAGCGCAGCACCTTGCCGTTTTGCAGGTACTGCCAGCGTGCGCCGTTGATCTTCAGGTAAAACCCGTCGCAAAGCGGGGTCAGGTCGCGCGTCACGCCGGGCAGCGGCGTAAAATGCGATTCGCTCAGCGCGACATAAGCGCTGCTGATGCGAAAGAGAAACTCGCGCGCGGCGTACGAGCCGGTCGGCGGATAGAGCATGTATTCCTGCGTCGTGCCGCCGGACCATGCCGTCGTTTTGCGGGTGCTCGGATCGATGATTTGAACTTCCATATGTTCCTCCCCAAAAAACAGGACTGTCCGTTCGACAGTCCTGAACTTGTTTAATCGTTGCCGGAATCGTCGCCGGGATCCGAGGGCTTGGGCGTCGGATCGGGTTCGTTCGGCGTGGGCTTGGGCGTCGGCGCGGGCGTCGGATCGGGCTCGTGCGGCGTCGGATCGGGCTCGTGCGGCGTCGGATCGGGATCGTGCGGCGTCGGCTCGGTGCCGGTCGACGGATCGGGCGTCTTGTCGGGCTTGGGCGTGGTATCGGGTTCCGGCGTCGCGTCCGGACCGACGATGTACACCGCCTTGAACGCCTTGTAGGTGGACTGGTCGAGCTTCTTGTGCTCGACAAGCTCGCCGTTCAGATAGTAGTCGACGTAGCTCTGCCAGACGGAACCCTTCTGGTTCTTGACGATCTGTTCCTTGTAGCCGGGTTTCTTGGTCTCGTCGACGCGGTATTCGACGTCGCCGGACGGGTTCAGCGTCTTGATCTTTTCGGGATCGGGGATGCGGATCTCGTCATACTTGCCGTCGGAGTCCTCGCTCACCGGAATGCCCCAGATTTCCATCGTCAGCTTGCCCGCCTTGGCGTAGTCCTCGTTGTCCACGTAGGCGATGATGATGATGTCGGACTTGCTGCTGTTTTCGAACTTGAAGTCGATGATGTTGCCGATCGAGTTGATCGTCGCGTCGAGCCCTCTCGAAACGTAGTCGACGGGCATCGAGTGGTTGCGGCGCTCGACGATCTTCATGTCCGCCATGACCGCGGCGTTGTAGAGCGTCGAGGAAAGCTGGCAGACGCCGCCGCCGTACTGCTTTTCGTGCGCGCCGGCGACGTACGCGGTTGCGACCTTCCAGCCGTTCGCCTTGTTGCGCACGCCGAGCGTTTTGTTCGCGGAGAACACGTCGCCCGGATGCAGAACCGTACCGGTGATCAGGCCTGCGCCTTTGAAGATGTTGAACTTGCGGTTCTTGATGCTCTTGTGATAGTCGGTCGTCATCTTGCCGCGCAGCACGAACTTGTCCTTGACGTTCTCGCTCGTGATCTCCGCCGCGGTTTCGACGGCAGGCGCTTCGACGGTGTCGCCGTTGTTCGCCGCAAGCAGCAGGGCGAGCAGCGCTTCGGTGTCCACGGATCTGCCGGGCGCGTCCTCGGTGAATTTGACGCCGTTGGTCTCCTTGTCGTACGCGACGGACGCGTTGACCGGCGCGACGTTGTGTTCGTTTGCGAACGTTTCGACCGCACCCTTTAAGGCTGCCTCTTCAAAATGCACGGAGACGGGGAAGTCCCGACCGGACGCCTTGATCGCCTCGACCTCGCGGGAGACCGCGTCAAAGCCGGTGTCCTCGCGCACGATGTTGAACGCCTCGTCGACGACGGCGTCGATGTTGTCGGTGATCGGGATCAGCTCGCCGGAAAACGGTACGGTCACGTCGCCGAAGGTGACGTTGATCGCGTAGGATTTCGCATCGCTTCTGAGCTGTGCGCGGACCGCGTCGCGCGCCTGGGAAACGGTCATGCCGCCGACGTTCACGCCGCCGACGGTCACGCCTTCGAGCATCGTGGAGCGGCGCAGGATCGCGTCAAGCTCCTCGCGGTGCAGATCGGGCGAGGGGGTAATGAAAGAGATGTTATCGGAATCGACCGGAACGGCGGTCGCCGTCACATTCGATTCGCGGGTCGGGTCGTTCACACAGGCGAGCCCGCAGAGCAGAAGCACCGCCGTCAGCGTGATCAATCCGGTTTTCATCCATTTTGTCATATTGTAGAATCGTCCTTTTCTCATTGATGCTTTTATTGTACACACTTTTTTGAAAAAAACCATCGTTTTTACAAACCATTTACCAATAAGTTACATTTCTGTCGCAACTGTCCGTTCCGACCGCGCTAAAGAAGTTCGAACAGAGACAGCAGCGCAAGGTACCACGGCACGCGCAGAGAAGATGCGCGTTCGATCCGCCGAAACAGCCGTTTTCGCTGTCGTTCCGTCATTTCAAATCGCTCCTTTCTCATCGGTATCGGATGCTTTTCATACAATAAGACGCCGTATACCGGCATTTCGTTGCACGAATCCGAAAAATATTCAGTATCCTTTCCACGGATCGATGACGGTGCCGTCGACGGCATTGACGATCAGCAGCGGATTGAGCATATCGTACCAGTTGCCTTCCGCCTGCGCTTCGCTGAATCCGTCTGCCAGCCGCGCGTTTTTCATCGCGTCCGTATAGGTCAGTTTACCGGTAAAGTACCAGACCGGCACCATCAGTCCTGCGTTCATATTGTTTTTTTCGCGGATGCGGAACAGACCGAGCTGCACGGCTTCCACGTCGAGCGACGCATCCCTGCAATCCGCGTCGGACAGCATGCGGCCCGTTTGTTGCCGGAAGATCGCTTCGACGTCCTCGAACGGCAGGAGCTTTACAGACTCCGAGATCACATCCGTAACGGTAAGCGGCATCAGCCAAACAAAGGAAATGAGCGTTCCGTCGCCGTCGACCACCGCGGTTACCGATTCATACGGCCATGTGCGCATCACCTGCACGGAGGGGTCGGGCGGATCCATCGCGCTGCTGCTGCAGTATACGGCATTCGCGCCGCTGAAGTTCTGCGTCAGGTGAATGAGGTAACCCCAGCGCGTGTTCGAACGGATGCCGATCGAATCCTCGGTTTCACCGTCGGTGGCAGCGTTGTTTGCCCAGTATACATCCGCAACAGAATAGTCGCAGATTCCGGCGAAGTACGACTTGACCAGCCGAATGGCATCGATCGGGGCAACGGTTGCACCATCATGCGGTCGATCATAATCGGAGGGCGAAATGCGAGATGAACCGAACTTATGCGCATCGTTGAAAAACCATGCGCTGGTAACATCCTCCGAATCGCGATTGCCGATCTCGTATTCGATCTGCCTTACGGTCTGTTCATCTACATAGATCTCTATGGAGTCAAGGGACGTGCCGTCTGCATTCGCAAACGGAACGCCGACGATCCGGATGTAATTGCTGTGATGCTCAAAATCATCGCTGTACGCCGGTGCACTGCCGTCCCAGACGTCAAACGGCTGCGGCGCATCGTCCTCGGGCAGCTCGTTGTACTGCTTCTGCAGTTCGGCGAGCATTTGTTTGCGGTTTTCCAGCATTTCCTGATATTCTTCTTCGGTTGCGTCGAGGTCCGCCATCCACTGTGCCTTTTCCTCGGGCGTCGGCTCCTGCATCAGGGCGCGGATCTGTTCTGCAAGCATCTCGCGTGTGACACGATACGTATAGATATAGAGCGTATCGCTGTGAAGCACGCGTCCGGCAATCGTCAGCCGATCCGCATCGCCGATGGCGCGGCGTTCGACGCGCAGCATCGGAAACGTACCGGTTTCGGACAGAACCTCGATCGGAACGTCCGCTGTCACATGCACATTGCGCGTATCGGTCGTAAAGTCGCAGACGAAGCGTTCCGGCAGATCGTGCGGCGCGGGCGTCTCGTCCTGTTCCCTGCGCACCGTTTCAATCAGCACATTCGTATCCTTTTGCTTGACAGCGTCGACGTCCGGCGTCGGCACACAGGCAATCAGCAGCGCCAGACAGAACAGCAATACCATGATTCGTTTCATAAACGGTCTCCTTTCAAAAATGTTTTCCGCACCGATCCGTCAAATCCGGCGACATGCGCGGTGCGTTTGACACCTTTCGCCGCCTGTCGCCCGGTCGCCGCAGGCGATAGGCAGGCGGTGCAAACTCGCGTCGATGAAGCCTTTCATCGACGCGAACGCGCAGCGTCAATACCCGTTCTGCGGATCGATCACGCTGCCGTCGATTGCGTTTACGATCAGCAGCGGTCGCGAACTGTCCCGCACATCCCGCGCCGCCTCCGCGGGGAAGTGCCCCTCTTTGATGCGCGCGTCGCGCTGCGCATCGGAATACGTGAACACGCCGGTAAAAAACCACACGGGCACCAACAGCCCGTTTTCCATTTGATTCTTCTCGCGAATGCGCATAAGCCCCAGCTGCACGTCGTCGATCACGACGGTCCCGTGATCGTGCCGCTCGTCGCCCCAGTTATAATTCATCTGCCGCGTTACGACGTCAAAGATCTCGTCGAACGGCAGCAGCGTCGTGGTTTCGGAAACCGTCCCGGTCACCTTGAGCGCACCGCTCCAATTGAGCGACATCAGCCGCCCCTCGGAATCGACGGACGCCGTGATGCAGTCGTACGGCCAGAATTTGTCCTCGGCAAAACTGCCCATTAACGCGCTGCAAAACACCGTCTGCGCGTCCGCGAACCGCTGTGTCAAAAGAACGAAATACCCCTCGCGCGAGTATTGTCCCGCCGTGTCGCCGTCGCTGAACGCGTTGTTGCTCCAATAGATGTCCGCGATCTCATACTGCGGCGCAACGTCCGCGACCATGCTTTGCACGAGCGCCGCCGCCTCTCTTGCGGTCAGCTTTGCGCCGTTTAAATTGAGATCGTACTCCGAGCGATCGAGCCGCCTTGCGCCGGGCGCGGTCAGGCTGAAGCCGGTCGAACCTCTTCCAAATTCGTCCGCGGGGATCGCGGCGTAAAACGAGATGTTGTCGTCCTTTATCTGTTCCTCCGCGCTCGCGTTGTCATAACGCCAGATGCTGTCCTGCTCGTATGCGTCGCCGACGATCTCGTAATGATTCCAGCTGCGGATGTCCGGATTGGGCTCCGGCAGCGATCCGTCCCACGGCGCGTTCGGCTGCGGCACGGAATCCTCCGGCAGGGCGCTGTACTCCTGCTTCAATTCCTCCACGCGCTTTTTGTGGGAAGCAAGAAGCTCCTTCCATTCGTCCTCGGTCGAATCCGTCTCGCGCATCCATTCCGCCTTGTTGTTCGAAAGATACTCGATCGCATCGAGGCACTGTTGAATATACTGCGCAACGTCCTCGCGCGTGCGCTGCCGCTGCGAGAAGATATAGAGCTCGTCCTTTCCGAACAGCCGCCGGTAAATTGTCAGCCGTTCCGCATCGGTAAGCGTCCGGTGCTCGACGCGCAGCAGCGGGAACCCGCCGCTTGTATGTACGCGGATCGGCGCGTCTGCGGTGACGTGCACATGCCGCGCCTCGGTGGTGAAATCGCATTGAAAACGCTCGGGAAACAGCGCTTTGACCGGCGCAGGCGCGGCGTCGCCGCGTTCGCTTTCTTCGGTCAGCACCGTGTCGATCAAAACGTTCGTGTCCTTCTGTCGGACCGCATCCGACTCCGGCGTGGGCACGCAGGCGAGCATGCAGAAAAGCAGCATTAGAGAAACAAGTCGTTTCATATCAATTCCTCCTTGTAATCCGTTGCCTTCATGATAGCACCAGGATGCGTTATAAATGCGTCCGAGTTGTTGCAGAGTTGTAAAAAATCCTTCCGTATTGCTGAAAAAGAGAAAAGATGAATGTTTAACGGATACGGTATTTTTCATATCCCTTATTCTTTTCGTATCGGATACGGTATTTTTTCGTATCCGTTATAATCGTATCGGATACGGTATTCGTTATATACCGTATCCGTTATCAATACCGTATCCGTTATATATATCGTATTTGGTACATAGGAAGGAATTCCTTTTACAGACGCGAAGAAGTGTGGTATACTGTAAAGAAATCCTGCGTGTAACGGAGCGTGAACATGAAAAAACAGACGGCGGGGTCGATGTCCCCGATGGATTACGCAATGAAATATCTGGCGCTGAAGGACCGAACGGTGTCCGAGATGCAGACGTATCTGGACGGCAAGGACTTCGGCGAGGCGGACGTGGACGCGACGGTCGAGCGGCTCATCGAACTGCGTCTGCTCGACGACCGGCGCTATGCGCAGCGGTACGTGGAAACGCGGCTGAACACCAAGCCGGTCAGCCGCCGGCACCTGTATGAGCAACTGAAGTCGCACGGCATCGAGGAGCAATACATCCGCGAGGCGATGGAGCAGACCGACGAGGACGACGAGCGCGAGAACGCGCTGTCGGTGGCAAGAAAGTTCGCACGGCAGTTCAAAGACCTCGAACCGGACAAGCGCCGCATGCGCGTGATGAGTCGCCTGCAGGCGCGCGGCTATGGGTACGACACGGCAAGGAACGCGCTGGAAACGGCGCTTTCGGAGGAGGACGAATGGAGCGAATCGTAACCGCCGCGCAGGCGAGACACAAGGACCGCGAGGCGATGGCGGCGGGGATTCCGTCGCTGACGCTGATGGAAACGGCGGCAAAGGGTATCGTCGAAGCGGTGAAAGCGCGCATCCGGCCCGGCGACACGGTCACGGCGATCTGCGGTACCGGCAATAACGGCGGCGACGGCATCTGCGCCGCGCTGCTGCTGCATCGGGAGGGGATCCCTTCGCGCATCGTGCTCTGCGGCGACGCGCGCCGCTGCACGCCGGACGCAGCGCATTTTCTGCGCGCCGCGCAGGACGGTGGCGTGCCGGTGTGTTCGCAATGGGAACCGCTCGAACGGGAGCTTCTGATCGACGCGCTGTTCGGCGTGGGACTGGATCGTCCGGTCGAGGGCAGGTATGCCGAAATCATCGGACGGATGAACGAAAGCGGAAAGACGATCATCTCCGCGGACATTCCGTCCGGTCTTCATGCGGACAGCGGCAGAGTGCTGTCCGTCGCGGTCAGGGCGGATGCGACCGTCGCCATGCAGGCGAAAAAGGCGGGCATGCTGCTCGGACAGGGCAGGGCGCTTTGCGGCGAAGTTTTCGTGCAGCCGTTGTTTGCGGACACATCCGAACCGGACCTGTTCTTCGATGAGGAAGCGGACATCGCGGCGCTGCTGCCCAAGCGCCCGTTCGATTCGCACAAGGGCAGGAACGGACACACGCTTTTGTGCGTCGGTTCGAAGCAGTATCCGGGCGCGGCGGTGTTGAGCGCGCGGGCGGCGCTGCGCGGCGGAACGGGACTTCTGACCGTATGCACGCCCGATCCGGTGCGTCCGTTCTTTGCGTCGACGCCGGAGGCGATCACGCTGCCGACCGGCACGGAGGACTGGAACGCGCAGGCGCACATGGCTGCGATCGGCGCGATGAAGCGAAAGCAGACGATCGGCATCGGCTGCGGCGTCGGGTCCGGCGATATCGCGCCGGTGATCGAAGCGGCGCTGCGTTCGCATGTGCCGACGGTGCTGGACGCGGACGGGCTCAATCAGCTCGCGTCGCATTGGGAACTGTCAAAGCTGCTGCACGACAACGTCGTCATCACCCCGCACGTCGGCGAGATGGCGCGGCTGCTCGATACGACGATCGATGCGGTGCTTGCCGATCCGCTGTCGGCGGCTGCGCAGTTTCCCTGCACGGTGCTCTTAAAGGGCGCGACGACGCTGGTGCATGCAAACGGAAAAACGGCGTTTTTGACGTTCGGAAATCCCGGTCTTGCCAAGGGCGGCAGCGGGGATGTTCTGACCGGACTGATCGCGGCGATGCTTGCACAAGGGCTGAAGCCGTTCGACGCGGCGCGGGCGGGCGCGTTTTTGCTCGGCAGCTCGGCGGATCGGGCGGTGCGGCTGCTCGGCGAGCGGATGCTGCTTGCCACGGACGTCATCGATATGGTACAATATTGATCTATGGAAAAGAAGATACACGGCAATATCGCGGGCATCCGCGACACGATTCTGGACGACATGCTGCTGCTGTACGACGAGACACAGCCGAGCGGCGTGTTCGCTTCGTATGCACTTTTGGAAAAGATGGCGGCGTTCACCGGCCGCATCGGGCGCGAGATCTCGGTGTACCTTTCGCGCAGCGGCGCGGTGGCGGACGTATCGGTCGGCGATGCGACGACGGTATCGATGCCGGACATGCGCCTCGTGCGCAACATCGACCGTCTCGCGGGCGTGCGGTGCATCCACACGCATCCGAACGGCAGCGGGTACCTTTCCGACGTCGACCTCGGCACGCTCAATTCGATGCGGCTCGACGCGATGGCGGCGGTCGGCGTGCGCGAGGGCAGACCGACGTCCGTATACGTCGCGTTCGTCGGCGAGATGGTCGGCGAGGAACGCAAGCCGCTGATCTACGGGCCGATGCGGGCGGACCGGCTGCCGCAGGACGGACTGCTGCAGGCGCTGATCGAGGCGGACAACCGCTTAAAAGCGCCCGCGTACGCGGTTACGGCGTCCGAGCCGGAGCGCGCGGTGCTCGTCGGAATCGACAACGACGACGGCTACGACACGCTCGAAGAGCTGAAAGCGCTCGCCGACACGGCGGGCGTGAACGTCGTGCACATCGAACGACAGCGCAAGCGTCCGGTCGACAACGGAACGTATATCGGTTCCGGCAAGGCGGATGAACTGCGGCTCATCGGCAGCGCGACGGAAGCGGATGTGTTCATCTTCGACGATGAGCTGACAGCGATTCAGATCCGAAACCTCGAAAGCATCTTAGGCGCGCCGGTCATCGACCGCACGATGCTGATCCTCGACATCTTCGCGACCCGCGCCACCACGCGCGAGGGCAAGCTGCAGGTGGAGCTGTCGCAGCTCAAATACCGTTTGCCGCGGTTATTGGGCGTGGGCGTTGCGATGTCGCGGCAGGGTGCGTCCGGCGTGGGCATGCGCGGTCCCGGCGAAAAGAAGCTGGAGATCGACCGCCGCCGCATCCGCCGGCGCATCTTTGAGCTCGAACAGGAGCTGAAGGAAGTCGAAAAGCAGCGCAGCGTGCGCAGAAGCGTGCGCGAAAAGAGCGAGACGCCGATCGTCGCGCTGGTCGGATATACGAACGCCGGAAAGAGCACGCTGCTCAACGTGCTGTCCGCGAGCGACGTGCTTGCCGAAGACAAGCTGTTCGCGACGCTCGATCCGGTCGTGCGCGGCATTACGCTGCCGAACGGCACGCCGTGTCTGCTGTCCGACACCGTCGGGTTCATCAACAAGCTGCCGCACGAGCTCGTGCAGGCATTCCGCTCGACGTTAGAGGAGGTCAAAAACGCCGACCTCATCCTGCACGTGGTGGACGCAAGCTGTCCGTACTACGATGTGCAGATGCGCGTGACCGAGCAGGTGCTCGAATCGCTCGGCGCCGCCGACACACCGTGCATCGAGGTGTACAACAAATGCGATCTCGAAACCGCCGTGCCGCGCACGCGAGAGCGGGCGGTTGCGATCAGCGCGCAGACCGGCGCGGGCATCGATGCGCTGCTCGAACGGATCGAAACGGAACTGAACCGCACGCAGCAGCGCGTGGAGCTGGTGATCCCCTACGACAAATACAACGCGATCCGCATCCTGCACGAGATCGGCAACGTCCTGTCCGAATCGCACGAGGCGGACGGCACGCACATCGTCGCGATGCTCGAATCGAGCAAGCTGTACCGGCTGAAGAACGCGCTCGACGACGGGGAATGACCGAACGTTTACAGCCATATTACAATTCTTTTACGAAACGGCGCGAATCGTGCCTTTTCAAGGCGCGCGATTTGTGGTATACTGTATCCGTAGGAGTATGACATGAAACGGACTTTGATCCTTCTTTTCTCGGCGCTGCTGCTGTGCGCGGCGATCCCGCTGCACGCCGTTGCCGAAACAACCGAACAGGCGTATGATGCAGATCACGTGCTGATCTACAATCCGCTTCCGTATGTCGAAAACGGCAATGCGCTCTTTACCGGTACGCCGCAGCAGGAACCGCCGACGCAGGCGCGCGGCGAGCTGCCGTATCAGTCCGGAAAGCACCGCACGGGCAAGGACAATTCCAACAAAACGGACGGTCCCGAAACGCATGCGTTCTGGATCTGCACCGATCTCAATACCTACGCGTACGATAAGTGCACGTTCCGCCTTGCCGCGCAGGGCGAGCATTGCAGCGTCTGGGCGCTCGAAAACGATTCGGTGTCCTTCTCGCAGGAACAGCTCGAAGCGATGGCGGAGCAGTTCGAAACGGTCATCTATCCGAGCGATACGGAGCACTTCGGTCCGTTCCGCGATCTCGGCGGCGACGGACGCGTCAACATCCTGACCTACGCGATGAACAGTCTTTCGGTGTGCGGGTTCTTCGATGCGTATGACCTGTACACGCAGGAGGAGATTTTCACGGTCGATCCGGACGACCCGTACAGCTACAACTGCCTGCCGATCATCAACGTCAACGCGCGCATGGCGGAGCAGCAGACCACGGTGCTCTGCACGCTCGCGCACGAGTTTGCGCACCTGATCCTGCGCAGCGCGGTGCTCGCGTCGCCCGCAAACGCCGGCATGCTCGGACGGGAAACGACCGTCGGGCTGTGGCTCAACGAGGGGCTTTCGATGGCGGCGGAGGAGCTGAGCTATCCCGGCGCGGTCGCGGAGCAGGGGTATCTGGATGCGTTCGCGCGATCCGACCGCGTGCGGCTCGGCATGAGCTACGCAAACTTCGACGCGTCCGGCACCGACGTCGGCGCGTACGGTCAGTCGTTCCTGTTCGCGCAGTACCTGAAGGCGCAATGCGGCGATACGGTCTATCGCGATTTGATCGACCTGTGGCGCAGCGAGACGGAGAACGGGAACCTCAACGAAGCGCACATGCTCGATCTGCTGCTGAACGATGCGCAGAAAGATGCGCTCGATGCGCTCTGCACGTACACGCCGCGCGTCAGAGAAACGCTCAAAGGCGGCGAGCAGGAGCTGCTTTCGAAGTTCGCGCTTGCGTTCCGCCTCGCGATCCTGCTGGATCGGGACGAGGGACTGTACAGCATCGGCGGACAGCATGCGCAGATGCCGGTGTACGCGGGCACGTCCTCGCGCAGACTGGAGGGCGGCGGCGCGCTGCTTCTGGAGGCGAACGGCTCGTACCGCGTGCCGAAGGACGCGCAGAGCGGACTGGTGTTTGTGTTCTTAAAGGACGGCGAGGTCACCGGCGTATACACGGTGCCGGAGCCGGAGGAAGGGTTTTACGCGCTTGCGATCGAGCGCGACGGACAATGGCTTGCAATCGGGGCGGCGCCTGCCGCGGACGGCATCCTGAAGGGCGTTGCGATCGGCGAGCCGAATGGCGGCAGCATTGCCGCGGCGGACTGTAACGGCGCGATCTTTGCCGTCACGCGCGAGGGCGACGGATACCGCATCGCGTGCGACGATTATTGCGGCAGCTATGTGCTGATGCGCACCGGCACGAACAAGCAGACGCTTGCCGTCGGCGAGGGCGACGCCGCGTTTACGTGGATGACGTTTTCCGACGGCGCGGACCGGCTGCAGGCGGACGGCGTGTACGGCCGCGCGATCCTGTACGGTTCGGTTGCGGGCGGATTCGGCTACTTTGCGCCCGCATACTTTGAAAACGCATCGTTCGAAAAGCTCCGGATGCTGCGCGTGACGCTGCGAAACGGCGACGCGAATCTGGACGGACGGATCACGGCGGCGGACGCGGCGATGATCCTGCGAACGATCGTGAAGCTCTCATACATGAACGCGCCGATGCGCGCCGCTGCAGACTGCAACGGCGACGGCGAGGTGACGGCGGCGGACGCGGCGAAGATTCTGCGCATCGTCGTACAACTGGAATCGGAGGAAGATTTGCATTGAAGAACCTGTTCTTAAAAACGACGGCGATCACGCTCCTGCTGTGCATGACGGCGGGGCTGTTCGGCTGCAATACCGAGAATCAGGAGCTGGCGAACCCGATCGTGATCAACGAGATCGTGACGAGCAACGGCGAAAGTCTCACGGATGAAACGTACGGCTCGCCCGATTGGATCGAGCTGCATAACGCGTCGAATCAGCCGGTGAATCTGTTCGGCTGGGGTCTGACCGACAACATCAAAAACGGCGAAAAGGCATGCACCCTGCCGGAGGTAACGATCCCCGCGGGCGGGTATCTCGTTCTGCTCGCGACCAAGCTCGACAAGACCGACGAGCTCGCATGGGACGGCACGTCGCCGATCTGCCTCGGCTTCTCGCTGAAAGCGGCGGGGGAGACGATCGTGCTGATCAACCCGTACCTGCAGGCGGTCGAGGAGGTTGCGGTTCCGGCGCTCAACCGCGACGTTTCCTACGCAAGACGCGACGACGGCACGTTCGGCTACTGCACCGAACCGACCCCGAACGCCGCGAACGACACGCCGATCCTGGACGAACAGCCCGATCCGGTCGAGGAGCACTTCGACGCGGTGACCGGCATCGAGATCAACGAAGTGTCCTCGCGCAATACGCTGCTGTCGTGCGGCGGCTGCGATTCGTGCGACTGGGTGGAGCTGCACAACAAAAACGGCTTCGACGTATCGCTCGACGGGTTCACGCTGTGCGACGATCCGAGCGATTTTGACGACGCGAACCTGTCCGGCACGATCCCCGCGAACGGGTATCTGCTGGTCTACTGCTGCAATGAGACCTGCGCGACGAAGGACACACACGCCTGCGTCGATCTCGGCATTTC
The DNA here is from genome assembly GCA_002369195.1 of Christensenella sp. UBA3792. Taxonomy (GTDB): domain Bacteria; phylum Bacillota; class Clostridia; order Christensenellales; family CAG-138; genus UBA3792. The sequence continues at coordinate 62,566 of DFEW01000048.1, forward strand.
GCGCTACGGCGATCATCTGTATCTCTACGACGCGCACGGCAACGCGGTCGATTCGCTCGAGGTTCCGGAAATGCCCGAAAAGGATATGACCTACGCAAAGCGTGCGGACGGCAGCTTCGGCTACTGCGTGAACGGGACGCCGGGCAAGGAGAACGGGACCGACATCGAAAACGAACCGCCCGTGATCGAGCCAACGGAGAACGACGGTCAGGACGATCCGGAAGCGTTCGTCGATCCGACGATCAACGCCCGCCGCCCGAGCACCGTACGCATCAGCGAGGTGCTTGCGAAGAACGCGTACTCGATCGCGGATCGCGACGGCGACCGCAGCGACTGGGTGGAGCTGGTCAACACCTCCGACAGTGAGGTTTCGCTCGCGGGACTGTTCCTCTCGGACAATCCGAAAAACCTCAACAAATGGGGCTTTTCCGCGACGGCAAAGATTCCCGCGCACGGGTACGTGCTCGTGTTCCTTTCGGGCAAGACGAGCGTGGGCGACGAGCTGCACGCGAGCTTTTCGCTGACCGAGGGCGAGACGCTGTACCTGTACAGCGAACGCGACAAGACGCTCGACTGGGTAACGGTCGGCGCGCTGCCGGACAATGTTTCGATCGGACTGGACGAGAACAACGAGCAGGTTTACTATCGCCATCCGACGCCGATGTCTCCGAACGGTCACGCGGAGAAGAATGCGGAGGCGCTCGGTTTTTTTCCTTCTGACGGCGTATACATCTCCGAGGTATGCGCCATCCACGATCGGGGAAGCAGCGAGAAGGACTGGATCGAGCTCCATAACGGCGGCACAAGCGCGGCGTCGCTCGACGGCTGGTATCTGAGCGATTCGATCGACGATCTCCATAAGTACCGCATCTCCTCGCTGACGGTCGAGGCGAACGGCTATGCGGTGATCACGGCGCAAAGCTCCGCGTACAATCGCGCGGCGACCGACGCGCCGTTCGGCATTTCTCCGACCGGCGACACGATCTACCTGACCGACCCGAACGGCGAGGTTTGGGATGCGTTCGAAACCGGCGTGCAGCGCAACGGCATGTCGAGCGGGCGCATCGAGGGCGACGAGCATACGAGCCGCGTGTTCTTCACAAAAAAGACGAAGGGCGAGCCGAACAGCGCCGAGCGCTATCGCGGCTACGCGAGCGAGCCGACGTTCTCGGTCACGAACCTCTATCAGACCGCGCCGTTTGCACTGACGCTTGCGTCGCTCGATCCGAGCGCGAAGATCTATTACACCACCGACGGCAGCGAGCCGAATACCGGCAGCAAGCTCTATACCGGGCCGCTGCAGATTTCGAAGAATGCGGTCATCCGCGCGATCGCCGTGACCGACGGGCTTTTGAAGAGCGACATCGTCACGTATCATTACCTGTTCGAACAGCCGCATACGGTTCCGGTCGTGTGCCTTGCGATGGACCCGGCCGATTTCAAGACGGTCTACGGTGTGCGCGAGCACAAGAACATCAAGGAACGCAAGGGATTCGTCACCTACTATGAGAGCGACGGGCTGATCGGCACGGAGTTTCCGTGCGACGTGAAGGCGAAGGGGAGAGGCACGCTTTCCTATTCGCAGAAGTCGCTGACGTTTGGTCTGCGCGCGCAGTACGGCATGAAGACGGTCGACTATCCGTTCTTCCCCGGATACGAGTATACGGAGTTTGCGGCGTTCGCGCTGCGCAACGCAGGGCAGGATATCGATATGGCGCGCATCCGCGATGCCTACGTCTCGCGCGCCTGCATCGGCTTGAATGTCGACGTCGCCAACTCGCGCTGCTGTGTGCTGTACGTCAACGGGCAGTACTACGGCGTCTACGATTTCAACGAAGAGCTGAACTCCAAGTATCTCGCCACGCACTACGGCGTTGACGAGGATTCGGTCAATACGATCATGCGCAACGGTTCGATCGCGATGAAGGGCAAGAACACCGAGTTCAAGAGCATCTTCAAGGCAACGACCCTGTCGAGCGACAGCGCATATGAAAAGTATCTTGAAAAGGTCGACGCGGATGCGTTCATGGACTACGTGATCTGCCGCACGTTCATGCTCGAAACCGATACCTTCAACCAGAAGTACTGGCGTACGGAGGATTATCAGATCAAGTGGCGTCCGATCCTGTACGATCTCGACTACTGCTTCATGAGCAAATACAACCGCGATATGATGCACGTCTATTTCAACAAAGAAGGCGTGCCCGCGGCGCACGGCAGCTTGACAAAGTTCTATTTCACCGTATCGCTGAAGACGAACGACGGCTGGAAACACCGCTTCTTCGAGCGCTATGTGGAAGTCGTGATGACGAAATTCACCGCCGAAAACCTGCTGAAGCTGTTCGACGAGGTCGTGGCGGAATACGAACCGGAGATGGCGCGCCATATCGCACGATGGGGACACCCGAAATCCATGTCGACGTGGCGCAACGAGATCGCATCGCTGCGCACGAAGATCGAAAAGCGACCGGAGGTCGTGCTGGAACAGATCCGCAAGGAACTCAATATCTCCAAGGACGAAATGAATACGTTGATTGCAAAGTATACGCCGTAAATCGGACCGCAACGAGGGAACGCGAACAAACGCGTTCCCTTTTTTATATTCTTTCTTGCATCGGACGGTTTGACATGATATAATACATTGATATTTTGTTGGGGAGGCGGCACATGCGCATCTTGGGGATCGATCCCGGCTATGCGATCATGGGGTACGGCGTGGTCGAAAAGAACGGTCAGCAGATCGTTCCGGTCGATTTCGGCGTCGTGGAGACGGATAAAAACGCGCCGTTTCCGGAACGCCTCGAACGGCTGTATCTCGGCACGCGTCAGCTCGTCGAGCTCTTTCATCCCGATATGGCGGCGTTTGAGGAGCTGTTCTTCTACCACAACATCACCACGGCGATCGCGGTCGGCTCGGGCCGCGGCGTTTCGCTGCTTGCGGTGCAGCAGGCGGGCGTGCCGATGTACGAGTTTACGCCGATGGAGATCAAGCAGTCGGTGTGCGGCAACGGTCATGCGGACAAGAAGCAGGTGCAGCAGATGATCCGCGTGTTGCTCGGTCTCAAAACCGAACCGAAGCCGGATGACGCGGCGGACGCGCTTGCGGCGGCGCTGTGCCTGGCGTTCCATGCGGGACCGGCGCAGGAAGAATATCGCATCCGATAGGAGGACCTATGTACGCATATATCAAGGGCATTGTGGACGAGACGGCGGCGGACCGCGCGATCGTCGAGGCGGGCGGCGTCGGCTATGAGCTCTTTTGCAGCTCGCTGACGCTCAAGACGCTGATCGTCGGTTCCGAGGCAAAGCTCTACACGCATCTGCATCTGGCAGAGGGCGTGCAGGCGCTGTACGGCTTTTCGGACACCGAGGAGCGCGATATGTTCCGAAAGCTGCTGAACGTTTCGCGCGTGGGACCGAAACTTGCGATTTCCGTGCTGTCGACGATGACGCCGGACGACGTGCGCGCCGCGATCGTGACCGACAATCCCGCGGCGTTCGATCGTGTGGTCGGCATGGGCCGCAAGACCGCGCAGCGCGTCATTTTGGAGCTTGCCGAATCGATCCGTTCCGAGACGACCGGCATGGCGCCCGTCAAGAAGGACGACGCGAAGCCCTCTCTGCCGAGCATGCAGACCGAGGCGGTCGCCGCATTGACGTCGCTCGGCTACGACGGTTTGACCGCGTCGCGCGCGGTTGCGAAGATCAAGGAAGCGGGCAGCGTCGAGGAGCTGATTACGAAGGCGCTGCGCAGCATGGCAAAGGGGTAATACATGCAGAACGACCGGCTGATCTCTTCCTCGCTGCAGGAAGAAGACGTAAAAAACGAATACAGCATCCGACCGCATTTCCTTTCCGAGTACATCGGACAGGACAGCGTGAAGGAGCATATGCAGATTTATATCGAAGCGGCGAAGGCACGCGGCGAATCGCTCGACCATGCGCTGCTTTACGGACCGCCGGGTCTGGGCAAAACGACGCTTGCGGGCATCATCGCAAACGAAATGGGCGTCTCTTTGCGCGTTACGAGCGGTCCCGCGATCACGCATGCGGGCGACCTTGCGGCGCTGCTCACAAACCTCGGACCGGGCGACGTGCTGTTCATCGATGAGATCCACCGCCTGAACCCGAACGTCGAAGAAGTGCTGTACCCCGCGATGGAGGACTTTGCGATCGATATCATCATCGGCAAGGGACCGGGCGCCAGATCGGTGCGCATCGACCTGCCGCGCTTCACGCTGATCGGCGCGACCACGCGGCTCGGCATGCTGTCCTCGCCTCTGCGCGATCGCTTCGGCATCAAGGAACAGCTCGAGCTGTACACGCCCGAAAGCTTAAAGGAGATCGTCGTGCGAAGCGCGGATATCCTGCACATCGAGATCGACGAGGAAGGCGCGCTGGAGATCGCTTCCCGCTCGCGCGGCACGCCGCGCATTGCGAACCGGCTTCTGCGGCGCGTGCGCGACTTTTCGCAGGTGCGCAGCGAGGGCGTGATCGACCTCAAGACGGCGCAGAGCGCGCTTTCGATGCTGAAGATCGACGAGCTGGGGCTCGACGCGGTCGACCGCAGGATGCTGACCGCCATGATCGAAATATTCAAGGGCGGCCCGGTCGGACTCGATACGATCGCCGCCTATACCGGCGAGGACGCGGGCACGGTCGAGGATGTGTACGAACCGTACCTCTTAAAGCTCGGATTCATCGCGCGCACGACGCGCGGCAGAGTGGTTTTGCCGGATGCGTACCGGCACTTGGAATATCCCGTCCCCACGACGGTGCAGCAGGGAAGCTTGGAGGTATAACATGTTCGGCAAAAAGAAACGCATGATCGAGCAGCAGCGGCAGAGGATTGCCGAACTCGAGGAGCAGGTGAAGGGGCTGACGGCGCAGAACGATTCGTTCAACGCGCGCATTGCGGAGGTCGAACAGCGCGAAAGCGGCATCGGCCGCGCGATCAGCGAGGCGACCTTGACCGCCGACCGGATGATCGGCGACGCGCAGCGCAAGGCAGGCGCGATGCTCGAACAGGCGCAGCAGGATACCGACGCGGCGAAGCGCGACGCGGAACGGCTCGTCGACGACGCGTACCGCAACGCCCGCGACATCGTCAAGGAAGCGGAGACCGAGGGCGAGCGCAAGCTCGGCGAGGTGCAGGAGCGCATCGACACGTATGCGTCGCTGCTGCAGGATTACGACCGCATGGTGCAGGAGCAGATCGCGATCGCGCAGGAGAACGCGCGCCGCTTTGCGGAGCTTTCCCGCGCGCTGCACGAGGCGGTGCCGCAGATTCTTTCCGCAGAGGGCAAGCTTTTGGAACCGGCGGCGAGCGAACCGTTCGAAGCAGAACAGCTTCCGGAATCGGAGCCGGTCGAACCCGCATCCGAACTGCCGGAGAACGATGCCGAGCCGGTTGAGAACGTAGGCGACGGAACGCCGCTCGATGAAACGGAAGCGTTCGATCCGGAGAGCTTTCATTTTACCCCGCAGCAGAGCGTGAGCGACGAGCGGCTTTGGACCGTGGACGAGATCGCGCCGGAGGGCGGAGAGACGCACGTGGATGCGATCATCGACGAGATTCTCACGGCGTCGGAGGCACACGAATGAAGCTGACGCTGCTGGGCGTATACGGACCGTTCCCCGCGGCGGGCGGAGGATGCTCGTCGTACCTCGTCGAGGACGGCGATACGAAGATCCTGCTCGACTGCGGAAGCGGCGCGCTGTCGCGGCTTTTGAAGCACATCCCGCTTGCGGCGCTCGACGCGGTCGTGCTGTCGCACATGCATGCGGATCATGCGGGGGAGATCGACCTCGTCCGCTACGCGCTCGAATTCGGACAGGGCAAGGCGCCGATCCGGGTGTTTTCGCCCGAAATCGGAACGCTGCGCCGCGCGGTGTTCGAACCGGTTGAGATCAAAGACGGCATGACGGCGCGCGTCGGATCGCTGACGCTGACGTTTTTCGCGGTGCATCACGCGGTGCCGACGGCGGGCGTGCGCATCGAGGACGGCGCCGGACATGCGCTGTTCTACACCGGCGACACGTCGTACTTCGACGGACTGGTGCGTGCGGCAAGCGGCGCGGACGTGCTGCTTGCGGACGCGTGCTTAAAGGATGCGTCGAATGAAAAGGCGCTCAAAAACCATATGACCGGAGAGCAGGTCATCCGCCTCGGCAGGGATGCCGGATGCGGACGCACGCTGCTGACGCACCGGTTCGGCGCGGAGCCGACCTATCCGCTGCCGGCGGATGCGGGCAATGCCGCGTTTGCCGAAGAGGGCGCGGTCTACGAGATTTGATGTGATGCGAGCATTCGCTTCATGTATAGAGGAAATTCAGGAAAGGAATATACAACTATGGCAAAAAAGACGATCGAAGATGTCAACGTAGAAGGCAAGAAAGTGCTTGTGCGCGTGGACTTTAACGTGCCGCTCGCAGAGGACGGAACCGTTGCGGACGACAAGCGCATCGTTGCGGCGCTGCCCACGATTCGCTACCTGCTCGAGCACAAGGCAAAGGTCATCCTTTGCTCGCACCTCGGCAGACCCAAGGGAGAGGTCAATCCCAAGTATTCACTGGAGCCGGTCGGACAGCGCCTTGCGGAGCTGCTTCCCGATACGCGCGTCTGGTTTGCGACCGATACGATCGGCGAGAGCGCAAAGAGCGCGATCGCAGACATGAAGGAAGGCGAAATCGTCCTTCTGGAGAACACGCGCTTCTATAAGGAAGAGGAGAAGAACGACCCCGCGTTTGCGAAGGAACTGGCGTCGCTCGCGGACATCTTTGTGTCCGACGCGTTCGGCACCGTGCACCGCGCGCATGCGTCCACGGCGGGCGTTGCGAATTACATTCCGGCGGTTGCGGGCTTCCTGATCGGCAAGGAACTCGGCGTCATGGGCGAAGCGCTCGAAAACCCGGTTCGTCCGTTCGTGGCGATTCTCGGCGGCGCGAAGGTCGCGGATAAGATCGGCGTAATCAAGAACCTGCTCGCAAAGTGCGACAGTCTGATCATCGGCGGCGGCATGGCGTACACGTTCTTCAAGGCGATGGGCTACGAGATCGGCACCTCGCTGCTCGACGAAAACAGCATCGACCTCGCGAAGGACCTGATGGCGGAAGCCAAGGAACGCGGCGTGAACCTGCTGCTCCCGATCGACACCGTCGTCGCGAAGGAATATGCGGCGGATGCGGAGCACAAGACCGTTCCGTCCGACGCGATCCCCGAGGGCTGGATGGGTCTCGACATCGGCGAAAAGACCTGCGAACTGTTCCGCAAGACGATCCTCGAAGCAAAGACGGTCATCTGGAACGGACCGATGGGCGTGTTCGAATTCCCGGCGTTTGCCGAGGGCACCAAGAAGGTCGCGGCGGCCTGCGCGGACTGCAAAGGCACGACGATCATCGGCGGCGGCGATTCCGCTTCCGCGGTCAAGAAGCTCGGCTTCGCGAGCAAGATGACGCACATTTCCACCGGCGGCGGCGCGTCCCTCGAATTCCTGGAGGGCAAGACGCTTCCCGGCGTGGCGGTTTTGAACGATAAGGAAACCAGACGTCCGATCATCGCGGGCAACTGGAAGATGAACAAGACCCCCGACGAGGCGGTCGAACTGGTCGAAGCGCTGATTCCGCTCGTGAAGGATGCGCAGTGCGAAGTCGTCGTCTGCCCGCCGTACGTGGATCTTTGCTGCGTCGGCAAGGCGATCAAGGGCACGAACATCAAGCTCGGCGCGCAGAACATCCACTGGGCTGAGAAGGGCGCGTTCACCGGCGAGATTTCCGCGGATATGCTGAAGGCGCGCGGCGTCGAATACGTGATCGTGGGTCACTCCGAGCGCAGACAGTACTTCGGCGAGACCGATGAGACCGTCAACAAGCGCGCGCTTGCGGCGCTCAACGCCGGCATTACGCCGATCATCTGCGTCGGCGAATCGCTCGAACAGCGTGAAGCGGGCGTCACCGACGAGCTCGTTTCCAACCAGACCGTAGCGGCGCTCAAGGACATGAGCAACGCGCAGGTAGAATCGCTCGTGATCGCGTATGAGCCCATCTGGGCGATCGGCACCGGCAAGACCGCGACGAAGGAAGACGCGAACGCGACGATCGGCGTGATCCGCAAGGCGATCGAAGGCGTGTTCGGCAAGGCGACGGCAGAGAAGGTGCGCATCCAGTACGGCGGCAGCATGAACCCGAAGAACGCTTCCGAGCTGATGGCGATGCCGGAGATCGACGGCGGTCTGATCGGCGGCGCAAGTCTCAAGGCGGACGACTTCTCGAAGGTGGTTCATTTCTGATGAAGCCGATTACCGCATTGATCATCCTCGACGGCTTCGGCTATCGCGAGGAGAAACAGTATAACGCGATCCTCACCGACGGCGCGGTGAACTTCATGCGCCTGTGGAAGACCTATCCGCATACGCTGATCGGCGCAAGCGGCATGGACGTCGGTCTGCCGGACGGGCAGATGGGCAATTCCGAGGTCGGACATACCAACATCGGCGCGGGACGCATCGTGTATCAGGAGCTGACGCGCATCACCAAGTCGATTCAGGACGGCGATTTTTTCGAAAACCCGGCGTTCGTCGGCGCGATCGAGAACTGCAAGAAGCATGATTCCGCCCTGCATCTGATGGGGCTTTGTTCCGACGGCGGCGTGCACAGCCACCTCGAACACCTCTATGCGCTCGTCGAGCTTGCAAAGCGCAACGGGCTTGAGAAGGTCTACATCCATTGCTTTATGGACGGCCGCGATGTGCCGCCGTCCTCCGGCAAGGGGTACCTGGAACAGCTCGATGCGAAGCTCTCCGAGATCGGCTGCGGCAAGATCGCAACCGTACAGGGACGCTTCTATGCGATGGACCGCGACAACCGGTTTGAGCGCGTGCAACGCGCGTATGCGGCGCTGACCTACGGCGAAGGTCTGACGGCGGCTTCCGGTCCCGAGGCGATGCAGCAGAGCTACGATCGCGGCGAAACCGACGAGTTTGTGCAGCCCACGGTCATCCTCACCGACGGCAAGCCCACGGCGACGATCGGCGCGAACGACAGCGTGATCTTCTTCAACTTCCGTCCGGACCGCGCAAGGGAAATCACCCGCGCGTACCTGTTCGAGGACTTTACAGGATTCGAGAGAAGACTCGGCTGCTTCCCGCTCTACTACGTCTCGATGACGCAGTATGACAAGACGTTCGAACCGCTGCTGCACGTCGCGTTCAAGCCGCAGTCGCTGAACAATACATTCGGCACCTATGTGGCGGACAACGGCCTTACGCAGCTTCGCATCGCGGAGACGGAGAAGTACGCGCACGTCACGTTCTTCTTCAACGGCGGCGTCGAAGCGCCGAACAACAACGAGGATCGCTGCCTGATCCCGTCGCCCAAGGTGGCGACCTACGATCTCAAGCCCGAAATGAGCGCATACGAGGTCGCGGCGGAAGCGAAGGCGCGCATCGAAAGCGGCAAGTACGACGTCATGATCCTGAACTTCGCCAACCCCGACATGGTTGGTCACACCGGCGTCATGGACGCGGCGGTCAAGGCGGTGCATGCGGTCGACGCGTGCCTCAATACGGTCGTCGAAGCGATCTTAAAGACCGGCGGACGCTGCATCGTCACCGCGGACCACGGCAACTGTGAGCTGATGTGGGATGAGGCGCAGAACGCGCCGTTCACCGCGCACACCACGCTGCCGGTACCCTGCATCCTCGTCGACGATGCGCGAAAGGACGCGACGCTGCGCGAGGGCGGACGGCTGTGCGATCTGGCGCCGACGCTGCTCGAGCTGCTGGGACTGCCGGTTCCGGCGGAAATGACGGGCAAATCGCTGATCAAATAACGAAATACGGCTTTTTCCGGAATGCAGGCACAAAAGCAATTTTATGCTTGCATTTCGGAAAGGTGCATGTTATAATCAACTCCGCAGATTATTTTGGAGGAACTTTTATGGATACAGTCATGTGGATTATTGCGGGCGTTCTGGTGCTTGCGTCGGTGTTGATGTGCGTGGTCGTGCTGATCCAGCAGACCAAGTCTTCCGGTATCGGCGCCGGTTTCGGCGGCGACACGGTGTCCTTCTCGCAGCGCGGGAAGGCGGCAAGCCGTGAAGCAAAACTGCAAAAGATCACCGTTGTTCTGGCCGTCGTGATCGCGGTGCTGGCAATCGCACTTCTTCTGATCAAGTGCTTTGCGGGCGTATCCCTCTGATCGACAGCAGACATATAGGCAGCAGCGGTGCATCGAAAGGTGCACCGTTTTATTCGACCGAATGAGAAAGGAGGACGTGCCGTGCCGGTACAAAAAGGAATCAAAGTGGCCGCATTGAACCGCAAGGCGCGTCACGACTATTTCATCGAAGATACCCTCGAGTGCGGGATCGCGCTGCAGGGGACCGAGGTCAAGTCGATCCGCAAGGGTGCACTGAACCTCAAGGACAGCTATGCGCAGGTCAAAAAGGGCGAGCTGTTTCTCTACGGCGTGCACATCAGCCCGTACGAGCAGGGGAATATCTTCAACCACGATCCGTTTCGCGTGCGAAAGCTTTTGGCGCACAGCCGCGAGATCCGCAAGCTGCAGACCCGATCCGAGGCGGACGGCTACAGTCTGATCCCGCTTTCCGTCTATTTCAAGGACGGCAAGGTGAAGGTCGAGCTGGCGGTGTGCAAGGGCAAAAAGCTCTACGATAAGCGGGCAAGCATCGCCGATCGCGACGCAGACCGTGACATCGAACGCAATCTCAAGAAGCAGATGCGGTAAATGAGCCGGATCAGCGCGTTGTAGACGCGCGAGCAAAAGCCGCGAAGGAAGAACGGAGACACCGATCCGTCAAATCCGGCGACATGTGCGGCGGATTTGACACCTTACAGCCCGCACCGCACGGTGGATCTGTGATCCATAGGTGCGGGGTGAAAAGCCAATCGACCGACCGAGGTCGGGCGATTGAGAGCGAAAGCGATTCTTGGGGGCGAAATGGTTTCGACGGGGATCGCGGAAGCGGGATAAGCGAGCCGAAGCCCCGTGCTTCGTTAAAAACGGGAACTGTCTAAAATAACTGACAACAACAACACTCAACTCGCAGCTGCATAACGCAGCTACGCGTCCGCCCGCGGAAACTTACCGCTGCGGAACCGGGCGTCATTAGGGTAGGGAACGAACCTGCGTAAGCTTTGCCGCAGGCCGGACTTTATGAAGCTACTGTAACGCGGAGCCTGTCACCGGGCGCCGCGCGAGGGGAATCCTAAAACAGTGACTGCGCTCGGAGAAAATCCTGCCGACGGGTTTTCGGACGGGAGTTCGACTCTCCCCGCCTCCACCATGAAAGAAACCTGATTTGTCTACCAAATCAGGTTTCTTTCAATGATATCCGTTCCTTGTCGGAACGGATGATATACCTTCGGTATGATATCCTTTTTGGATTCCTCGCCAAGGGCGAGATATCCAAAAAAGGATG
>DFEW01000036.1 GCA_002369195.1 Christensenella sp. UBA3792
GGGGCTGACGACCCCGGCAGCCCGAAACAGCGCATTACCGCTTTGCGGGATCGCCTGCGGCGTCGTCCGAACGCGTCTTGGAATGTCGGGAGAAGAACCCGACGGAAAACAAAAGGGAGGGCGTTCCCCGAAACTGACAGGGGAAACCCTCCCGAAAGATGCGGTCGCTTATCCTCTCAGGGCTTCGTCGATCGCCTTGGCGGCGAGCTTGCCCGCGCCCATGGCGGAGATGACGGTTGCCGCGCCGGTGACCGCGTCGCCGCCGGCGTAGACGTTCTTGCGCGAGGTGAGACCGTTCTCGTCGACGATGATGCCGCCGTGACCGTTGACCTCGAGCCCCGCGGTCGTGTTCTTAATGAGCGGGTTCGGGCTCGTGCCGATCGCCATGATGACCGTGTCGACGTCGAGCGTGAATTCGCTGCCCTCGATCGGGATCGGACGGCGGCGTCCTTTTGCGTCGGGCTCGCCGAGTTCCATTCTGATGCAGCGCATGCCGGTGACGAAGCCGTTCTTCGGATCGCGCGGATCGTCCGGATTGTTGTAGCCGAGAATCTCGACCGGGTTGTTCAAGAGCCGGAAGTCGATGCCCTCCTCCATCGCGTGCTCGACCTCTTCCCGACGCGCGGGAAGCTCATCCATCGAGCGGCGGTAGACGATGTAGACATGCTCCGCGCCGAGACGCAGCGCCGTTCTTGCCGCGTCCATCGCGACGTTGCCGCCGCCCACGACCGCGACCCTGCCGCCCTTCTGGATCGGGGTATGCGGATCGTCGCGGTATGCTTTCATCAGGTTCGAACGGGTCAGAAACTCGTTCGCGGAGTACACGCCCTTCAAGCTTTCGCCGGGGATGTTCATAAAGTTCGGAAGCCCCGCACCGGAGCCGATGAACACCGCCTCGTAGCCCGCGCGGAACAGCTCGTCGACCGTCAGCGTCTTGCCGATGACGACGTTCGTTTCGATGTCCACGCCGAGGTCCTTGAGCGTTTCGACCTCTTTTGCGACGATCGATTTGGGCAGACGGAACTCCGGAATGCCGTACACGAGCACGCCGCCCGCGGTGTGCAGCGCTTCAAAGACGGAGACGTGATAGCCCATCCTGGCAAGATCGCCCGCGCAGGTGAGACCGCTCGGCCCGGAGCCGACGACCGCGACCTTGTGTCCGTTCGTCTGCGGCTGTTTCGGCGCTTCCTTGCTGTTTGCGTTGTGCCAATCCGCGACGAATCGTTCGAGACGTCCGATGCCGACCGGCTCGAACTTGACGCCCATCGTGCATTTGCTCTCGCACTGCGTTTCCTGCGGGCAGACGCGTCCGCAGACGGCGGGCAGGGAGGACGTTTGGTTGATGATCTGATACGCGCCCTCAAAGTCGCCTTCCTTGACCTTCATGATGAAGTCCGGAATGTTGACGTTCACGGGACATCCCGCGACGCAGGGGCGGTTCTTGCAGTTTAAGCAGCGCTTCGCTTCCTCGAGCGCGATCTCGACCGGATAGCCGAGCGCGACCTCATCGAAGTTGTGCGCGCGTACTTCGGGTGCCTGGGTCGGCATTTCATGCTTTTTCGGATGCAGCGCCATCGTCAGTTCGCTCCTTTCAGCAGATTGCAGACCTGCTCATGCGCATGCCGTTCGTAATCGAAGTACATGCGTCCGCGGCTCATCGCCTCGTCGAAATCGACCTCGTAGCCGTTGAAATCGGGGCCGTCGACGCAGGCAAACTTCGTGATGCGCTTGCCGTCGCGCACGAGCGTCAGGCGGCAGCCGCCGCACATGCCGGTGCCGTCGATCATGATCGGGTTCATCGAAACCGTGACCGGCACGCCATAGGGCTTTGCGGTCAGCGTCACGAACTTCATCATGATCAAGGGACCGATCGTGATGATCATGTCGAACGTCTCGCCCGCTTCGAGCAGTTCCTTCAGCGGAACGGTAACGTTGCCGTGGCGGGCATAGGAGCCGTCGTCGGTCATGACGATGAGTTTGTCCGAACAGGCGCGGAATTCGTCCTCAAGGATCAGCAGGTCCTTGCTGCGAAAACCGATGATGCTGGTGACCTCTGCGCCGAGACGGTGGAACTCCTGCGCCACGGGCATGGCGATCGCGCAGCCCACGCCGCCGCCGACGATGCAGACCTTTTTGATCCCGTCGGTGTGCGTCGCAACGCCGAGCGGGCCGACGAAGTCCTGAATATACTCGCCTTCGTTTTTATGGTTCAGCAGCTCGGTCGTCGCGCCGACGATCTGGAAGATGATCTTGACCGTGCCGCGCGCCTTGTCGACGCCCGCGACGGTCAGCGGAATGCGTTCGCCGTCCTCGTCCACGCGCAGGATGATGAACTGACCGGGCAGCGCCTTGTTCGCGACGAGCGGCGCAACGATCTCCATCTGCGTGACGGTCGGATTCAGGCATGTTTTGGATGCAATGCGGTACATGCGCGTTCCCCTCTTTTAGCGGACTGCGATCGCCTCGATCTCGACGAGCGCGTCCTTGGGCAGGCGCCGCACCTCGATTGCGGCGCGCGCGGGGCAGTTTTCGCCGCCGAACAGCTCCGCGTATACGGCGTTCATCGCGGCGAAATCGTTCATGTCGTAGAGAAATACGGTCGTCTTGACGACGCGGTCGAGGTCGGTGCCCGCCGCGCGCAGGATCTCGCGCAGGTTCTGAATGGACTGGCGCGTCTGCGCCGCAACGCCCTCGGGGAACGTGCCGGTCGCCGGATCGAGCGGAAGCTGTCCGGAGACGAACACGAAGTCGCCCGCGACAACGCCCTGCGAGTACGGTCCGATCGCCGCCGGCGCTTTATCGGTATGAATGCTTTGTTTGTTCATGGCAATGCTCCTTTGCATGATGATCCTGTATTATATCAGATTTGCGAATACTTTTCAATGACCGGAAAGCGCCCAACGTGCGCCGAAACATCGTTTTTTCGAAAAAAAGGAATAGGCAAGCGCCGAAGGACATGGTATACTGAACGCACAGGAACGTGCCCTGCCGTTGCGCAGGGTGGGGAAAGGAACGCCATGAAACGAGCGATCAAATGGGGCATTGCGCTGCTTGCGCTGGCGCTGCTTGCCTGCGAACCGGCAAAGCAGCCCGTGCAGCAGGCGGAGACGGCGACCGAAACGTCGATCGCGACCGAAGCGCCGCGTACGGCGCCCACGCCCGATCCCACGACAGAACCGACCGCAGAACCGACCGAGGAACCGACCGCAGAACCGACGCCGGAACCGACCGCAGAACCGACCGAAGAGACGACGCCCACGCCGGCGCCGACGCCGTTCGCGCTCGCGTGGCTGCCCGATACGCAGCGGCTTTGCGCGGCGGCGGAAGCGGACCTCGACCGGCTCGATCAGCTTGGGGCGGAGCTCGGTGCGCGCATCGATTCGGACAACCTCATCGGCGTGCTGCACAGCGGCGACATCGTCGACAGCGGCAGCCGCCTCAAACAATGGGAGAATTTCAGGCGCTGTCTGAACGGCTTTTGCGACCGCATCCCGTTTTATCCGGTCGCGGGCAACCACGACGTGTGCAACACTGAGCCGGCGGACGGCGTCAACTACGTGTTCTACGCAAAGCAAGGATACGCCGATGCGCTGCCGCAGGAGCAGCGCTACCGCGACGGCAGGATGTATTACGTCGTGCTGAACGGGGACGACGCGCCGCTGCTGCTGCTCGGTGTCGGCTACGGCATGGGCAGGGAGCGCGATCAGCGCGAATGGATCGACGCGGTGATGACCGCGCACGCGGATATGCCCTGCATCCTGCTGACCCATGCGTACGAGGTGCGCCCCGGCCAGGTGCTGATGTACTGCAAGTATCTCGAAAAGGAGATCGTCCGCCGCTACGCGAACGTGCGTCTGGTGCTGTGCGGGCATGCGCGCGGGTTCTTCGAACATGCGGAACTGTACGACGACGACGGCGACGGCACGGCGGAGCGCACGGTGCATGTGCTGATGCTCAACGAGCAGGAGGGCATCTTCGTGTACCGCGTTCTGACCTTCGACGCCGTTGCGCGCACCCTTGCGGTGCGCACCTTCCGGATCGGCTCGGATGCGCCGGTCGACGACGATCCGGTGCATCATCAGCCGGCGGACTTTGTATTGGAGGATGCGTTTTGAGAACGGAGTCGGTCATCTTCGACCTGTACGGCACGCTTGCCGACATCCATACGGATGAATCGATGCCCGCGCTCTGGGAGGATGCGGCGGCATTCGCATGCCGCTGCGGCGCATCATACAGCGCGGCGGCGTATCGGGAAGCGTACCTTGCGCTCTGCCGCGACGAGGTGCAAAGACGCGCAAAAACGCTGCCTGCGGTGCCGGTCGAATGGGTCGAGCCGGAGCTTCTGAACGTTTTTGTCCGGCTGCTCGGCGCGGACGAGGCGACGGCGCGGCTTGCGGCAAGGCGGTTTCGGGAACGCTCCACGCTGCACATCCGTCCGATGCCGCATGCGATCGAAACGCTGACGCGCCTTCGGGAACAGGGAAAGCGGCTCTTTCTACTTTCGAACGCGCAGGCGTGCTTCACGCGCGACGAGCTGGCGATGCTCGATCTACAGGATCGGTTCGACGGGATCGTGCTGTCGAGCGACGCGGGCATGAAAAAGCCGTATCGCGGGCTGTTCGAACTGCTGCTGCAGCGGTACGGGATCGATTCGGACACGGCGCTGATGGTCGGCAACGACGCGGTCGCGGACATGGGCGGCGCGCACGGCGCGCATCTGAAAGGCGCGTATCTTCACACATGGCAGTCGGGCGAGCGTCCGGACGCTCTGCCGCAGGGCTGTTTTGAAATCAAGGACCTTTGGGAGCTGACGACGGAGGCGTAGCACGATGCGAAAAACGATCATTCTGCTGGCGCTGCTGCTGTGCGGCTGCGCGGCAATAAACGGAGGAAAAACGATGAAAAAGACCGTACCGGATGTGACAGAGACCTTCTCCTGGCTCGGAAAAACGGCGGAGGAGCTCGGCTTGGACGAAACCGTGTTCGACGGCTTTGCGGCGGAGGTGACGGGCGACCTGTTCGGCAAGACCGTGAGCGGCACCGCGTTCTTTCAGACCGGCGCCGACCGGATCGCGCGCGTGACCGAGATCAGCTTGTACGGCAAGCTTTCCGATCGCGCCGCAACCGAACGGGGGCTGACCGAGCGCTTCGGCGAAGCGTACGCGGAGGGCATGGACCCGTATGTTGCGAGCAACGGCGGCGCGACGTACTGGAAGCGCTACTGGACCGGCGAGAGCGTGATCACCGTCTCGAACGGACAGAACAACGACTGGTATATGCTGAGCTGCCGCGCGTCCGAACTGCCGAAGGAGCTCGCAAAAGCGCAGGAAGGGCTTACGACGGAGGAGCTGATGTACGCCACCGGCGTGAAGTTCCGGTTTTCGGACGGCGAGGTCGAGGACCTTCGCATCTTCGAAACCGAATATGAGGGCAAAACCGCCTATCGCGTGACGTTCGGGCGCGAGGGCACATATGTCTGCGCGACCATCGTGCGCGACGGCAGAGAACTGTACGAAGGGTGTTTGAACGACGGCACCGAATGGACACAGCGGCGGCTGTACGGCATCGTCGACAGTCTGCGCGCGGTGCTGCCGGACGGCTCCGGACGCATCGTCCAAAAGATCCCGACCGGCGATTTCTGGCTGATCGAGACCGACGCCCCCGCGACGCTTGAATCGCTTGACGCGCTCGAGATCTTCCTGCTCACGCACTGGCTCGTCGAGGAATGACGCGGCCGCGATCCATCAAAAAAAGAGGTTTTCCGTACGGAGAACCTCTTTTGTACGAGCGGACACAAACTGCCGTCCTTCGGAAAGATGCGGAAGGCGGGATGCCGGTTCGTGCTTATTCCTGCGGCATGGTCGAGGGATCGACGCGCTCGAGGATGAACGAGTTCTGGATGAAGCCGACCTTCATATGCACCTTCATGCATACATGCGGGTCCTCGGGCGTGAGGTTCACGACCGGATCGTTGCACTTGCGGTTCATGCCGCAGACGATGTGCAGCTTGTAGCTGCCGTACGGAAGCGGAAGCACCAGCGATTCGCGGTTGGCGATCGCGCCGTACGGGACTTCGTTGACGTAGAGACCGAAGCCGGTTGCCGCGCCCATCATATTGCCCATGCGGTACAGGGAAATCGAGGCGGGCGCATCGACGGAGAGCAGAGCGCCGCACTTGGGGCAGGGACCGGATCCGGGCAGGTTGATGATCTCGCCGCATTTGGAACACTTGACACGATACCGTTTAGCCATTGATATAACCTCCGATGGATTGTATTTGGAACGGCGGGAATGTCCGCCGAACGCTACGCTTTCTGCTCGGGAAGATCGGCGCGGTCGATGCGCTCGAGAATGAACGAATTCTGGATGAATCCCATCTTGATGCGCACTTCAAGGCAGACGACCGGCTCCGCCTCGGACAGCGTGACGACCGGATCGTTGCACTTGCGGTTCATGCCGCAGACGACGTGCACCTTGTAGCTGCCGAAGGGCAGAGGGAACGAAAGCACGTCGCGGCTTTCGATCTTGCCGTACGGGGTGCCGTTGAGATAGACGCCGTAGCTGCTCACGGAACCGGACGCGTCGCGCGGACGGTACAGTACGAGCGTGCCCGCGGCGCGCGCTTCGACCTTTTTCCCGCACTTGGGGCAGGGACCGGTGCGCGTTAGATCGACGATCTCGCCGCACGCGGGGCATTTGACGCGGATCTGTTTTGCCATGGACGGAACCTCCTGCCTGTTCTTCCTATATTATACGATGCGGCGTGTACCCTGTCAACTGCGGGCAAATGTAACTTTTTTTCGATCGGCTTGCAACGGCGGCGACAATCCGTTACAATAGGGGCGATCAATGTTAGGAGGAACACATGAGAACCAAGACCCGTATTCTGTGCTTTGCATGGATGCTGATATTCTGTTTGTCGGCGTGCGTCGATCCCGCGGCGTTGAACTTGACCGATCCGACGCCCGCAATCGAAGCGGCGGCAACGCCGGACGGCGGCGAGGACATCTCCGTCGTGGCGGTCAGCGAGCCGACCGCGATCCCCACGCCCGAACCGACCGAGGAACCGACCGCGGAGCCGACCGAGGAACCCACGCCCACGCCCGCCCCGACGCGCGCGCCGATGGAGGGCGATATCGCCGTCAACTTCCCGAACTATGATACCGGCGTCGATGCGGATTACAGCTATCAGAGCGACGAACTGCGCATCGCGATCAAGGTGGTCGTCGATGCGGAAGCGAAGCAGACCTATTACGTCGCGGATATCTGGATGCGCAACATCAATTCGTTCCGCACCGCGTTCGGCAAGGGCGAGTTCAAGAAGGGCGTCGAGGACGGCGACGCGCTCGCGCGGCGCGAAAACGCGATCCTCGCGGTCAACGGCAGCTACAATCAGGGCATGATGATCCAGTCCGGCAAGGTGCTGCAGAAGCTGCGCGCCGACAAGGGCTGGAACTCCGGCGCCGCCTGCATCCTGTACCGGGACGGCACGCTCAAGACGTTCAAGCTCAAAAAGGAAAAGCTGAACATCAACAACGAGATCCAAAACGGCGCGTGGCACGGCTGGCAGTTCGGACCGATCGTGATCCGCGACGGCGAGGAGGGTCCCGGCGCAACCGCGTACGGCGACCTCGGCTACAAGGCGCGCAACATGCTCGGATACTACGAGCCCGGTCATTACGTGATCGTCAACTGCGATGCGTACCGCGACGATGCGATCGGCATGACCTCGCACATGATGGTCGACGTCATGAAGTCGCTCGGTGTCAAGGAGGCGTTCAACCTCGACGGCGGCACGAGCGCGGTCATGGTGTTCATGGGCGAAATCATCAACCGCCCGACCAAGCGCAACGACAACGGCAAGTGGGTCGAGGGCAGACCGATCCTCGACATGCTGATCTTCGGCGAGTACGATGCAAACGGTGTCGCGCCCGACCTTTCCACCCTGACTGCGGACAAGTTCCGCGACAAGAACGCATAACAGCGGACCCGTCCGCCGATATAAAAATAAGAAGACTGTGTTTTCACAGTCTTCTTATTTTGGAGGGAAAAAGCAGACGATGTCTGCTTTATGCCGCCGAATGCAAGTTCCTCCCCGATTGCCTGCATGGTTTGAGGACTGCTCGGCGACCCGTAAGCTGTTTTATGCGCCGTAGACCCGGTTCAGAATCGGTCTCAAGTGCCGGATCGACTCGCAAGCGGCCGTTTGCTGATCCGGCTCCTGAAAGATTTCGGTGCAGAACGCGCCGTCATACCCGACCTCGCGGAACACGGACAGCAGCTTTTGGAAGTCCGTGCCGCAGTTTCCCGGATAGCGCCGGTTGTTGTCCGCAAGATGCACATGGATGTTATACGGCGCATATTTGCGGATCGTCTCCTCGACGTTCTTCTCCTCGATGTTCATATGAAAGACGTCCATCATGAGGCGGAATCGCCTGCACCCGACGTCGTCCACCATCTTGGCGCATTCGGCAACGGTGTTCAGAAAATTCGTCTGCATGATGCAGACCGGCTCAACCGCAATATCCACGCCGACCGTCTCGCCGTAGGCGGCGATGCTCCGAAATGCGTCCACCGCCCATTCATAGGTCTGCTCGCGCGCGATCCTGTACATATACTGCCCGCGCACGCGTCCAATGTTCACCTTCGCGCCCAAAGCGGCGGCAAACTCCATCAGACGCTTCACCTCGCGTACCGCTTCGCTGCGGATATGCGCGTCCGGATCGGTAAAGGACAGCTTCTTTTGCGCGTAGACTTCGCCGGTGCAGACGAGTGCGACGCAAAGCCCGTTGTCGTCGGCGACCCTGCGCACGTGCTTCCAGTCCAGAAGGTCCGGCGAAATCGTCATCAGCTCAACGCCGTCGTACCCGAGACGGGCAAGCTCGGAGAAGCTGGTTTCGAGCGGTCCCTGATACGCGGTCACGGCAGGGGACACGGCAACGTCCGGCGTTGCAACCTGATAGCATAGCTTCATGACCCGAACGTCTCCTTCTTTTCCAGTACGCGCCGGACCTTCGCCGCCACGGCGTCGGCATCAAAGCCGTATTTCGCCTGCAGCTCGCGGTACGGACCGCATTCGCCGTGCATATCGCGGATGCCGACCGCTTCCACCGGGACGGGGAACCCCTCCTGCGCCAGCACTTCGCTGACGGCGCCAAAGAGCCCGCCGATCACGGAATGCTCTTCCGCGGTCACCAGCGCGTTCGTTTCCTTTGCGCAGCGCAGGATCAGCTCGCGGTCGATCGGCTTGATCGAGAACAGGTCCGCGACGCGCACGGAAATGCCTTCCTTTTCCAGCGTTTCCGCCGCGGTAAGCGCGTGACCGACCATGAGCCCGCAGGCAAACACGGTCACGTCGGTTCCGTCGCGCACGATCTTTCCCTTACCGATCTCGAAGGATTCCTCCGCGGGATAGATGTTTGGGAACACATCGCGCGACATCCGGAGATAGATGGGGTTTTTCGATTCCAGACAGTGCCGGACCGCCCAATCGGTCGATGCGGCGTCGCAGGGAACGATGACCTCGAAGTTCGGCTGCGCGCGCATGATCGCGATGTCGTCGAGCGCGTGATGGCTCGGACCGTCGAACGCATCCGACATTCCGCTGTATGCGCCGACCAGACGGATCGGCAACTTCGAGTAGGAGCCGTAGGTGCGCGCCGCGAGCAGCCCGCAGGAGGTAATGAACGCCGCGAACGTATTCACGAAGGGAATCATGCCGACGGAGGCGAGCCCTGCCGCCATGCCGGTCATGTTCGCCTCGGCAATGCCGACGTTGAGATGCCTGTCGGGAAAGGCGTCGCGGAATAGCGCGGACCGGGTGGAACCGCTGACGTCCGCATCCAGCACGATGATCTTTTCGTTTTCCTTTCCGTAACGGACCAGCGCTTCGCCGTAGTATTCACGTAACGTCTTTGCCATCAGTCCGCACCTCCCAGTTCCCGCATCGCGATTTCATAATGCGCATCGTCGATCGCCTTTCCGTGCCAGGCGCTCTGCCCTTCCATGAACGAAACGCCCTTGCCCTTGACGGTTTTCGCAAGGATGACTACGGGCTTTGCGACGGCGGCCTTTGCCGCCTGCAGCGCATCGTACAGCGCCGAGACGTCGTGTCCGTCGCAGGTGAGCACCTGCCAGCCGAACGCTTCGAATTTTGCCTTCAGATCGCCTTCCGGCATGACGGAGGCGGTCGGACCGTCCAGCTGAACGCCGTTGTAATCGACGATCGCCGTGAGGTTCTCGGGACGGAACTTCGCCGCCGCCATCGCCGCCTCCCAGACGGTACCTTCGTTCAGCTCGCCGTCGCCGAGAACGACGTATACTCTGGCGGGAAGCCCCTGCTTTTGCAGCCCGATCGCGGCGCCCAGTCCCACGGAGAGACCGAGTCCCAGCGGACCGGAGGTCATGTCCACGCCGGGGGTGTCCAAAAGGCAGGGATGTCCCTGCATGCGGGTGTTGAGCGTTCGCAGCGTGTGCAATTCTTCGACGGGGAAGAAGCCGCGCTCCGCCAGCACCCGATAGAGCATCGGGGCGGCGTGCCCCTTGCTCAGGATCAGCCGGTCGCGGTCGATGCGATCGGGATCGGCGGGATCGACCCGCATTTCCGCAAGGAGGAGAACGGTCAGGATCTCGCATACGGAAAGAGAGCCGCCGGGATGACCGGTCTGACGCTCATGCAAAACCTCGATGAGGTCTTTGCGAAACCGTCTGCAAAGGGAATTCAGGCGGTCGATTTCTGTTTGATGCAGCATATCCGGTCACCGATTGACAACATTGACCGGAGCGCCGTTCAGATACGCCTTCACGTTTTCGATCGCGCAGTCCATGATGCGCTGCCGGCTTTCTTTCGGAGCCCAGGAGATATGCGGCGTGATGATGCAGTTCTTGGCGGTCAGCAGCGGATTGTCGCTGCGGATCGGCTCCGTCGAAACGACGTCGAGACCGGCCGCCGCGACCTTGCCGGCGTTCAGCGCGTCCGCAAGGTCCTGTTCGTCGACGAGCGGACCGCGGGAGTTGTTCAGAAGGATTACGCCGTCCTTCATCTTGGCGATCGTATCCTTGTTGATGATCCGTTCGGTCGCCGGGAACAGCGGGCAATGCAGCGCGATGACATCGGATTCCTTGAGCAGCGTGTCAAGGTCCGTGTACGTGCCGATCGCCTTTCCGCTTTCGGATTGATAGGTGTCGTAGGCAAGCACGCGCATGCCGAGCGCGGAAGCGATCTTTCCGGTCGTCTGTCCGATTCTTCCGAAGCCGATGATGCCGATCGTTTTTCCGTCAAGCTCAATCAGCGGATAATCCCAGAAGCAGAAATCCGGGCAGGAAGCCCAGCGCCCTTCGTGCACCGCCTTGTCGTGATGCGCGACGTGATGGCAGATCTCAAGGAGCAGCGCGATCGCGAACTGTCCGACGGACGCGGTTCCGTATGCCGGAACATTCGTAACCGGAATGCCCTTTTCCTTGGCGGCGGCGGTATCCACGATGTTGTAGCCGGTGGCGAGCACGCTGATGAACTTCACGGACGGGCAGGCGTCCAGCACTTCGCGGGTCAGGGGCGTTTTGTTGGTAAAGACGACCTCCGCGTCCCCGATGCGGCGGATGATTTCCGCGGTATCGCTGAGCGGGGTGCGGTCATATACGGTCAGCTCACCGAGCGCGGCAAGACCGTCCCAGCTGAGGTCGCCGGGGTTTTCGGTATATCCGTCCAAAACAACGATTTTCATCATGTTCCTCCTTTACTCTTCCAGCAGTGCCCATGCGCGGTTCAGGACGCGCTTGGTGTTGGCAAGGACGATCTGCTCATCCTCGCCGGGACGCAGCGTGACTTCCATGGAAAGCACGTAGGGATGCTCCGCGTTGAAGAATCCCTCTTCCTTCAGCACGCGCAGGTAGTCCAGCAGTTCGGGGGTGTCGTTCGCGCTGTGCGGATAGCCGAACCGCGGATGCAGATCGCCGTATCCGTCAAAGCCCTTTTCGACCACGGCGTTTCCGAAATGGAAATGCGTGATGTACGGGCGGAGCGTGCGGATGACGAACTGCGACGTCTCATACGTGGTGGGGAAGTGCGAAAGGTCGACCAGAAGCCCGAAATTGCTGTGCGTGGTCCGCATATCCGCGGCAAACTGCGCGGCAAGCGGCGCGGGACCGATCAGCGCGGCCTTGTCCATGTCGTAGTCGAACACTTCAAGCTCGACGTTCATTCCCTTGGTTTTTGCGTAGTCGCATATGTTCCGGGTCGTTTTCAGAAGCTGCGCATACGCCTGCTCCTTGGTTGCCGGTTCCCATTTTCCCGCAAGGAATGCGATGCCCTTTGCGCCGAGGTATTCCGCTTCGTCGACCGCTTCCAAGAGGGTGGCTTCCGCTTTCAGCCGCTCCTGCTCATCGAGCGCGTTCGGGTTCAGTTTCGGACCGAGCAGTCTCGGCTGCGCGCCGTAGCAGACCTTCAGATGGCTCTGCTCCAGGATCGCCTTCGCTTTTTCGTTGTCCGTGCCGAAGCCCTTCAGCTCGATTGCGTCGAAATAATCATCCCGCGCGATCGCAAGAAGACTGTCCATTGGCGCGCTTTTCGGATAGCTCATCCATTGGATGGTTCCGACCTGAAAATACTTGTGAATCGATTCTTTCATATTGATTGCCTCCTGTCTTGATACGTGATTTGAAAAAAGAGGCGACAGGAATTCCATCGCCTTTGTGTGCCTCTTATCGTTCGATGTCCGCGTCTATGATCACGCATCCGTGCCTGTCGATGCTGGACACATAGGGGACGAACCTTGAAATGTTTTCAGACGCGCACATGGCAACGTCCTCCGTGCTGATATGCGCGGCGCACTTGATCGCGGTCGAAGACGCCTTGTAGGCCTCGAAAGTGTTCTCAAAGCCGTTCAAAAGGTGCAGGCAGATCTTGATCGGGTCCATCAGTTCGTAGGGGCAGTTCTTTTCCTTCAGCAGATCGATGATGCGGCTTGCAAGCTTTGCCGTGCAGTACGCGTCGTCCAGCGTGGCGATGCGGCAGTCGTACCGTCCGGAATCCACGATGCAGATCGGGCGTCCCTCCTCGATCGCGCGGTTGACCACGCGCTTGACGACGGCGTCCATGTTCAGGACCGTTCCGACGTAGATGTCGTGGATGCCCTTGCCGTAGAGCTGCAGGATGCCGCGGGTGCCGTTTGTCGTGTGGAACAGGATCATCCGGTCCTTCAGCATGTTCATGGCTCTGACGCCGATCACGGACGGACTGCAGTCTGCCATGGGCGCGCAGTCGCCCGGCACGTCCTCGGCGCAGATCAGGTACTTGTCGCGGTCGATCGTTTCGTCTTCCGCCAGGATCTTTTCCTCGTCTTCGCACAGGCGGAGCTGCTTGACGCCCATATCAAAGAAGGAAACGACGGTTGCGCTTGCGCGGATGGCATCGATGTAGATGCAGATCGGGTTGTCTTCGGCAATGATTTCCGACGGCGTTAAAGCTGCCTGCAGCAAAACAAACGGTTTGTTGCTCATAAAACTGTACATTACTCCCTTTTTCTCTTTTCTACGTATATTAAAACAGGTACGAATATGTGCTGACGCACAAAATGTAAATGAAATATTGTTATATGGGCCAAAGAAAAGCATAATATAATTTTTTTGAAAATGAAGACAGCAGGAGGACAACTCTGTGGTAAATGTCTATCTTCTCTACAGCAAACTGGAAGCCGGTCGTCCGCCGCGCGAGGAAACGCTCGCATATCTTGCGCAGGTTTCGGCGCGCGCGGGGGAGACTTTGACGCCGACTTTTGACGGAACAGGCGTCGAACGGGAAGCGACGGCAGTCGTATTTGCCGTGACCGGAGGGACCGCCGAAGGGCTGAAGCTTCTGTATGACAAAGCGCCCGGCGTGCGCAGATGGCTGATCCTCAACGAAGGCAAGGGAAACGCGTTTTCCGCCTCCATGCAGATGGTGACGTTCTTGCAAGAGCGGAACGCCGCCGCCCGCATTCTGTCCGGCGATGCGCAAACGGTCGGGGACCTGTTGAAGGAAGAACTGCATCTTGCAAACGTGATCGACCGCTTTTCGCATCTTCGCGTCGGACAGATCGGCGCGCCGTCCGACTGGCTGATCTCGAAGGGCACGGACCGCGCGTTCTTTGAGCGGCTCGGCATGACATTTACCGATATTCCCATCGGCGAAGTGGAAGCGGAATACGAAAAGGGCGGCTATCCGGAGAATGCGTATACGGCGGCGCTGAAGGAAAAAGGATATGCGCCGCAGGAGACGGAGAAAGCCCTGAATCTGTACGGCGCGATCCGGCGCGTGTGCCTTGCGCACAACCTCGATGCGTTTACGATTCGCTGCTTCGATCTGCTGTTCTCGGTACACAGCGCGGGCTGCGCGGCGGTTTCCGTGCTGAGCGCGGAAGGCATCTTTGCGGGATGCGAAGGCGACATGCCCTCGCTGCTTTCGATGGCGCTCCTGAGCTTTGCGGCGGAACGACCCGCCTTTATGTGCAACCCGAGCGCGATGGATCGCGAATCGAACGAAATGATTTTCGCGCACTGCACGATCCCGCTCAACATGCCGGACCGGTTCCGTCTGACCACGCATTTCGAATCGAACTCGAGCATCGGCATTCGCGGGGAATTCGATCCGTGTCCCGTCACCGTATTCAAGCTGGCCGCGGACGGATCGCGCTGGTTTGCAAGCAACGGAGAGCTGCTGGACAACCCGTCCTTTAGGAACTATTGCAGAACGCAGTTCCGGGTGCGGCTGGAGGAACCGGTCGGCACGTTCCTGAACGAACCGATCGGAAACCATTATCTGATCTGCCGCGGGCATTTCGCGGAGCGTATGAACCGCCTCTGCGCGATGCTGCAGCAATAAACAATAAAGAAAAGGAGAATCGTTTATGAAAACATCCGAACTGAAAAGCATCTTCGGAACATCGAAGCCGATCCTCGGCATGATCCATCTGCCGCCGCTTCCGGGCTCGCCCAACTACTGCGGCAGCATGACGAAGGTGCTGGATCACGCGCTGTTTGATGCGGACGTGCTGGTCAGATGCGGCATCGACGCCGTGATCGTCGAGAACCTCGGCGACTATCCATACTATCCCATGACGACCGAACCCGAGACCGTTGCGGCGATGACGCGGGCGGCGCTCGAAATCAAGCGGCATTATAACGTTCCCATGGGGATCAATATCCTGCGCAACTCCTGGAAGTCTGCGCTCGCGGTCGCAAGTCTTGCCGACGCGCAGTTCATCCGTCTGAACGTGTTGACCGATGCGATGGTCACCGATCAGGGACCGATCAACGGCGAAGCATACCTTGCGATGCGCTACCGCAAGGCGATCGGCGCGGAGCACGTCAAGGTGTTCGCGGACATCTACGCCAAGCACGGCGGACCGATCGTCAGACGGGACATGGCAACCGTCGCGCGGGAAATGATCCATCGCGGCATGGCGGACGCGCTGATCGTATCCGGAGAGGAATCCGCGTTCCCGCCGGCCAAGGATCAGATCGATCTGGTCAAAAAGGCGGCGGGGGATACGCCGGTGTTTTTGGGCAGCGGAATCGGTCTGAACACGTTTGACTGCATTCTGCATGCCGACGGATCGGTATTCGGCTACGGCACCAAGCCGAGCGGCGACATGAGCGATCCCGTTGACGAGACGACCGTTCGGACATTCATGGATCGGGTACGGGGTATCCGATAAAAAATACAATTTACAGGAGGAACAAACATGCAGGGCTTCTTTTCTATGCCGGAATCAAAGGAAATCATTGAACAGATCATTCCCAAAATCGATTACACGAGCGCGCTGGATCCGTTTTCCACATCCAAGGACGTCATCGATGCGTGCGAAGTCGTAAAGCGGTACGGATTTGCTACCGTTTGCGTCTATCCGACCTGGGTGAAGCTGGCGAAGGAACACATGGCGGGCTGCAAGTCCGGCATCCTTGTCACGGTCGGCTTCCCGCACGGATCGACGACGACGGAGGCAAAATGCGCGGAAACGCTGCAGGCCTTGAAGGACGGCGCAACGGAGATCGACATGGTCATTAATATTGCCAGATTCTTCGACGGCGACTATGACTATGTGAAGAACGACATTGCGGCGGTGGTGAAGGTATGCAGCGAATACCGCGTAGGCGTCAAGGCGATCCTGGAGGTCGGGTATCTTTCGGACGAACAGATCGTCAAGGCGGCGGAGCTTGCCGCGGAAGCGGGCGTGGAATTCGTCAAGACTTCGACCGGCTTCGGTCCGGGCCGTGCGACGATGCACAACATCGCGCTTTTGAAGCAGACGGTCGGCGATCGCTGCAAGGTCAAGGCGAGCGGCGGCGTCGCCAGTCTCGAGGATCAGTGGGCGTTCATTCAGGAAGGCGCTTCCCGCGTCGCGGGGCGCGGCGTGATTCTGGAGCAGCTCAACCGGATCGGATACGTCAAGTAAGGAGGATATCTGCATGAAACCGGGAAAGATCACCCATCACATCGAATGCAGTCCGGAGGATTTCGCAAAGACCGTGCTCATGCCGGGCGATCCGCTCCGCGCCAAGATGATTGCGACGAACTTTTTGACGGACGTCGATCAGATCAATTCGATCCGCGGCATGCTCGGCTATACCGGACTGTACAAGGGAAAGCGCATTTCGGTTCTCGCAAGCGGCATGGGACTGACCTCCATGGGCACGATGTCGTACGAGCTCTATAACATGTTCGGCGTCGAAACGATCATCCGCGTCGGAACCGCGGGCGGCATCGATCCCGCGCTCAAAGTGTTCGATCTGGTGATCGCGCAGGGCGCATGCACCGATTCGAACTACGAGGAGACGTTCGAGCTTCCGGGCAGAACGGCGCCGATCGCGACGTACGAGCTGCTGGAGCGCGCGGCCAAGTACTGCCGGGAGAACGATATGCATCCGTACATCGGCAACGTCCTTTCCGCGCAGGCGTTCTATATCGAGGGCGGGATTCCGCGCCAGCTCGAATGGCGCAGGATCGGTCTTCTGGCGGTGGAGCAGGAAACCGCCGCGCTGTATCTGAACGCGATGCGGGCGCATAAGCGCGCGCTGAGCATCCTGACGATCTCCGATCTTCTGGAAACCCACGAAGTAACCTCCGCGTGGGAAAGACAGGAATCGGTGAAGGAAATGGTGCGCATCGCGCTCGAAGTCGCCGATTACTGAGAATCTGCGAAGGCGAACGGGATCGCCGAGCAGGGAAGCGACAAGAAAGGAATTCATATGAAACCTGGAAAGATCACCCATCACATCGAATGCAGTCCGGAGGATTTCGCAAAGACCGTGCTCATGCCGGGCGATCCGCTCCGTGCCAAGATGATTGCGACGAACTTTCTGACGGACGTCGATCAGATCAATTCGATCCGCGGCATGCTCGGCTATACCGGACTGTACAAGGGAAAGCGCATTTCGGTTCTCGCAAGCGGCATGGGACTGACCTCCATGGGCACGATGTCGTACGAGCTCTATAACATGTTCGGCGTCGAAACGATCATCCGCGTCGGAACCGCGGGCGGCATCGATCCCGCACTCAAAGTGTTCGATCTGGTGATCGCGCAGGGCGCATGCACCGATTCGAACTACGAGGAGACGTTCGAGCTTCCGGGCAGAACGGCGCCGATCGCGACGTACGAGCTGCTGGAGCGCGCGGCGGCGTATTGCCGCAGCAACGGGATCCGGCCGCACATCGGGAACATCCTTTCCGCGCAGGCGTTCTATATCGAAGGAGGGATTCCGCGCCAGCTCGAATGGAGAAAAGCCGGCGTCCTCGCGGTAGAAAACGAAACGGCAGCGCTCTATCTGAATGCCATGCGGGCGCACAAGCACGCGTTGAGCATCTGCACGGTCACCGATCTTCTGGAAAACCATGTGGCTGTAAGCGCGGCGGAAAGACAGGAATCGGTGAAGGAAATGGTGCGCGTCGCGCTCGAAGTCGCCGATTACTGAAACAAACAACCCATCCGAGATTCTTCCTCATGAAAGAGACCTCCGCTGGCGGATTAGTGCACCGCCGACGGAGGTCTCGTTTGTGTGTCCTGCGTGTTTATCTTTGGTGATCGTAATCGAGCTCCCTGCCCTCCTCGATCTCCTGCAAAAGACCGAGACTGATCGCATGCCGCCCGCCGATGTATTCGTTGGACAGCCACGCGTCCAGAATGTCGATTGCCTGAAACTCGCCGATGACGCGCCCGCCGAGGCACAGCACGTTGGAATCGTTGTGCTGACGGGTCATGGCGGCGGAGTAGTGATCCGAAACCGCGCTCGCGCGAATGCCCGCAAAACGGTTTGCGACGATCGACATGCCGATGCCGGTGGAGCAGATCAGAATGCCGCGCTTGAATTCGCCGCTTTGGATGCGCTTTGCGACCTGTGCCGCATAGTAGGGGTAGCGAACGATTTGCTCCGAGGAGCAGCCGATGTCCGTGTACGGAATGCCGAGCGCGTCGAGGTGCTCAAGCAGATACTGCTTCAGGCGGTATCCGCCGTGATCGCAGGCAATGATGATCGGGTCCTTTCGATAGTCCATGCAGTCCTCCTTCAGTCGTCGAAGTGCTTGCCCATGCCTGCGGGACCGCGCGCGATCTTATGGTTGATCAGCGCCATGATCAGCGTGAAGGCATAGGGGATGATCATCCAGAACTGGGACGGCGTGTCGGCGCTCTGGAACAGGGACTGGAGACAGTCGAAGAAGCCGAACAGGATGCTGATTGCAGCGGCGATCAGCGGATTGCCGCCGCCGATATCGCCGATGACCATCGAGACATAGCCGCGGCCGCCGGACATATCGAGGATGAAGCGGTTCATTCTCGCCATAGACAGGTACGCGCCGGCAAGCCCCGCGAGCGCGCCGCAGAGCAGAACGCCGATGTACTTCATGCGGGTCGTGTTGATGCCGACCGAGTTTGCCGCGACCGGGTTCTCGCCGACCATCCGAAGCCGCAGACCGAAGGGCGTCTTATAGAGCACGATGTAGCTGATGATCACGATTGCGATCGCGATATAGAACAGAATGTTCTGATCGGCGAGGATCGGTCCGACCAGCGGGATCTTTGCGAGGAACGTGTCGGAAAGCTTGGAGAAGGACTGGTATTCCGGAGAGAAGCCCGCGGATTTCCACACGATCTTCAAAACGAGCGCGCTTGCTGCGGTCCCCAGAAGGTTGATGCTGACGCCGGAAAGCGTTCCGTTGACCTTATGCGTGACATGCAGGAACGCATGCAGCAGGGAGATCGCCGCGCCGCCGAGGATCGCGAACAGCAGACCGAGCCACAGGTTGTTGAAAAAGTACACGGCGAGCGCGCCGCAGAAAGCTCCGGTAGCCATCATGCCCTCGCAGCCGAAGGAGACGACGCCGACGCGGGAGGAATAGATGCATGCCATGGAACCGAGAATGATCGGTACGGACATTCGAATGGTTGCAGCGATGACGACTTGAACGATATTCATAAAAGCATGCCCCCCTTACTGATTCTGATCCGGCGCCGGGGAGGAACTTCCCGGTAAAGGATTCGACTTTGCGGCTTTTCTCTTTTTGAACCATTTCTTTGCGGAGAAAATGATCTGCGGCGCAGAGACGAACACAACGACCATGACCTGAATAACGTCGACGAACTCGTACGGAATGTTGGTCGTCCGGTTGACCGTATAGGAGCCGGCACGCAGAACGCCGTACAGGAACGAGGAGAAGATGACGCCGAGCGGGTTGTACGCGCCGAGCGCCGCAACGGAAATGCCCTGGAACCCGTATCCGGCGACGGCGCCGTCGGAGAAGCGGGTGATCGGACCCTGCGTCATGATGGTTCCGCCGAGCGCTGCGACAAAGCCGCTGATCATGAACGCGATGTAGTACAGCTTGGTCGCTTTGATGCCGTACGTTTCGCCTGCGATGCGGTTGTTGCCGGCGATGCGGATCTTGTAGCCGAGGACGGTCTGATCGAGGATAAACGCCAGCACGACGGCGATGAGCAGTCCGATCAGATAGCCCGTCGTCAGCTGGCTCTTCGGAACGAGCTTCGATAAAAGCGCGGTGTCCTGAATGACTTCTGTTTGCGCAACGCCCGTGATCTTCGCGCGCAAAGGACCGTTCGCGAGATAGCTGCCGATATAGGTGAAGATGCTGTTGAGCATCATGGAAATGATGACTTCGTTCGCGCCGAGCCGAACCTTCAAAAAGCCGATGAACATTGCGATCAGCATACCAGTAAGACCGGCGACCAGCATGGTGAAGAGCACGTGCGGGATGTGCGGCAGGAAGGTGACGTAGTGACCGACGATCGCGCCGACAAGCGCGCCCATCATCATCTGCCCTTCAATGCCGACGTTGACCAGACGGACGCGGAACGCGATCGCAAAGGCAAGGCCGGTGAAGAGCAGGGGCGTCGCTTCGCTGAAGATCAGCGCGATGCTCGTCTGCGAGCGGAAAGCGCCTTTGATCATACTGACGTAGGTTTCGATCGGCGAATATCCGGAGATCCAGATGATAATGCCGACCAGAACGATGGAGGCAAGGAAGGATACGGCGGAGATCATCACCTTGTACAGCGCCCGCTTCCATTGCTCATGACTGATGCGTAAAAACTTCTTTTCGTTCA
Organism: Christensenella sp. UBA3792; assembly: GCA_002369195.1. GTDB lineage: Bacteria > Bacillota > Clostridia > Christensenellales > CAG-138 > UBA3792. The sequence goes on from DFEW01000036.1 coordinate 20,592, forward strand.
TGATAAACCTCGGCCTCCTCTTAAGCAGGGTCTGTTTCGGCTTTTCTGGCGCCGAGCATGAATTCGCCGAGTTCCTCTTTGGAATAATCCTGCGGCTTGCACTCCAGCACGATCTCGCCGTTGAAAAGAACCAAAAGACGGTCGCTCATCTGATAGACTTCGTCAAGGTCCGCGCTGACCAGGAACACGCATTTTCCCTTGTCGCGGTACCGGAAAATCTGCTCGTGGATATACTCGGAAGCGCTGACGTCGATGCCGCGCGTCGGCTGCGCAACAACGAGCACCTCGGAGTCTTCGGACAGCGCTCTCGCCATGATCAGCTTTTGCTGATTGCCGCCGGAGAGCGCTCTGGCAAGCACGTCGCTGTTCGGCGTCTTGACGTTGAATTCGCGGATGCATCTCTCCGTAAATGCCGCGATCTTATCCTTCTGAACCAGACCGTGCTTTGCGGCAAACGGCTTGTCGTGGTGTCCGAGGATCGCGTTGTCCTTGAGCGACAGGTCCGGAACGAGACCCATGCTGAGACGGTCCTCCGGCACGTGAACGACGCCGCGATGCAGGAACGTATACGCGTCGCCCGTTAAGGGTTCTCCGTTCAGCATCACCGTCATGGAATCCGGGCTCGAAAGACCGGTGATCGCTTCGAGCAGCTGGGTCTGACCGTTGCCCTCCACGCCGGCAACGCCCACGATCTCGCCTTTGTGAATCTTAAAATGGATGTTTTTCAGTTTCTGAACGCCGTTTTCGACGATGCTCAGATTGCGGACCTCAAAGCCGACCTCTCCGATGTGTTCCGCTTCGCGGTGGAGGTCCAGATTGATGGAATGCCCGACCATCAGGTGCGCCAGCTCTTCGACGTTCGTTTCCGCCGGCTTGATGTCGTCCCGGATCAGAACGCCGTTGCGCAAAACCATGATGCGGTCCGCGACGGCAAGGGTTTCCTTCAGTTTGTGTGTGATGATGATAATGCTGGTCCCGCTCTTGCGAAGGTTGCGCATCATCTCAAGAAGATCGTCGACTTCGCCGGGGGTCAGCACGGCGGTCGGCTCATCCAGAATCAGGACCTTCGCATCCCGGTAGAGCGCTTTCAGAATTTCGACGCGCTGCTGTTCACCGACGGACAGCTCCGAAACCTTGCTGTTGGGATCCAGATTAAAGTGAAACTTGTCAATCAGACCTTTGACGCGGGCGTATGCCTTTTTTCGATCGATCAAAGGTCCGAACTTCGGTTCTGCCCCGGCAATGATATTGTCTAAAATACTGAACGCGGGAACAAGCATGAAATGCTGATGCACCATGCAGATGCCGAGGTGAATGGCATCCATGGGCTTTCGGATATCGACCTGCTTCTCACGAAAAAGAATCTCCCCTTCATCCGGATGATGAATCCCGTACAGGATGTTCATCAGCGTGGATTTGCCGGCGCCGTTTTCGCCGAGGAGGGAGAGGATCTCTCCCTCCCCGAGCGACAGGTTTACGGAATCCAGCGCTTTTGTTCCGGGAAAGTTTTTCGTGATACTACGCATTGAGACAATTTGCATATCGTTTTCCTTTCAACCGTACAAAGATAAGCAGCCGGGGTGCGCTCAAAAAAGAGCGTCAGTTTCGGTTTTTCAGTTTCCCATCTTTACGCCGAACTGCGTAACATCCAGATGGTTCGCTGCGACCCACGCGTCGAGTTCGGTGAGGTCGTTGGGCGTGACGAGCTTGCCGTCCTTGATGGACTGACGGACGGCTTCGAGACAGTCGAGGATCTCCTGCGGGTACTGCAGCGCGATGCCGTCAAGACCGATCTCGCAGTAGCCGCTCGCAATACCGTTGCGGTGCGTGCCGGCTTCGAACGTGCCTTCCACAACCGCCTGCACGGCGAGACGGACGCCGACGTTCGTCAGCTTCAGAGAGGTGCAGAGACTGTAGTCATAGTCGGTCGTGCTCGGAGACGTGGAGATGAAGTATGCGCCATTCTCCTTGCAGGCCTCCAGGATGCCCAGAGCGCCCGCGCCGCAGTTGCCGGTGCAGATGTCCGCGCCGAGCGCGATGTTGTTGGAGGTAACTTCCTTCGCGGTAACGGGATCCGCAAAGCCGCCGATGACGGTGTAGCGGATCTCAACGTCCGGATTGACGTACTTGACGCCCGCCATGTAGCCGGAAGCGCCCGCTCTCTGGTCCGGGTTGTCCATACCGATGCAGTAGCTGATCAGCGGCGTGTCGTTGGTCATCTTGGCAACGTCCGTATAGCCGCCGGCCGTCATGATGCCGGAGAGAACGCCGGAAAGGAACGCCTGTTCTGCGCTGATTGCGCCGATGCACATGATGTTCGGAGCGTCGCAATAGCTGTCGATGAGGATGAACTTCTGATCCGGATAGTCCTTTGCAACCGCCAGGGTCGGCGTGTCGATGCCGGTACCGACGGAGATGATGGCATCATAAACGCCGTCCTCCGCGTAACCGCGGATCAGAGCTTCCGTCGCAACGGGGTCGGTGTTGTCGACTTCCGCGCTGACGTACTCAAAGTCGTACAGTTCTTTTGCTTCCAGCAGGCCCTGCCAGGCTTCGTCGTTGTAACCGTTGTCGCCCTTCTTGCCGGACGTATAGGCGATCTTCACGGTCTTCTTTTCTCCGGCGTTGTCGGTGGACGGGTTGCTGGGCGTTGTCGCGGTGCAGGCAAACACGCCGAACGTCAGCATGAGCGCCAGAACGATCAAAACTACCTTTTTCATTTCTTCTTTCTCCTCCATTGTTTTGTTTTCTATTGCCAAGGGCCTACGGCCCAATGGAACCTGTTTTGCGCCTCAAAGCGAGGGGTACCAATATTTCTTGCCGGCCGCTGCGAGCTTCTCGTCCCATCCGGCAATGATCTGCACGGCGCGGTTTGCAATCTGAATGCTCCGTTCGATCCCGCCGTACTGGAAGACGTCCTTCTTGCGGTTGGCCACGGCGGTGCAGACGCTTCCCGCGCGGAACCGGTACAGACCGGCGATGGTGAACAGCGCGGACGTTTCCATCTCGAAGTTCTTGACGCCCGCCTTCGACATATCGTCCACGATCGTGTCGATAAAGGACTGGCTGTAGCCGTTGTATCCGGGTCTGCCCTGTCCGCAGTACCAGGAGCCGGTCGAACAGGAGATGCCTACATGGTAGGGAATCTGAAGCTCCTCGGCCGCCTGCACCAATGCCGCCGTTACCATGTAATCGGCGACCGCGGGATACGTCGGATCCACGTACAGATTGCTTGTCCCGTCATGCCGGACGGCGCCGGTGTGGATGATGACGTCGCCGCAGTTGATCTCGTCCTGAATCGCGCCGCAGGTGCCGACGCGGATCATCGTGTCGCAGCCGAGTCGAACCAGCTCTTCCACGGCGCTGGAAAGGGAACCGCCGCCCGCACCGGTCGAACAGGCGGATATTTTGACGCCGCCGACGGTGCCGGAATACGTCCTGTGCTCGCGGTAGTTGGCCACAAAGTGACTCTCATCCCAGTCCTCCGCGATCAGCGGGACGCGGTCCGGGTCTCCGGGAAGCAGACAGTAGCGCTCGATATCGCCCTGCTTGCAGCGGATATGGTACTGTGCGTTCTCTTCCATGACGGGTTCATTCGCTTTTGACTGCCATCTTTTAATCTCTTTCATGTTCTTCTCCCTTTCCTGCGATTTGCTCATAGTATGCAGTTTCAAACCGTTTTTTCTCCGGCAGAACCGTTTCCTTCGTCCGTCGGACCGATGCGCGAAGCTCCGGCGTTCTTTTCCGTATCTCCACTTTGAGCGCGTCCTCGTCCATGCACAACAGCTTCCGGTCGCGCATCACGGCCTTGCCTCCGATCCATACGTCCGTCACGTCGAGCCGGTCCGCAAGGAGGATGCTCTGCAGCAGCGGATCGTAGCAGGGCTGATAGGCGAGTGCGGACAGATCCGCAAGGACCAGATCGGCGCACATGCCGGGCTTGACCGCCCCGCTGTTGAAACCGGCCGCCCTTGCGCCGTTCACGGTCGCCATGTTCCAGGCGTCCTGCACGCGCATCCATTTGCGGGCATCCGGTTCGGTCATTCGCTGCAGAAGAACGGCGGAACGCAGAACGGTCAAAAGGTTCTGTCCGGTCGCGCAATTGGATCCATCCGATCCGATCGCGGCCGCTATGCCGTGCTCCCGATACGCCGCGATGTCCGCCCGTCCGCTTCCTAAAAAGAGATTGCCGGTCGGAATATGGATCACCGTGCTGCCGGCGTCGGCGATGCGGCGAACCTGATCCTCGTTCAGGTACACGCAGTGCGCGAGCCCCGTCCGATCGGTCAGCAGACCGAATGCTTCCAGCAGCCGTACCGGATCGCGTCCGGCGCACACCGCGCTTGCCGCCTGCCAGCGCGTTTCCAACAGATGCGTATGGACGCCGAGACGGTATTTATCGCGGATGTCCGCCGCGACCGCAAGCGCCTGTTCGCTCGCCCGCTGCGGCGCGTTGAGCGCGCAGAGCATCTGCAGCGTACCGTCGGGATCGTGCCAGCGGCCGACCCAGTCGTCGTACCGGTCCGCCATGTTCTGCACGGAAGACGGCGTCCGGTCTGTGGACGGGCGCATTCCGCACAGCGCGCGGTCGTCGCCGATATCCGAGATCATGGGCGCGATGGCAGCTCGAAAGCCCGTTTGCCGATAGGCGCCTGAGATCGCGTCAACCCTGTCCGCGTGCGGAATGTGATCGATGCAGGCGGTCACGCCCGCGTGCAGCATCTCCGCAATCCCCAGATATGCAGAAAGCACCGCTTCCTCGTTGCCCATCAGACCGCCCAAACCGATGGTATCGGACGACCAGACCTCGAGGGGTTCTCCCCAAGCAGTGCCTTTCCAAAGATTGCTGTATGAATGGTAATGCGCATTCACCATACCGGGCAGCAGAAGCTTTCCGCGCGCGTCGAACGTTTCCTCATTCGGGCACGGCGCGAGCAATTCGGCAACCTCAGCAATCTTTCCGTTTTCAACACGCACATCACGCTTGCTGCAGCGATCCGCTTGGGTGTTGTCGGGCGTCAGACAATGTTGAATCAGCATAATAACCTCTTATTTCAAATATATTTTATCTTTTCCGCGGTTGTTCCATGGACCAAACATTCTCGAAAAAACCGGTCCGCATACCATGCCCGATTTCGTATATAGTATTATTGGTGAAAAAAAGGTGAACAAATCGGCGTTACTGCACAAATGTCCCGAAAAAAGGGTATGATAGGGCAAAGAAGGAATACAATATATAAAAATGAAACATTTTACTTCCAATTCCATAGAAACGATGGTCTCGCTGCTGTCGGAAATCAGCGACCTGCAGGTCGATATGCTGGACGACAATGCGGTTTATCTGTCGTCGGCCGACGCATCCAAAATCGGACAAACGGATCCGGTTGCAGCGCAGATGCTTTCGGAAAACCTGAATGAGCGTTACCACAACCTGCCGGGCGAGCAGGAGCGCGTGGCTTACTATATTGTCATGTGGCACAACAATCAAAAGATCGGCGCGTTCCGCCTGACGGGACCGCTGGAAAAGATCGACGCCTGCAAAAAAGTGATTCAAACGGTCTCGTCACTGCTCATCGAGGACCATTTCTATAATGAAAGAGAACGGATGAAAGCCAGCTCGATCGCGATCATCATCGACGAGTGGTTCCATCTGACGCCGGACTCCGACTGCTCGGAGTTCTATGAACGCGCGAAGATCACCGGCATCGACCTGAATCTGCCGCGGGTCGTCGTGCAGATGCACATCCATAATCTGCAGCGCTTGCCCAACGAGCCCGGAAAACCGCAGCACAACACGCTGGGAAGACTGGCGGACGTGCTGTTCAATCTGATGCTGAACCACATCGACCGGGAACGGAACGATTACTGCGTCAGCGCAGGAAACGACTTCGTCCTGCTGCTCGCCGTTTCGGACCTCAAGGAGGCGAAGAAGCTGATCGAACAGCTGAAGTATTCCATCGAGCGCCGGTACGCGGTTTCCGTGTTCTCCGGATTCAGCCCCGTGATGACGGATTTTCGAACCGTCGGCGCAGGGTACCGGTTTGCGCAGCTCGCGACGCGCGTCGCCCGCAGCCAGAATAAGCCGTTTGCGTTCTACGACGACCTTTCGATGGAGTTGCTTCTTTCGAACATCCCTCCGTCGGTCAAGCAGGATTATGTCAGCAAGGTCTATCAGGGCTGCACGCCGGCGGAGATTCGTGAGTGGACGAATCTGCTTGCGGTCTACTTCAAGTGCAACGGCTCGCTGAACGAGACGGCCAAGCAGCTGTACCTGCACAAGAACACGCTGCAGTACAAGCTGTCGAAAATCTTTGAACGCACCGGCTTTGATCCGCGCAACCGCATCGACTGCGTGACGCTGTATCTGGCGAACTACATCGTTCTGGAATACGATCCGGGCGTCTCGTAAGGATGCGCATATAGAATAGGAAAAGCGACCGGTCAAAATCCGCCGCGGAGTAAAGCGGAGCGCAGCGTACCCGGAAGGATACGGCATTTCTTTTATTGGAAAAACAAGGAAGAAATGCCAGGTAGGCGGCAAAGCCGCCTGTACGAACCTCTGGTTGGTTCGAATCTTCGATCATGTCCGAACATAACAAGAGCCACCCGTGAAGGGTGGCTTTGTTATGTGGCTAAAGATTGCTATTTCAACAAAATGAGGGTTATCGTTCATTTTCGCAACAGGGATACACTGCTGCTGTTTTGATTTTACAGTTTCTTGCAAGTGATCCCGCCGGTAGTCAGGCAGTTTTCACCAAAGATGATTTTGGCAAAGCCGCCCTTGCGGCCGAAGGTCTTCTTCCCGATGGGATAGAGTTGACTGGTAAATTCGTCGTCGCCGCCAAGAAACTTTGCGTACAGCTTTCCGTCTTGCATGAAGACCTCGTCTACGCAGATCTCGGCATCATCGGGATGCTCGTATTTGCCGCACAGGGCTTTTAAGGTCCGTTTGCTCGGTTTCTCTGCCAGGTTTTCCTCCGCAGTTTGAAACAGCTCGATGGCGATATAGGATTGTTTCCAGTCAAGTTCGTCAGTGGACCGGTTGAACATCACGGCCACGCACAGATCCTCCCGCAGGGAGAATAGCCAGGTCGTCAGGAAGCCCTCGTTCCATCCGTCATGATAGCCGATATCACCCCGGAAGCTTTGAATGCCCAGGCCGTAGCTATCCATGAACGGCGTCAGCATGCGCCTTGCGGTCTTCTTTTTGAGGAGGCCTCCTTTCCGATAGCTCTCGGAAAAGGCGCGACCGATCTTGACAAGCTCTGTGGGCGTCGTCCAAAGGCCCGCAGCCGCATGCTCCGGATAGTAGTGATAACCGTGCGCGGAATCTTCCTTTTCGGCAAGTCTGCCGCCGAACGCTGCGTTTCCGATCAGCTCCTCGTCCAGGGGCTGGAAATAGCCGGTCCGGGTCAGGCCAAGAGGCTCGGCGACCTCTTTCTGGAATGCCTCCCGCAGCGTCGTTCCGGTGATCCGCGTGAAGGCGAGCTCGGCCAGCGTGTAGCCGCCGCCGGAGTACATATGCTGTTTGCCGTAAGGACGAATCCTTCTGAGTTTCGGTGTGTTGCCCTTGCCGTTCAGCACGTCTTCAAGTGAAAGCGGCTCGTGCTTTGCGGGATAGCCGGGGAAGCCGTGGAGGTTGTAGCCCGCCGTGTGGGAAAGCAATGCCGGGAAGGTTACCGGGCCTTTCTTGACAAATTCCGGCACCACGCCCGAGATATCTGCGTCAAGATCGATCAGCCCCTTGTCCACGTACCGCAGGAGAGTCAGCGCGAACATGGGTTTCGATACAGAGCCCGCCTGAAACAGCATATCCGGGTTCACCGGGAAATCCTCGCCGTAGCGTCCGCTGCCGGCGCAGTAGGTCTCGAGCGCATCTCCATTTGCGATCGCAATGCTCACGCCGTAGCCATTTTTCTCTCTGATCCGCAGACGCTCCTTCACGTTGACGCCGTGCCAAAGAAATCTGTTCTGTTCTTTTTTTGTTTTCTTCTCCAGCCACAGTCTCAGAACGGCCTCATCGCAGTCGATGCACCCGGTCTCCCGGAAACCGGCCTTATGGTACACGTGCAGTCCGCGCGCATTCTCAGGCGCAGTAGACAGATAGACCGTGTCCACGCCGTTCTCTTTGAAATACCGGATGATCTCTTGAAGCGCCGCCTGACCGTAGCCCTTGCCCTGTTCGCTTTTGTCGATCATAAAACGCCAGA
>DFEW01000073.1:0-10200 GCA_002369195.1 Christensenella sp. UBA3792
GCGTGTACCGCATCCACCAGTTCGAAAAGCAGGAGATGATCATCGTCTGCAAGCCGGAGGACAGCATGACGCTGTACAACGAGCTTTGGCAGAACACGGTCGACTTCTTCCGCTCGCTCGACATTCCGGTGCGCACGCTCGAATGCTGCTCCGGCGATCTGGCGGACCTCAAGGTCAAGAGCTGCGACGTTGAAGCGTGGTCGCCGCGCCAGCAGAAGTATTTCGAGGTCGGCAGCTGCTCGAACCTTGGCGATGCGCAGGCGAGACGCCTCGGCATTCGCATCAAGAACAAGGAGAAGGGCAACTACTTCGCGCATACGCTGAACAACACGGTCGTCGCGCCGCCGCGCATGCTGATCGCCTTCCTCGAAAACAACCTGCAGGCGGACGGCACAATCCGCATCCCCGAGGTGCTCCGTCCGTACATGGGCTTCAAGGAGACCATCGGATAAAAACCGCAGAAAAAGGACTGCCGCGGCAGTCCTTTTTTTCGTTCGGATGTTCATTTCCGGAAGCCTTCCAGTTTGTGCTTCACGCGCTGCATCGCATTGTCGACCGACTTTGCGGGCTTTTTAAGCTTCGCCGCGATCTGCGGGTACGAATACCCGCAGAGGTACAGGTTCAGCACGCGCTGTTCCATCGGGGAAAGCACGTTGTTGAGGTGCTGCACGAGCTGATCGAAGTTCTCGCGCCCGATCACGACGTCCTCGGGATCGGCGACGGACAGCGAACGCACCGTGTCGAGCAGGGTCAGATCGCCGTCGCTCGTCTCCGACCGGTTCAGCGAAACATAGTTGTTCAGCGGGCCGTGCTTCTTGCGCGTCGCCTGCTTGATCGCGGACAGGATCTGCCGCGTGATGCACAGCTCCGCAAAGCTTTTGAAGGACGCCGCTTTGCTTTCGTCGTATTCGCACACCGCCTTATACAGTCCGATCATGCCTTCCTGCACCAGATCCTCGTGGTCCGCGCCGATCAGAAAGTACGAATGTGCGCGCGAACGCACGAGCTGCTTGTACCGGTCGTACAGCAGCCCTTCCGCGGTACGGTCGCCCTGTCGGATGCGGGCAATCAGTGCTTCATCGGACGGTGCAGTCATACGGTTTCGCTGTCCTGCCGCTTTTTCTCAAACATGAGGATCGCCGCCGCGACGCCCGCGTTCAGCGAATCGATGTGTCCCTGCATCGGGATCGAGACGAGAAAGTCGCAGTTTTCACGCACGAGCTTCGAGATGCCCTCGCCCTCGTTTCCGATCACGAGCGCCAGAGGACCTTTGAGCGCCGCGGAGCGCATGCTTTCGCCCTTCATGTCCGCTCCCGCGACCCACAGCCCCGCGCTCTTTAACTGCGCAAGCGCCGCGTTGATGTTGACCACGCGCGCGATCTTCACGTACTCGGTCGCGCCCGCGCTCGCCTTGACCGCCGCCGCGGTGACGGATGCGCTTCTGCGCTTGCCGATGACGACGCCGTGCGCGCCCGCACAGTCCGCGCTGCGGATGATCGAACCGAGGTTATGCGGATCCTCGATCTCGTCGAGCACGATCACGAACGGTGCTTCGCCGCGCGCCTTCGCGACGTCGAGAATGTCTGCGATGTCGCAATAGGTCACGCCCGCCGCATAGGCGACGATGCCCTGATGGTTCGCGGTCTTGCCGCCGTGACCGAACGGCATGCACAGCTCGTCCAGCTTTCTGCGGTCGACCTCGCGCACGACGAGCTTGCGCTCGCGCGCGAGCGTTACGATCTCGCCGAGCGAACCGTCGCGCTCGTTGGTGACGAGGATGCGGTCGATGCTTCTGCCGCTCTTGACCGCCTCGCGCACCGCGTTGCGTCCGATCAGCAGGTACGGCTGCTCGTCGTTCTCGTTCTGCTGCTGCGAACGATCCGGCTGCTGCGGTCTGCGCTCGTCATTCTGCCGGTCAAACGGCTTTTTGCCGAACGGCTTGCGCTCGTCGTTCTGCCGGTCGAACGGCTTCTTGCCGAACGGCTTCTGTCCGTCGCGCTTCTCGAACGGCTTCTTGCCGTAGGAGCGATCGCCGTCCTCGCGCCGATCGTACGGTTTTTTGCCGTAGGAACGCTCGCCGTCCTCACGACGGTCGAACGGCTTCTTGCCGTAGGGCTTGCGGTCGTCGTCGTAGCGGCGCTGCGTGTTCTTCGCGTCGCGCACGCCGGTGTCCTTCGAGGAGGGACGCTTGGAGTACTCATTCTTTTGATACGTCATATTCGGTTTCCTTTCCGGAAGATTCAACTTGTTCCAAAATCATCTGCATCAGTTCGCCGATGCGCGCGTCCGCACCCTTCAGGTACAGATGCCCGAGCATCGATTCAAGCCCCGTCGCCACGCGGTAGTCGCGCACGTCCGCATGCTTGGGCACGGTTGCGCTGTGCGCGTTGCGCCCGCGGCGAAACGCCGCCTGCTCCTCCTCGGTCAGCGCGCTTTGGATGCAGTAGTACGCCTGCGCCTGTCCCTTCGCACAGACGCGCTTGGCGGATTCGAGGTGCAGCGCGCGCACCTTGAGGCACAGCGTCTCCGCAAGGTAGGTGCGCACATAGAGATCATAGATCGTGTCGCCGAGGTATGCGAGCGTCAGCGCGGGCAGCGAAAGCGGGTCCGCGGGGCGCTCGATGCGCAAGGCGTTTAAAAGTTTGGAATGCATGCTCATACACCATTATCATACCTTCTTTTGGCGACGAAGGCAACAAAAATCTGAAAAAACACGCAAAAAACCGGCGCTTCGGCACGGTTGCGTTTCGCACGGGACTGTGCTATACTCTTATACGTGGAATTTTCCGCATACCCCTCCCCCAAAGCGGGCGTGGGGAATTGGAGTTTTGAGAGGAACGCATATGTATTTGATCGTCGGGCTCGGCAATCCGGGGCTGAGCTACGCCAAAACGCGGCACAACGCGGGCTTTCAGGCGCTGGACGTGCTTGCAAAGCAGCTGGACGTGCGCATCAAAACGAAGGGCTTTTCCGCGCTGTACGGCGAAGGTCGCATCGGGTCGGAGCGCGTCGTTCTGTGCAAGCCGCAGACCTATATGAACAATTCCGGCGAGGCGGTGCAGCAGATCTTGCACTTCTATAAGCTCGAACCCGAACGGCTGATCGTGCTGTACGACGACATCGATCTGCCGCTCGGCAGCATGCGCATCCGCGCCAACGGCTCCGCCGGTACGCACAACGGCATGCGCTCGATCCTTGCGTGCATCCATTCCGAGCAGTTCGCGCGCATCCGCATCGGCGTCGGCAAGGACGAAAGTCTGCTGCTGCGCGATTTTGTGCTGAAGCGTCCGTCCAAGGCGGAGCAGACCGAACTGAACGAGGTGTTCGAGCATGCTGCGGACGCGGCGTCGTTGATCGTGCAGGGCAAGCTCAACGAGGCGCAGATGAAGTACAACAAGAAGCACGAAAAGAACGTGTCCGTCTCGATCGACGGCAAGCAACCGGAGGCATAACATGGTGCGAATTTGCACCAATGGAGGACGATGAACGAACTGCTGCGGGCGATTGCGAAGGACGCCGCCTATCGACAACTGGATACGGCATTGGAAGCCGGCGACGGAACGGTCGCCGTTTTCGGTCTGCCGGAAGCGCATCGCGCGCCGGTCAACGCCGCGCTGTCGGAGCGGCGCACGGTCGTTTGGGTCGTACCGACGCCCACCGAGGCGATGCGTCTGTTCGAGCAACAGCGCGCGTATCGCCCAGATACCCTGCTGTTTTTGCCGCGCGAGCTGCCGCTGGTGCACCTGCAAACGGTGTCGAGCGAGCGGCGCGCACAGCGGCTTTCCGTGCTCTCGCGCCTCGCGCTTTACAGCAACTGCCTGATCCTCACCTGTCCCGAGGCGCTGATGGAGCGCCTTGCTCCGCATGAGACATTTATGTCGCAAGTTGTCGCCGTGCATACCGGTGATACAGTCGATCCGCGCGCGCTGCTTGCGCGGTTGGTCGCGTCCGGCTACGAGCGCACCGAGCAGATCGAGGGACCGGGGCAGTGCACGATGCGCGGCGATATTCTCGACGTGTACCCGCCGCAGGCGGATTATCCGTGCCGCATCGAGTTTTTCGGCGACGACGTCGATCAGATGCGCCTGTTCGACCCGCTGACGCAGCGCAGCATCGAGCAGACGCAGGCGGTGATCCTGCCGCCGGCGTTCGAAACGCCGCAGACGCCCGAGGCGATGGCGCGCGCGCTTCGTCTTTTGAAGGATGCGGCGGGCTTTGACGCGCAGCGCGAGTCGTGGAAGGAGGGACATCCGTCCGTATGCGCGGACGTGCTCGTTCCGCTGCTGTATCCGGTCACGGAAACGCTGCTCGATTATCTGCCGGAGGATCACGCCCTGCTGCTGAACGATCCGGGACGCATCGCGGACGAGGCGCGGGCGGCGGAGCTTGTGTTCTCCGAGACGGTCGCGGCGACGCTGGAGCGCGGCGAGGGACATCCGTCGCAGGGAAAGCTGCTGGTTTCCGCCGACACGCTGATGCGGCGGCTCGATTCGTCGCGCAGCGCGGCGTACTATGCGCTGTTCCGTCCGTTTGCGGGCTTTAAGCATCGCACGCGCGTGGGCTTCACCGCGGAGACGGCGCCCGCGTATCTTAACGATTCCAAACAGTTTCAGACCGAGCTCGAGCGGCTGCTGAAGGCGCGCGAGTCGGTTCTCCTATACGTCGGCGAGGCGCAGCAGCGCCTGGTCGAGCAGCTCGGAGAGGTCGAACTCAACATCGCGTCGGCGGACGCGCTCACCCGCGCGCCGGTGCGCGGCGAAGCGTTGATCGTGCGCGAATCGCTGCCGGTCGGCTTTGCGTTTCCGGAGCTGCATCTCTATGTGCTGACCGCGCAGGAGCTGTTCGGCAAGAAGCCGGCGGCGCATGCGCGCAGGAAGAACGGCACGCTGCGCTATACGGACCTTGCCGTGGGCGACTACGTCGTGCACGAGGCGCACGGCATCGGACGGTTCATGGGCGTCGAACAGCTCACGGTGCAGGGCGCGACGAAGGATTACCTGCTCTTCGCCTATCGCGGCGACGACAAGCTTTACATCCCGACCGATCAGCTCGACCGCATCCAGAAGTACGTCGGCGCGGACGCGGACGTGCCGCCGCAGCTAAGTAAGCTCGGCGGATCTGAGTGGCAGAACCGCGTGCAGAAGGCGCGCGAAGGCGCGAAGAAGCTGGCGGTCGACCTTGCGCGGCTGTACGCGGCACGCAGTTCGAACAGCGGGTTTGCGTATTCGAAGGACACGGCGTGGCAGAAGCGGCTGGAGGACGCGTTCCCGTACGAGGAGACGCCCGACCAGGCGCAGGCGATCCGCGACGTCAAGGCGGATATGGAATCGCCGCGCCCGATGGACCGACTGCTGTGCGGCGACGTCGGCTACGGCAAGACCGAGGTCGCGATGCGCGCGGCGTTCAAGGCGGCGCAGGACAGCCGGCAGACGGCGTTTCTCGTTCCGACGACGATCCTTGCGCAGCAGCACTACCATACGCTTTTGCAGCGGTTTGCGGAGTTTCCTGTCGAGGTCGCGTGCCTGTCGCGCTTTCAGACGCCCAAGGAGTGCGCCGAGATCAAGCGAAAGCTTAAGAGCGGCGAGATCGACGTCGTCGTCGGCACGCATGCGCTGCTCGCGAAGTCCGTGGTGTTCAAGAACCTCGGCCTTCTGATCATCGACGAGGAGCATCGCTTCGGCGTGAACCACAAGGAACAGATCAAGGCGCTGCGCAATGAGATCGACGTGCTGACGCTGACCGCGACGCCGATCCCGCGGACGCTGAATCTGTCGATGACCGGCATCCGCGATATTTCGACGATCGAGACGCCGCCGGAAAACCGCTTTCCGGTGCAGACGTTCGTCATGGAGTACAACGACGCGTTCATCGCGGCGGCGCTGCAGCGCGAGCTGGCGCGCGGCGGACAGGCGTTCATCATCTCGAACCGCGTCATTTCGATGGGATCGACGCTCAAGCATTTTCAGGAACTGCTGCCGGACGCGCGCATCGCGATGGCGCACGGACAGATGCCGGAAACGCAGCTTGAAGAAACGATGATGGCGTTCCTCAACAGGGAGATCGACATCCTGCTCTGCTCGACGATCGTCGAAAGCGGCGTCGACATTCCGAACGCGAACACGCTCGTCGTGCTCGACGCGGACAAGCTCGGTCTTGCGCAGCTCTATCAGCTGCGCGGCAGGGTCGGGCGCTCCACGCGCATGGCATATGCGTACCTCACGGTGCCGCAGGCGCGCGAGGTGTCCGAGACGGCGCAGAAGCGGCTGCTGGCGATCCGCGAGTTCACACAGTTCGGCGCGGGCTTCCGCCTTGCGATGCGCGACTTGGAGATCCGCGGCGCGGGATCGCTGCTCGGCGCGGAGCAGCACGGCCATATCGCGGACGTCGGCTACGAGTTCTACTGCAAGATGATGCGCAATGCGGTCGCGGAGGCGAAGGGCGAGCAGATCGAGCCGGAATTCGAAACGACGGTCGACGCGCCGATCGACGCGTATATCCCGAAATCGTTCCTGCCGAGCGAGCTGCACCGCCTTGCGATGTACAAGCGCATCGCGCAGATCGGCGACTCCGACGCGTACGCCGATCTTTTGGATGAATTCAACGACCGCTACGGCGACCTGCCGGAGCCGGTCATGACGCTGATGCAGCTTGCGCTGATTCGCGCATACGCGAAGCGGGCGGGGATCGCGGCGGTAACCGTGCGTGACGGCAAGGTGACAATGACCTACGATCCATCGGCGCATCCGGACGGGATGAAGCTGCTCGCCGTGCTGTCGAACGAACCGAACCTGAAACTGCTTGCAAGCGAACCGCCGAAGATCGAATGGAACGACAAAAAGCGCACAAGCGCCGATTTTGTCAAAAATCTTCCACAATTATTTTACAGGTTGATGCATTGCTAACGGCCCCGAAACAAGGTATAATGAGACAATCATCGGAAAGGAATCAAATTCAAAATATGATGAAACGCAACAACAAATGGATCGCTCTGCTCACGGCGGCGCTGATGGCGCTGTCCTTCGCGGGCTGCCTCGTCCCCGAGGCAAAGACGCCGGAAGCGAACGCATCCGCATCCGCAACCGACGCCGCGCCTGCCGCGCCGGTCGACACCGCGTCCTACGATCGCGAAGCGATTGCGGTCGAGCTCGGCGACATCAAGATCACCGCGGGTGAGATCGAGGACTCCTATAACTATTACGTGAGCATGCTGCAGAGCTACTACGGCGTGGAGATCACGGACGACGCGTCGATCAAGGAATACCGCGATATGGCGATCAACGATCTGATCCACTACTATATGCCGCAGTGGAAGGCGGCGGAGCTCGGCGTCAAGCTGACCGCGGAGGAGGAAGCCGAAATCGAAGCCGACGTCGACGCGCAGATCGACGAGCTGCGCACCGGTCTCATCTGTGAATACGCGCATGAGTACGGCGGAGCCGAGGAGGTCTATGACGACGTTTCCAAGCTCACGACGGAGGAACTGGACGGCGCGATGACGGAGATCAATCTGGAGCTGTCGCAGTATTTCCGCGAGGGCTATACGCTGGAGGACTACCTTGCGGAACAGCAGAAGAGTCTCATCGCCGACATGCGCACGTCGGCGATCTCCGATAAGCTGCGCGAGGCGAGCATGGGCGATTACAGCGTGAACGACGAAGCGGTCGAGACCTGGTATGCGGATACGCTGGAAGCGCAGAAGACCGCATACGATGCGGACCCGTCCGCGTATCGCGATGCCGTCGAGGACTATGCGTCCGGAAATTCGACCGTGCCGGTGCTGTACGCGCCGGAAGGCATGCTGCGCGTGCAGATCATCGAGATCGCGCCTGAAGCCGAGCGCGACATCAAGATCGATACGAACCGTTCGCAGATGGCGGAGCTCGAAGCGGAATACGGCAAGCTGGCGCTGAACAACGGTGAGGCGGAGCGGATGGCGGAAATCCTTCAAGAGTACGCGCTCTTAAAGACGGAAAACGATGCGCTCGAAGAGGCGTTCATCGGCGAGGCGCGCGCGAAGATCAACAAGGCGTATGAAGCGCTCGAGGAGGAAACGCCGTTCGAAGAGGTTATGAAGCAGTACAATGCCGAAGGCGCGGCGGCGGAAACGCTGCTGTGCGCGGACGGCGACGAGCGCTACGGCGAACTGTGCGACTTCGCGGCGGAGCTTTTGGAGGGCACGTATTCCGAACCGATTCTGATCGACGACGTGTACTATATCGTGAAGCTGATCGGCAAACAGCCCGCGGGCGTGATCGACCGCAATGAGATCGCGGACGCGATCCGCGCGGCTGCTGCGGCGGACTCGGAGGACGCGGAGTGGAACGCGCTGTACGAGGAATGGGAAACGGAAGCCGAAACGGCAGCGATCCGTCATGAGGACGCGTACGCCGCAATCGGATATCTCGCATAAAACCGAAAGGGAAGACGCGTTCTTCCCTTTTACAAAATCATAAGGAGGAAACGATGATGTATTGCACCAAATGCGGAAAACAGCTTCCCGACGACGCAACGTATTGCGATGCCTGCGGCATGCGCTTTGAACCGGAACAACCCGAATTGCAGTATGATCCGCCCAAGACAAAGGCGGAACCGAAACAGAACGAGGTGCCCAACGCCTTCCGCAAGTGGGTCAAGGAGCAGGGCCTGTTCTGCCTGATCGCGAAGGCGGTCGCCGTCACCGTGATGGCGTTCTATCTGCTCGTTGCGATCGTGCACATGATCTCGCTGGCCGTCGCCGGCTATCCGGGCGGCTCGATCTTCGCCCAGTTCTTCGCGGAGCTGCTGCAGGGTCTTTCCTACGGCGTGATCATCTGGCTGCTCTCCGACGCGGTTCTTTATCTACAGACGCTGGTCAAGATGAAAAAGCAGGAACTGAAAAACAAATAACGCTTTCGAACACATAAATCTTTCAACGTGTGACAGACGCGCGTCTGTCATACGTTTTTTATTTGCGACAGCAAAAAGAAGACGTCTCGAGGATGAGACGTCTCCTGTTGGTCGGTGAAAGGGGAAACCGTTCTTACGCGAGCTTCTGTTCGAGGCGTGTGCGGATCGCCTTGATGAAGTCGAGCGTGTTGACCGCGGTCGGCGTGATGCCTTCGACGAGGTTCACGAGGTCCTTGGTCATGATGCCGTCCTTCAGCGTATCGATGCACGCCTCCTCAAGCTTCTCGCCGAACGCGACGAGGTCAGGCAGCTTGTCGAGCTCGCCGCGCTTTTTCAGCGCGCCGCTCCAGGCATAGATCGTCGCCATCGGGTTCGTGGAGGTTTCCTCGCCCTTCAGGTATTTATAGTAGTGCCGCGTGACGGTGCCGTGCGCCGCTTCGTACTCGAAGTTGCCGTCGGGGCTGCACAGCACGGAGGTCATCATCGCAAGCGAGCCGAATGCGGTGGAAACCATGTCGCTCATGACGTCGCCGTCGTAGTTCTTGAGCGCCCAGATGAAGCCGCCCTTGGAGCGGATCACGCGCGCGACGGCGTCGTCGATCAGCGTGTAGAAGTAGGTCAGACCGAGCTGTTCGAACGTCTCCTTGTAGTCCTTTTCGTAGACCGCCTGGAAGATGTTGCGGAAGTTCATGTCGTACTTTTTGCTGATCGTATCCTTCGCGGAGAACCACAGATCCTGCTTCGTTTCGATCGCGTACTTGAAGCACGAATGCGCGAACGAGGTGATCGAGGTGTCCTTGTTATAGATGCTCTGCAGGATGCCGGGGCATTCGAAGTCGTAGACCGTCTCGCGGAAGGTCGCGCCGTTCTCGCCGGTAAAGACCAGCTCCGCCTTGCCCTTTTCGGGAACGCGGTATTCGGTGCCCTTGTAGAGATCGCCGTACGCGTGACGGGCGATCGTGATCGGCAGCTCCCAGTTCTTCACGACCGGCTTGATGTTGTCGATGATGATCGGCGCGCGGAACACGGTGCCGTCAAGGATCGCGCGGATCGTGCCGTTCGGGCTCTTCCACATTTCGTGCAGGTTGTACTCGGTCATGCGCTGCGCGTTCGGCGTGATCGTTGCGCACTTGACGCCGACGCCGTACTTCTTGATCGCGTTGCCCGCGTCCTTGGTGATCTGATCCTTCGTCTGATCGCGCATCGGAAGGCCGAGGTCGTAGTATTCGGTCTTCAGATCGACAAACGGCAGAAGCAGCTCGTCCTTGATCATCTTCCAGATGATTCGCGTCATTTCGTCGCCGTCCATCTCGA
>DFEW01000073.1:10251-69056 GCA_002369195.1 Christensenella sp. UBA3792
TCGCCGTCCATCTCGACGAGCGGGGTCGTCATTCTGATCTTTTCCATGTGTTCCTCCTGTCAATATGCAAGCTTATTTGTTCTGTGCCGCGTAGTAGTTCATGAGGCACCCTTCGAGGATGATCGTCTTTTCATCCGCGGTCAGCCCCTTCACATAGAGCATCAGGTCCTCAACCGTGCCGTCCTTTTTGATCGCCTTTGCGGGAATCTCCTCCCTGCCGGTCGCAATCGCCTCGCGCACGCCGGGAACGAAGATACAGTCGCCTTCCTCGTACGGGAACGCCGCGCCTTCCGCAAGCGTGAACGGGACGATGCCCCAGTTGATGCAGTTGGAGCGATAGCGCTTGGTCGCGTATTCATAGCAGATGTTCGCAAAGCCGCCGAGCACCTTCTGGCAGGATGCCGCCTGCTCGCGCGCGGAGCCGTCGCCCGGCTTGTTCGCAAACACGCAGGAACCGAACTGGGTGTTCTTGATAAGCGCGTTCGCGTCGCCGACCTTGGACAGCGCGTTCACGATCTTTTCGGGCTTTTCGCCGCTGCGGCGCGCCGCTTCGTCGGCGCTGACCGCCTTGGAGCGTCCGACGTATTCGGGCACGCGGCGGGACAGAGCGAACTCGGAGAGGCGCAGCGGGTTGCTGCGGTACGACGATGTTTCGCCGGACGGGATCAGCTCGTCGGTCGTCGTGACCGGATCGCGGATCACCGCGTCAAGCTCCAGCAGCATGTTGTCGGTCAGCGGATACATCTTCGGCCAGTCGGTGATGTTTGGACCGAGGATCAATTCCTCTTCGGGATGCGGGTTTGCGAAGCCGTAGTAGCAGCGCTTCTCGTAAACGGAGCGGTCGAACACGTACGGTACGCGCTCGCTCTCGTAGTCGATGTCGGTTGCCGCGGTGATGTAGCCGCCGTTTCTGGCGGTTGCCGCGATCGAGCGCGCGTCCATCAGCGCGACGGCGCTGATCTGTCCCTCGCCGGGCTTGGAACCCTCGCGGTTCGGGAAGTTGCGCGTCGTGTGGCGCAGCGACAGCCCGTTGTTCGCCGGCACGTCGCCTGCGCCGAAGCACGGTCCGCAGAACGACGGCTTGATGAGCGCGCCGGATTCCAGCAGCGCTTCGGTCTTGCCGGCGCGGGTCAGCGCAAGACTCGTCGGAACGCTCGTCGGATAGACGGAGAAGGAGAAGTAGCCGTTGCCGATGCTGCCGCCCTTCATGATGTCCGCCGCCTCGACGATGTTGTCGAACAGACCGCCGGAGCAGCCCGCGATGATGCCCTGATCGGCGAGAACGCCCTTTTCGGACACCTTCGCGCGAAGGTCCATATGCGCCTTGGGGAACTTCTTTTTCGCTTCCGCCTCGACCTTTGCGAGGATTTCATCCGCGTGTTCGAGGAACTCATGGATCGTGTACGCGTTGGAGGGATGGAACGGCAGCGCGATCATGGACTCGACCTTGTCGAGCTCAATCGTGATCATTGCATCGTAGAACGCGCCTTCCGCGGGCTCCAGCTTCTCGTATGCGAACGGACGCTGATGAATGTTGTAGTAGGATTCAATCTCCTCGTCGGTCGCCCAGATCGAGGACAGGCAGGTCGTTTCGGTCGTCATCACGTCGATGCCGGAACGGAAATCGTACGGCAGGTTCTTAAGACCCGGACCCGCAAATTCGAGCACCTTGTTCTTGACGAGTCCTTCGCCGAACGTCGCTTTGACGAGCGCGAGCGCCACGTCGTGCGGACCGACGCCCTTCTTGGGCGCACCGGTCAGATAACACAGCACCACTTCGGGCGGCTTGACGTCGTAGGTGTTCTTCAAAAGCTGCTTGACGAGCTCCGGACCGCCCTCGCCGACGCCCATCGTACCGAGCGCGCCGTAGCGCGTGTGGCTGTCGGAGCCGAGGATCATATTGCCGCAGGTAGCGAGTTCTTCGCGCGCATAGGAATGGATGACGCTCTGGTTGGCAGGCACGTAGATGCCGCCGTACTTCTTAGCCGCCGAAAGACCGAAGACGTGGTCGTCCTCGTTGATCGTGCCGCCGACTGCGCACAGCGAATTGTGGCAGTTCGTCATGGCGTAGGGGATCGGGAATTCCTTGAGTCCGCTCGCCCGCGCCGTCTGAATGATGCCGACGTAGGTGATGTCGTGCGAGACGAGCGCGTCGAAATGGATGTGCATGACGCCGTCGTTGCTCGGCTCGCGATGCGCGTTCATGATCCGATAGGCGATCGTGCCGTTGCGCCATTTCGCCTTGTCGATGTCCGCGGGCGCCGGCTGCGGCGCGCCGTTGATCCACTGCATGCCCTGTGCGTGATACGTGATCATCTGTTTCGTCTCCTCCGAAGTGAAATTTAGGTTCTTGCCGTGCGGGTTGCCCGCTCTTCCGATTACAATTATAAGAGCAACTATGTATATTTTCAAATATATTTTTTATAAATTATCATAGAGAATCTCTATGATTGCGCAATTGGGACTTGTCAAGCGGTATGCGCATCTGCTATACTGAAAACGGACGGATGCGGCGTCGAAATGACCGGTTTTCGGGGAAAAGACGGGCATCTATGCGACAATATCGTGACCGAATGGGAGGCAATTGTGGACGTTTCTCTGCTTCCGGCGCCGCTGAAGGGCAGAATGGCGGCACGTTATAAAGAATTTCTATCTACATGCGGACTTCGGGACGAAGGGGATGCAGACGTGATCGTGCTGATGACGGACGACGATTTCAACATCGTTGCCGCCGGTGCGCGCGCGGGGCAGACCTTGAAGCAGTTTGCCGTTTCGCCCGACTTTGAGGGCGGCGGCGCCTGCGCGACGGTGCTGTCGTCGCTGCTGAGCGACGCGATGCAGCGCGGAATCACGCGGCTGTTTCTCTGCACGAAGCCGAAGAACCGGAGCATGTTCGCGTCGATGGGCTTCGAGCCGATCGTTTCGACGGCGGACGCCGTGCTGATGGAGAACCGCAGAAACGGGCTGGAGGAATATCTTCGTTCGATCCCGCGCCGCGAGGGCAAATGCGGCGCGATCGTGATGAACTGCGATCCGTTCACCAAGGGACACCTGCATCTGATCGAATATGCCGCCGCGCACTGCGACGCGCTCTACGTGTTCGTGGTGTCGGAGGGCGGCTCGCTGTTTACGCCCGAAGAGCGCTTCTCGATGATCGAGCGCGGCAGCGCGCACATCAAGAACCGCATCATTTGCCAAAGCGAATCGTACCTCGTCTCGCGCGCGACGTTTCCGGCGTACTTCATCCGCGACGAGGCGAACGTGGACCGCGTGCGCGCCGACCTCGATATCGAACTGTTCCGCTCGCGCATCGCGCCTGCGCTGCACATCACGGCGCGCTTCGTCGGCGAGGAACCGTTTTCACCGACCACGCGTGCGTACAACGAGCGCATGAAGGAGCTTTTGCCGCAAAAGGGCATCGAACTGTGCGAGATCCCGCGCCTCGCGGGCATCAGCGCAAGCCGCGTGCGCGCGCTGATCAAAGAGGGACGCATCGAAGAGACCAGAGAACTTGTTCCGGAGACGACTTATGAAACCATCCTCCGTCACGTTGGCGCAAATGCTTGACGCGCGCGAGCGCCGCGCCTTTGCGCAGACCGCACTGCTGCGGCAGGCGGACGCGAACGATTGTCTCGTTTCGTTTTCCTTAAATATCGCGGGCGACGTTAAGCGCACGCCCAAGACACGGCTGCTGTTCGATCGGGGGCTGCGCACGTTCGACGCGCTCGGCTTTGCGCAGCGGGCGCGGACGGTCACAGACGCGGTCACCGGAACCGAAGCGCTGATCCTGGTGCGGGCGAACGCAAAGACGGTCAAAACCGTTCTCGAACGGCTTGAGGAAGCGGCGCCGTGGGCGCGTCTGTTCGATTTCGACGTGCTGAACGCGGCAGGGGAAAAGCTGTCGCGAAAGGAGCCGCGCCGCTGCCTCGTATGCGGCGGTCCCGCGGCGGACTGCGCGCGTTCGCGCGCGCACGGACTGGACGCGGTCAGGGCGGCGACCGATGCGCTGCTGGACGAATGCTGCGCCGACACGCTCGCTTTGACGGCGCACGCCGCGCTCGAACGCGAGCTGCGCACGACGCCAAAGCCCGGCCTGGTCGATGAAAACAACAACGGCGCGCATGCCGACATGGATGTTCCGCTGTTTCTGAAAAGCGTGGCGTCGCTCGTGCCGTACTTTCGCACGGCGGTGCGGCTCGGGATGCACAGCGCCGGCATGGACGCGCTGAAGGAGGCGGGGCTTGACGCCGAGCGCGCCATGTTCGAGGCGACGGACGGCGTGAACACGCACAAGGGCATGGTCTATTCGATGGGGCTTTTGCTGTACGGCATGGGCGAATCGCTCTGCAGCGGCGCGGACGCGATCGACTGCGCGGCGCATCTTGCGGCGGTTGATGCGAACGACCGGCTTTCCCGCGCAAAACGGTGTCGCGATACGAACGGCGGCAGGGTCTATGCGGACACGGGCGCGACCGGCGCGGTCGGCGAGGCGGCGGGCGGCTTTACACACGCGCGCTTTTGCGCGGACCGGCTGGCGTTCTACCGCGATACGGGCGCCGTCAATCCCGGCGCGCTTGCGCTGTGTGACACGATGGCGATCTTAGAGGATACGAACGTGCTGCACCGCGGCGGCAGGGAAGGGCTTGCCTTCCTGCAGGGAGAGGCGCGGCGCATCGGCGCGCTCGATCCGGAAGAACGCGAAGCGGCGCTCTGTGCGCTCGATGCGGCCTGCATCCGGCGCAACCTTTCGCCGGGCGGCAGCGCGGACATGCTCGCGCTCGCATACCTGCTCGACGCGTGGCGCGCGCTTAAAAAGGACCTTTTTTGGGAGGTGTGCGCATGACGCTGCAGCAGCTTCGCTATTTTTGCGTGACCGCCGAGGTCCTGCACTACACACGCGCGGCGGACCTTCTGTATATCTCGCAGCCGAGCCTTTCCTATGCGCTGTCCAAGCTCGAAAAGGAACTGAACATGCCTCTGTTCGAAAAGCGCGGCAAGCAGATCGCGTTGACGACCTACGGTGCGGAGTTTCTGCCCTACGCAAAGCGCGCGCTCGCCGAGCTGTCCAAGGGACAGGAGCGCTTGAAGGAGCTTCGCGCGCCGAGCGCGGGGATCATCAACCTCGGCTACATTTACAGCGTCAGCTTTTCGGTACTGCCGACGTTCGTGGACCAGTTCTATGCGCACAACGGCAACCGGCAGACCGCGTTCCGCTTCCATCAGGGGATGGGCGGCCTGCTGATCGAGCAGCTGCTGAACGGCTCGCTCGACCTTCTGATCGCGGGCAAGCCGGACATCGATTCGATCGACTACCTGACGATCGCCAGTCAGGAGCTGTTTTTGGCGGTTCCGGCGTCGCACCGGCTCGCCGCGCGCGAATCGGTTGCGCTGACGGACATCGCGGGCGAGCAGTTCATTTCGATCACGCACGACGCGATCATCTACCGGCAGCTTGCGGACCGGTTCAAAAAGGCGGGGTTTACGCCGAACATCGTGTTCGAGGCGGACGAATACAGCTCGATCGCCGCGTCGGTCACGCTCGGCGCGGGCGTCGCGATCGTGCCGAAGCTTCCCGTGCTCGAAAACTTCAACCTCAAACTGATCCCGTTCTCGGACGCGTCGATGAAACGCGAGGTGTGCATGCTGCGCTATAAGATGCGCGCTATGTCGCCCGCGGCGCAAAGCGTATGGACCTTCGCAAAGCAGGCGTCCGAACGCTTCCGCTCCTGAACAGAAAAAATCCCGAAACGCCGACCGGCGCTTCGGGATTCTTTTTTATTGGTGTTTACGGGACTGCCCGCGCGAGCGGGCGTTCCTCTTACTCGTCCGAGCGGTAGGCGGAGACGACGTCGTCGTCAAGAACGACGGCGAGGAGCATTTCGCCCTTGGATGCCTTGGGTTCGATATGGATCTGCTCGGTGTTGAGCGGCGTCTTGGTGCCGTGGCGCTGTTCGATGATCAGGGTATACGGCGCCTGCACGGTGGCGGCATACGCGATGCGCGTGCCGTTGCTGCCGTTCTTGCGGAAGTCGAACGTCTTGACGCCCTTGCCGTTTCTGCCCTGCTGTTCGTAATCGAACAGGAAGCTGCGCTTGCCGTAGCCGCGATCGGTCAGCACGATGAGTTCGCCCTCGTCGCCGACCGGCATGCACGCCATGACGCGGTCCTTCGGCTCCAGCTTGATGCCGATGACGCCCGCCGCCGCGCGGCCGGTCTCCGGCACGGAATCCGCGGCAAAGCGAATGCACATGCCGCGCTCGGTCACGAGCAGGATATCCATCGTGGGCATCGGGTACGCGCCCAAAAGCACATCCTTATCCTTGAGGTTCAGCGCCGCGGTGCGCTTGCCGCGCACGCGATAGTCCGCGGCTTTCGACCGCTTGACCATGCCGCCTGCGGTGCAGAACAGATAGCTGCCCTCGTCCACATCGCGGAACGCGCCGACGATCGTTTCGCCCTTCTCCAGCTCGACCATGCTGACAAGGTTTGCCGCCCTTGCGCTCGCGCGCGTTTCGGGGATGTCGGAAACCTTCAGGTTCAGCATCGCACCGCGGTTGGTGAACAGGCGGATGCTCTCGTTGCTGTTGACCTCGATGATGCGCTCCGGCTTGTCGGCACGGATCTGCGAGAGGTTGAACTGGCGCTTGAGGCATTTGCGGATCTTGAGGTCCGCGCAGACCGCGACGATCATTTCCTCGACCGTCTCCGGCTCGTTCGCGGGCACCTCGACCTCGCCCTCGGCGGAGATGATCTGCGTCTTGCGCTTGCCGTCGAACAGCTTGCGCACGTCCAGCAGTTCCTTTTTGATTAGGTGCACGAGCTTTGCGTCGGACGCAAGGATGCCTTCGAGCTCGGCAATCAGCTTCTTGACCTCTTTGTATTCCTTTTCGATGGCGAGCAGCTCGAGGTTCGTGAGCTTTTGGAGCCGCAGATCGAGGATCGCCTGCGCCTGCACCTCGGTGAGGTTGAAGGTCTTCATCAGCCCTTCGCGCGCTTCCTTCGGAGACTTGCTCGCGCGGATCAGCTTGATCACGCGGTCGAGGTTGTTGACCGCGACCATCAGACCTTCCAAAATGTGGCAGCGCTTTCTTGCGATCTCCAGCTCGGTCTTGGTCCGCCGCGTGACGACCGCGCGCTGATGGCGCACGTAGTATTCGATGATCTGCTTGAGATTCAGCTGCTGCGGCTTGCCGTCGGCGATCGCCACGTAGTTCGCGCCGAACGTGCATTGCAGGTCGGAGTACTTGAACAGCAGCTGCAGAATGCGCTCCGGATCGCCGTCCTTCTTGATTTCGATGACCGCGCGCGTGCCCATTCGGTCGCTCTCGTCGCGGATGTCGGAGACGGCGGCGAACATCGCCTTTTTCTCCTGCGTGATCTCCAGAATCTTCGAGAGGCAAGCCGCCTTGTTGACCTGATACGGGAACTCGTCGACGACGATGCGCGTCTTGCCGCCCTTGACCTCCTCAAAGTGCGTGCGCGCCCGCATCGTGAGCTTGCCGCGTCCGGTCTCGTAGCTTTGCGCGATCTCCGGCGATTCGAGCAGGAACCCGCCGGTCGGAAAGTCCGGCGCCGGCATGATCTTGATCAGGTCCGCGATCTTGATGCGCGGATTGTCGAGCACGGCGATGACTGCGTCGATCGCCTCGACCGGATTGTGCGGCGGGATCGAGGTCGCAAGACCGACTGCGATGCCGTTCGCGCCGTTGACGAGCAGGTTCGGGAACCTGCCGGGCAGCAGCTCCGGCTCCTTCAGGGTGTCGTCGAAGTTCCAGGTAAAGTCGACCGTGTCCTTGTCGATGTCCTTCAAAAGGAGCATCGCCGCATCGGTCATGCGCGCTTCGGTGTATCGCATTGCCGCGGCGGAGTCGCCGTCGACCGAGCCGAAGTTGCCGTGCCCGTCGACGAGGCATACGCCCATATTGAACGGCTGCGCCATGCGCACCATCGCGTCGTATACCGAGCTGTCGCCGTGCGGATGGTATTTACCGAGGCAGTCGCCGACGATACGCGCGCTCTTGCGGTGCGGCTTGTCGGGAGAGAGCCCCAGTTCCATCATCGTATAGAGGATGCGCCGCTGCACGGGCTTCAAGCCGTCCTCGACGCGCGGCAGAGCGCGCTCCAGGATGACGTGCTGCGCATACGGCATCATCGATTCGTGCATGACCTCGTCCATGCTTTTTAAGAGGATGGTTTCGGTCACCGTGGGGGTCGTAGTCTTGGCCATAGCTTACTCCTTGATCTTTTCAAACACGGCGTTGGACCGGTTGAAATCGGCGTACTCGAAGATGTATTCCTTGCGCGACTGCACCTTGTCGCCCATCAGGACGGTAACGAGGTGCTCGACCTCCGCCGCGTCCTCGATCGTGACGCGCGTGAGCCGCCGCCGCTCCGGGTTCATCGTCGTTTCCCACAGCTGTTCGGGGTTCATCTCGCCGAGACCCTTGTAGCGCTGCAGAGTGTAGTTCTTGCCGGAAATGCCGCGCATCGCCGCCTTCAGCGCCGGATCGTCGTAGCAGTAGATTGGCTGCTGATTCGCCTTCTGCACGCGGTAAAGCGGCGCCATGCCGATATAAACATGCCCTTCGGTGATCAGCGGGCGCATGTAGCGGTAGAAGAATGTCAGGAGGATCGCGCGGATGTGCGCGCCGTCCTGGTCCGCATCGGCAAGGATGATGATTTTGTTGTACTTCAGCGAGCTGATGTCGAAGTCGTCGCCGATGCCGGTGCCGAGCGCCGTGATGATCGAACGGAACTCGTCGTTCTGCAGCACCTGTTCGAGTCGCTTCTTTTCGACGTTCAGCGGCTTGCCGCGCAGCGGCAGGATCGCCTGAAACTTGCGGTCGCGTCCCTGCTTCGCGCTGCCGCCTGCCGAGTCGCCCTCGACGATGAACAGCTCGTTCAAAGAATAGTCCCTGCCGGTGCAGCTACTGAGCTTTCCGACCAGCGGCGCGTTTTCAAGCTTGCTTTTTTCACGCGCATTCTCCTTTGCCTTGCGCGCCGCGCTTCTCGCCTTCGCCGCCTTGACCGCTTTTTCCGCGATCAGGTTCGCGGTGTTCGCGTTCTTGAGGTTTTCGAGCCACGGTACGAGCGTCTGCTGCAGCACCGCTTCGACCGCCGGACGTGCCTCGGTGTTGCCGAGCTTCGTCTTGGTCTGTCCCTCGAACTGCACGGTGTGCATCTTCAGAGACAGCACCGCGGTCATGCCCTCGCGGAAATCCTCGCCCGCAAGCGATGGGTCCTTGTCCTTTAGGACGCCGTTTTTGCGGCAGTAGTCGTTGAAAATCTTCGTGATCGCCGCCTTGAAGCCGGTTTCATGCGTACCGCCCTCGGTCGTGGGAATGTTGTTCACGTACGACGCGATCGTCTCGGCGTACTCGTCGTTGTGCAGGATCGCGACCTCCACGCGAATGCCGTTCGACTCGCCGGACAGGTGGATCGGCGGATCGTACAGCGCGTTTTTGTCCTCCTGAATGTAGCGCACAAAGTCCGAAAGCCCGCCGTCGTACTTGAATTCGGCGTGCTTCTGCTTGTCGCGGTTGTCGTCGAGCACGAGCTTGACCCCGCGATTCAGGTATGCAAGCTCGCGAAGCCGCTTCATGACCACCGAATACTGCATGTCGATCGTCTCGAACACGCGATCGTCGGGCAGAAACGTCACGACCGTGCCCTGCTTGCGCGTGCGGCCGATCTCGGTCAGCGGGTACTTCGGCTTTCCGGAAACGATCTTGCCCTCCTCGTTCTCGACACTCTCGAACTCGATGCGGTATGCGCGGTTCTCGTGGTACACGTCGACCTGCACCCAGCGCGACAGGGCATTGACGACCGACGCGCCGACGCCGTGCAGACCGCCCGAATACGAATACGCGGCGTTGCCGAACTTGCCGCCGGCGTGCAGCTGCGTAAAGACGACCTCAACGCCCGAAACGCCGAGCTTTTCATGGATGCCGACCGGAATGCCGCGCCCGTTGTCGCTGACGGTGACCGACCGGTCGCGGTTCAGCGTCACGGTAATCTCGTTCGCGTAGCCGTTCGCCGCTTCGTCGATCGAGTTGTCCACGATCTCCCAGAGCAGGTGATGCAGCCCGGGCAGACCGGTCGAGCCGATATACATGCCCGGACGCATGCGGACAGCGTCCAGCCCTTCCATGACGGTAATATTTTTGACGGAATATTCTTCCATATGGTGCCTCCGAATTTCAATTCTATCCATTATACCACAAGATGTTGTGCCTGTGCCGTTTTTCGACGCCGTATTTACGTTTTATTCATATTTCATAGAAAATTCGCTTTTCTGACGCATTTGCATGGTGACAAGAATGCGCGATTGGTGTATAA
This sequence comes from Christensenella sp. UBA3792, assembly GCA_002369195.1. Lineage (GTDB taxonomy): Bacteria > Bacillota > Clostridia > Christensenellales > CAG-138 > UBA3792. Next base: position 20,590 of record DFEW01000073.1, read on the forward strand.
TCTACTATGTATGTATATGTGGAAGTTTACCTTTCGAGAGAGGAGCTGTATGGAAATCCGATTCGCGCACACGCCGATCATGGTGGAGGACGTTCTGCACCTTCTTGCGCCAGAACGCGGCGGCATCTTTGTCGACGGAACGCTCGGCGGCGGCGGTCATGCCGAGGCGGTTTTGACGCGCCTTCCCGCGGACGGACGCCTTTACGGGATCGATCGCGACGACGACGCGCTGCGGGCGGCAGGTGAGCGGCTTGCGCCGTTCGGACATCGCTTCACGGCGATCAAGGGTAACTTCTTTGACATGAAAGCGCTGCTGCATGCGCAGGGCGTCGAACGGGTCGACGGGATCCTGCTCGATCTCGGCGTCAGCTCGTATCAGCTCGACGCGGCGGAGCGCGGCTTTTCGTACAAGCACGAGGCACCGCTCGACATGCGCATGGATCAGAGCGCGCCGCTGTCGGCGCGGGACGTGGTCAATGCGTGGCCGGAGGAGGAGCTGAAGCGCATTTTCTGGGAGTACGGCGAGGAGAAGTTCTCCGGCAGGATCGCGCACCGCATCGTCGAACAGCGCGCGGCCGGCGCGATCGAAACGACGACGGAGCTTGCCGCGCTGATCAAAGGCGCGATTCCCTCGAAGTTTCGCAACGAGGCGCAGCATCCGGCGCGCCGCTGTTTTCAGGCGATCCGCATCGCGGTCAACGGCGAGCTCGACGGGCTGGCGGATGCGATCGAAAGCGCGCACGACTTACTGAACGTCGGCGGACGGCTTGCGGTCATCACCTTCCATTCGCTGGAGGACCGCATCGTCAAGAACGCGTTCCGCACGTTCGAAAACCCCTGCACCTGCCCGAAAACCGCGCCGGTGTGCATTTGCGGCAAAAAACCGACCGCACAGGTGCTGACGCGCCATCCGATCGTCGCTTCGGAGCAGGAACAGACCGAAAATTCACGCTCGACGTCCGCAAAGCTGCGGGCAATCGTGCGCATCGATCCCGATACGGGAACATATTGATTAGAAAGGAGCCGCGGCATGGACGTCTCGTTCGACAGGGACCCACGCAAGATTCATAATCCGCAGACGCGCATTTTCTCGCCGACCCAGACGGGCACGCCCGCGCCGGTTCTGGAGGACGCGTCGATGCCCGTGCGTCCGCAGCCGACCAAGGAGGAACGCACCGCAAAAAAGACCCGCATGATCGTGCGGCTGTCCACGTCCTCGAAGGTGCTGATCCTGCTCTCGGTGTTCGCGATCGCCGCTACGGCGCTGCTTGCACTGTTCGGTTCGGCGGAGTACGCGCGCATCGTCAGCGATACGGCGACGGTCAATTCGGAAATCGAAACGTACAACGAACAGATTTCCCAGATTCGCAAGTCGCAAAGCTCGATGAACGACTTTGCCACGATCAACGAGATCTGCCGCAACCGCGGCATGACCATGAACTGGTACCGGGGAGACAGCGCATCCGGCGCACCGGTCTCTTCGCCGGTATCCGGTAGCGCCGCGCCGCAGGCAACGCCCGCCGCGACGCCCGAAACAAACGGAGATTGATTGCATGAAATTGAACCGATCCGATGCCAAGCCGATCGCTGCCGGTACGAAGGTTCGCCGCAGCAGGAACGGTCGGGTTCGCATCGCACCGCAAAAAAGAAAACTGCTGGTCGCCATGCTGTTCGCAGGGCTTGCTTTCGCGCTCGTCATCGGCAAGCTGTTTGTCGTGTCGTTGGTGCAGGGCAAGGACTGGACGAACAAGGCGATGCGGCAATGGACGCGCGTCGTGTCCTTAAAGGCGGAGCGCGGCAAGATCCTCGACCGCAACGGCACGGTGCTTGCCTCGTCGTACACGACATATCAGGTCTGCGTGAACCCGCAGAACATTCAGGCGAGCGACCGCGAGCGAATCGCGAACATCCTGTCGATGTATCTGGATCTCGATTATGACACCGTCTACGCGAAGATTCAGAAGAAGCGCAGGGTTGCCGTTTCCACGCCCGTGCCGACCCCGACGCCCGACCCGAACGCGGTCATCGACCCGAATCAGCCCGTCGCGACCGCGGACCCCGGCACGTATCAGGAAGTGCTGCTGTCGCAGGTCAAGATCAAGGACCAGGTCGATAAGGAAGTCATTTCGAAGCTCAACTCGATGCAGCTCGGCAGCGGCGTGAGCTACTATTCCGACGTCAAGCGCGACTATCCGGAGTCCGGCTACTACGCGCAGCTGATCGGGTTTACGAACATCGACGGCGACGGACAGACCGGCGTCGAGCTGACCTACAACAAGGAGCTTGCGGGAACCGACGGCTATCAAAAGACCGACACCGACCGCGACAACAATCCGGTTCCGGGCGGCGAGGAGGAGTACATCGAATCGATCCCGGGCGCGAACGTCGTTTTGACGACGGACACGGGTCTGCAGGGCATTCTCGAAAATGCGCTTGAGGAGGCATGCTCGATCAACAACGCCAAGACCGCCTCGGGCGTGCTGCTCGATGCGAACACCGGCGCGATCCTGGCGATCGGCTCATATCCGAGCTTCGATTCCTCGAATCCGCCGCGTTCCGACGCAAAGACGCTGCTGGAGCTTTCGAAGAACCGCATCGTGACCGATACGTACGAGCCCGGCTCGACGTTCAAGGTCGTCACGCTCGCGGCGGCGCTCGAATCCGGCGCGGTCACGCTCGGCACCGAGTTCAACTGCAAGGGCTCGCTGACGATCAAGGGCGAAAAGATCAAGTGCTGGAAGAGCGGCGGTCACGGACGCGAAACGCTGGCGGAAGCGGTGGCGAACAGCTGCAATCCGGCGTTTATGTCGATGGCGCTCAAGATGGGCATCGACACGTTTTACGACTACATCTTCAGGTTCGGTTTCGGCGAATCGACCGGCAGCGGCGTCATGGGCGAAACGAGCGGCACGGTCACGCACAAGAAGTACATCCGCGATGCGGACCTTGCGCGCATCGGTTTCGGACAGAGCGTCAGCTGCACCGGCATGCAGCTTGCGATGGCGTTCACCGCGTGCATCAACGGCGGCGAGCTGTTGAAGCCGTACGTCATTTCGGAGATCGTCGATCAGGACGGAATCGTGCTGCAAAGAAACGAGCGCACCGTCGTGCGGCAGGTGATTACGCCGTCGACGTCCGCTATGATCCGCTCGCTGCTGCGAAACGTCGTCGAGCACGGCAGCGGCAAGAACGCGCAGGTTTACGGCTATTCGGTCGGCGGCAAGACGGGCACCTCGCAGAAGTACGAGGAGGACGGAAGCGTTTCGAAGACCAAGCTGATCGCGTCGTTCATCGGCTTCGCGCCGGTCGACGATCCGCAGTTCGTGTGCCTGATCATCGTCGACGAGCCGCAGGTGCCGCAGGTGTACGGCAGCACGGTCGCGGCGCCGTTCGTACAGGAAGTGCTGGCGAGTGCGCTCTCGTATACGGGCGTGCAGCCGGACAACGCAAACCAGTCGGTCATGGTGCCGAACATCAAGGGACTGACCGTTTCGCAGGCGGCACGCATCTTAAAGGATGCGGGGCTCGAAGCGGTGTATCTCGAAGCGGAAGCGGATTCGACGGTGGGCAATCAGTCGCCCGCGCCGAACACGGTGGTCGTGCGCGGCAGCACGGTGCTGCTGTATTCGACCGGCTATGCGTTCTTTGCGGAACTCAACGAGGAAGTCGAAATGGTTGAGGTGCCGGATGTGTACGGCAAGAACCGCATGGACGCGCTGGACACGCTGAAAAAAGCGGGACTCATCATGGACTACGATCGCCGCAGCTGTGCGGGAACCGTGTCGTATCAGGACGTGACGGCGGGCTTTAAGGTGCCGGTCGGGACGGTCGTGTACGTGTGGTTCGAAATCAAAGAAGATTAAGACAGGAGAAACGATATGCTGTTATCGAACATTGCCGCCGATCTCCGGCTGCCGGTCACCGGCGGCGACGCGGAGATCACTTCGGTCGAATACGATTCGCGAAAGGTCAGGGAAGGCAGTCTGTTCTGCTGCATGAAAGGGCTCGTTTCCGACGGGCACAACTTCGCCGCGCAGGCGGTGGAGAAGGGCGCAGCGGCGCTGATCGTCGAACACCTGCTGCCGCTCGACGTGCCGCAGGTCGTCGCGCCGGACGGACGCGTCGCGATGGCGCATGCCGCCGCCGCGTTCTACAACCACCCCGAGCGCGAGATGATCATGCTCGGCGTGACGGGCACGAACGGCAAGACGAGCACGACCTATATGGTCAAGTCGATCGCGGAGGCAGCCGGCAAAAAGGTGGGACTGATCGGCACGATCCACAACATGATCGGCGACGAGATGTTCGAAACCGGTCGCACGACGCCCGAATCGGCGGACCTGTTCGCGCTGCTGCGCCGCATGGCGGACGAGCGCGTCGACCTCGTGATCATGGAGGTTTCGAGCCATGCGCTCGTGCAGGACCGCGTCGCAGGGATCCCGTTCCGCGTCGCGCTGTTCACAAACCTCACGCAGGATCACCTCGATTATCACAAGACCTTCGATCATTATCTCGAAGCGAAAAAGCTGCTGTTCAAGCAGAGCGACCTCGCGATCGTCAACATCGACGACGCCTATGCCGAGCGCATGATGGACGGGCTTACGATCCCGATCAAGACGATGGGCATTCAGCACCGCGCGGACTACACGGCGCTCAACATCGACATCCGCACCGACGGCGTGAGCTTCCATCTGCGCACCCCGAACGGCGAAGGTCCGGTGCGCATGCACATTTCCGGTCTGTTCTCGGTGTACAACGCGATGGGCGCGGCGGCGATCACGCAGTCGATCGGCATCTCGTTTGCGGACATCCTGAAGGGACTTGAGTCGCTGTCCGGCGTATCGGGACGACTCCAGTCGGTGGATACGAACGGGCGTCCGTTCGCGGTGTACGTGGACTACGCGCACACGCCGGACGCGCTCGAAAATGTTTTGACCTCGGTTCGGCAGTTCGCAAAGGCGCGCGTCGTCAGTCTGTTCGGCTGCGGCGGCGACCGCGACCGCTCGAAGCGTCCGCTGATGGGCGAGATCGGCGGGCGGCACTCGGACTTTGTCGTCGTCACGAGCGACAATCCGCGCACCGAAAACCCGGAGGACATCGTGCGCGCCGTGGAGCTCGGCGTGCAGAAGAGCGGCACGCCGTACCGGTCGATCATCAACCGCCGCGAGGCGATCGCCTTTGCGCTGTCGATGCTCGAAGCGGACGACATCCTTGTCATCGCGGGCAAGGGACACGAGAACTATCAGGAAATCAACGGCGTCAAGCACCATTTCGACGATCGCGAAATCGTCGAGGAGCTTTTGAAGAACTGAGATGGACGGTATTGTTGTGAACTCGCTGCTCGCGCTGCTGACCGCATGCGGCGCGGCGGCACTTCTGGGTCCGCTTCTGATCCCGGTGCTGCACCGGCTCAAGTTCGGGCAGAACGTGCGCGACGACGGACCGCAGACGCATCTCAAGAAGCAGGACACGCCCACGATGGGCGGCGTAATCATCCTGATCGCGATCGTGCTTGCGACGCTGATCTTTGCGCGAAAGAACTACACGCTTGCAATCATAGCGCTGCTGATGGCGGTGCTGTTCGGGCTGATCGGGTTCTTCGACGACTTCATCAAGATCATGAAGAAGCGTTCGATGGGTCTTCGCGCATGGCAGAAGATCGCCGCGCAGTTCGTGCTGGCGCTGCTGTTTTCGCTGATTTTGTACTTTCACGCGCAGGTGGGCGGCACCGTATGGTTCGACCGGCTCGATCTCGGCGTATTTTTCATTCCGTTCGCGATGTTCGTGATCGTCGCGACGGTCAATTCGGTCAACCTGATCGACGGACTCGACGGGCTTTCGAGCTCCGTCACCGCGATCTACGCGGGCGCGCTGGGGCTGATGCTGATCCTGTACGTTCTGACCTACGGTCACCGCGCGATCCTGACCCCCGAACAGACGGTTGCCGAGCAGAGCATGCTGTCCGGACTGTCCGGTCTGTCGGTGTTCGCGTTCGCGGTGTGCGGCGCGTGTCTCGGCTTTCTGGTGCACAACGCCTATCCCGCCAAGGTCTTTATGGGCGATCTCGGCGCGTTCACGCTCGGCGGCGCGGTCTCGGCGATGGCGCTGCTCTCGCGTACGTCGCTGCTGCTGCCGCTGATGGGCATCATGTACGTCGCCTCGTCGGTGTCGGTCATTCTGCAGGTCGGCTCCTATAAGCTGCGGCACAAGCGCGTTTTCCGCATGGCGCCGCTGCATCACCACTTCGAGCTCGGCGGTACGCCGGAGACGAAGATCGTTTCGGTATACAGCGTGATCACCGCGGTCGCATCCGCGGCGGCGCTTTTGATTTTCTGGTTCTGCAAATAAGGAGGATTGTATGGCAAAGCAAAAGACGGCGTTGATCGTCGGCATGGCAAAGAGCGGCATCGCGGCGGCGCGGCTGCTGTATCAGGATAACTACCGCATCATCGTCAACGACATGAAGCCCGAGATCAAGGGGCTGTTCGATCAGCTTTCGGGCATCGCATACGAGGTCAAGCTCGGCGCAAACCCGATGGATCTTCTGGACGGCGTGGACCTGCTGATCCCGAGCCCGATCATTCCGATGACGCGCAACTTCATCGTCGAAGCGAAGCGCCGCGGGATCGAGGTCATTTCCGAGATCGAGCTCGGCTACCGCTATTCGAAGGCGGATTTCGTGTGCATCACCGGCACCAACGGCAAGACGACCTGCACGGCGCTGACCGGCGAGCTCTTTAAGGCGGCGGGGTACAACACGTTCGTGCTCGGCAACATCGGCGTCGCAATCTCGGCGCATGCGCTCGAAACGAAGCCGGGCGACGTCGTCGTGGCGGAAACCGCGGCGCTGCAGCTCGAGGGCAACGTGCGCTTCCATGCAAAAGCGGCGGGCGTGTGCAACATCACGCCGGACCACCTCGATCACTTCGGCACGATGGAAAACTACATCGAAGCGAAGGCGAAGATTCTGGACAATCAGACCGCGGACGATACCGCGGTACTCAACTGGGACGACGAGACGGTGCGCGGCTTCCATACCCGCACGCCGGCGAAAGTGCTGTACTTCTCGCGCAAGGTCGAAGTCGAAAACGGCATGTTCGTGCGCGACGGACAGCTCGTGTATCGCATAAACGGCGAGGAAAAGACGCTGATGGCGGCGGACGAGATCCGCATTCCCGGCGGGCACAACCTTGAAAACGCAATGCTCTGCGCGCTGCTGGCGCTTTCGTGGGGCATCGCGCCGGAGACGATCCGCGAGGTTCTGAAAACGTTCGCGGGCGTCGAGCATCGCATCGAATACGTCTGCACCAGAAGCGGCGTCGACTACATCAACGACAGCAAGGGCACGAATCCGGCGTCCACGATCCGCGCGATCGAGGCGATGAAGAAGCCGACCGTGCTGCTGTTGGGCGGCTACGACAAGCATATCGGATTCGACGAGCTGTTCGAGGCGTTCACGCCGATCGTCAAGGCGTGCGTCGTGCTCGGCGACACGAAGCAGCAGATCCTGGACTGCGCGGCGGCGCACGGCTATGCGCATCTGTGCACGACGGCGGATACGTTCGAGGACGCGGTCAACAAGGCGCGCGACCTTGCGGCGGAGGGCGACTGCGTGCTTTTGAGCCCCGCGTGCGCAAGCTGGGATATGTTCGACAACTACGAAACGCGCGGACGGGTCTTTAAGGAGATCGCGCGCGCATACAAGTAAGCGGAGACATGGCGGAACAGAAGGCGAAAAAAGAATCGATCTTTACGCGCATCAGGGAGGCGCGGTTTGTTCGCGGCAAGATGGACTTTTCCATCCTGCTGGTGATTTCCGTGCTCTGCGCGTTCGGTCTCGTCATGGTCTTTTCCGCGAGCTACTATTACGCACAGCACTATTCCGGCGCAAACAACGACAGCTTTTACTACCTCAAGCGTCAGATCCTGTACCTCGCGATGGGCTATCCGGTCATGCTGCTCGTCTCGCTGATCGACTACCGCATCATCGAAAAGATGCGCTCGCTGTTCATGGCGGTCTCCATCCTGCTGCTGATCGCGGTTCTGTTGTGGGGGCGCGACTTGAACGGCGGCAAGCGCTGGCTTGTTATCGCCGGTATCTCGATTCAGCCGTCCGAGCTCGCAAAGTTCGGTCTCATGATCTTCATGTGCTCATACATGTCGCGTCACCGGCATGAAATGAGCTCGTTCCGTTACGGCATGATCCCGATGCTGATCGCGATCGGCGTCATTTCGGGTCTGGTCATGCTGCAGCCGAACATGTCGATGGCGGTTATCATCGGCTTCATCGGCATCGTTCTTTTGTATCTCGGCGGATGCGACTTAAAGCAGCTGCTGATTCTGGGCGGTATCGCGATCGTCGCGTTCTTTATTCTGGCGTTCGCACAGCCGTACCGCGTTGCGCGAATGACTTCGTTTTCGAACCCAGAGCTCGACCCGCAGGGCACCGGCTATCAGCTTTTGCAGTCGTATTACGCGATCGGTTCCGGCGGACTGTTCGGAAAGGGACTCAATAACAGCTATCAAAAGCTTTTGTACATGACCTACGGCGAATCGGACTTCATCTTCGCGATTCTTTGCGAGGAGTTCGGCTTCGTCGGCGGATTCATCGTGATCCTGCTGTACGGCTGGATCGTGTTCCGCGGCATGATCGTCTCGATGCGCTGCCGCAACCGGTTCGGCAGTCTTCTGGCGGCCGGTATCTCCATCGTTTTCGGCTTTCAGGTATTCGTCAACATCGGCGTTGTTACCGGTCTGCTGCCGACGACGGGACAGGCGCTTCCGTTCATATCGGCGGGCGGCACGTCGCTGCTGGTCTTCCTTGCCGCAATGGGCCTGCTGCTGAGCATTTCGCGCGACACGAACCCGTACGGATAGCGGCACATTTTCCCTTCCTTTCGCATAAGATGCAGTATCATGCGGGAGGAACCACGGAACATGTCGAACTTTGCGGTGCAAGGCGGTGCGCGTCTTTCGGGAACGGTCGCCGCGCAGGGATCCAAAAACGCGGCGCTGCCCATCCTGGCGGCAACGTTGCTGGTCAATGAGCCGGTCAGACTTTTGAACTGCCCGCGGCTTCGGGATGTGGGCAACATGCTGCACATTCTCGAATCGCTCGGCTGCACCGTCTTTCGCGAGGGGAACGACCTCGTGGTGGACAGCGGCACGGCGGACCGGTTCGTTCTGCCGACCGCGCTTTCGCACGAGCTGCGCTCGTCGATTTTTCTGCTCGGTTCGGTGCTGTCGCGCTTTTCGGAGGCGGATGCGCCGTACCCCGGCGGGTGCGAGATCGGCAATCGTCCGATCGACCTGCATCTGTACGGTCTCAAACGCCTGAACGCAGAGATCTGCGAGCGGAACGGGCGCATCCGCTGCAAGGGCAACCACCTTTGCGGCGCGGTGGTCGACTTCGAATATCCGAGCGTCGGCGCGACCGAGAATATCATGATGGCGGCGGTGCGCGCAGACGGCACGACGGTGATCCGCAACGCCGCCTGCGAGCCGGAGATCGTCGATTTGCAGGGCTTTCTGAACGCCTGCGGGTTCCGCGTTTGCGGCGCGGGCACGCCGACGGTCACAATCGAGGGCGTCGAACAGGGACACGGCACGGCGTACACGGTCATGCCGGACCGCATCGTGACCGGCACGTACCTGATCGGCGCCGCGATGACGCGCGGCGACGTGACGGTCGAGAACACGCGTCCCGATACGGTCGATGCGCTGCTCTCGAAGCTGCGCGACTGCGGGTGCGAGCTGACGCGGTACGATACGGCGGTGCGCGTCAGGGCGGCGGAGCGCGTGCGCTGTGTGGCGTTCACGGAGACGCGCCCGTACCCCGGTTTTCCGACCGATCTGCAGCCGCAGCTGTTTGCGATGCTGTCGGTCGCGCAGGGAACGTCGGTGCTCGTCGAGAACGTGTTTGAAAACCGCTTCAAGCACGCGCAGGAACTGAAAAAGATGGGTGCGCAGAACCGCATCCTGGACCGCACGGCGGTCATTACCGGCGCGGAGCAGCTGCACGGCGCGACCGTTACGGCGCACGATCTGCGCGGCGGCGCGGCGCTGGTGCTCGCGGGACTTTGCACCGACGGCGTTACCGTCATTGAGCATGCGGAGCGCATCGAGCGCGGCTACGAACAGATCGACCGCGCGATCCGCGCGCTCGGCGGCACGATCATGCGAACGTAAACGCCCTCCGAACCGGCAGGGCTTCAAAACGACAACCTCCCGCTTGGGAGACACGGAAAGGATTACACTTGGCTAAGAAGAACAAACGGTCCGACCGGGAACGGAACAGCTTTCTGTTCGATGAGGATGCGGGCGCGGAAGAGAACCTGATGGATCTGTTCGGCGACGATCCTGCGGACGAGCCCGAACCGGAGGACGAAACCGCATACGCGCCCGAGGCGGAGGATGCCGCGCCGGAAGAACCGGCGGACGGCGATCCCGCCGATGCGGACATGCCCCTGTCCGACGCGGACGATTCGGTCCCGCGGTCGGTTTCGAGCGGGTTCCGCTTCGACCGCTACGGACGGCGCGTCGATCAAAAGAAGAATCGCTACGGCAAGCGCAAGAACGCGCCGAAAGCGACGACCACGGTCGTCGAGCACGACACCGAGGCAAAGCGCGAGTACGACGAAGCGAAGGCGCGCTCCGAGGCGCGCGCACAAAAGCGCGCCAAAGAAGAAGCGCGGCAGAAGGCGATCAAGAAGGCGGAGAAGGCGAAGCAACGCCGCCGCAGTCTGTCCACGCTCGTGTTCGGCGTCCTCGCGATCGGGCTGCTGCTCGTCATGGTCTGGTTCGTCACGCGCCTGTCCACGGTCCGCGTTGCGGACGTGCCGGACGGCTACACCGAAGAACAGATCGTTTCGATGAGCAAACTGAAGCGCGGCAGGTCGATGCTCTTTCAGAGCACGGCGGCGGCAAAGGCGGCGATCGAGACCGATCCGTACCTGGAGGCGACGGTGCAGTACGCGTTTCCGTCCACGGTGCGCATCGCGGTGAACAAGCGCGCCGAGGCGGCCTGCGTGCGCTGGGGACCGCAGAACGAGTATCTTGCGATCATCGACGAAAAGGGCACGGTGCTGAACGAGACGGCGGAAAGCGCCGGATCGCTGCTGATCGCCGAGGGCATGAGCATTTCGAGCGCTGTGAACGGCACGCGCCTGGGCGACGCGACCGATACGCGCGTCGCGGCGCTGATCCGCATGCTGACCAAGCTGAAGGAACTGGGGCTGCTCTCCAGAACGCCGCGCATCAGCCGCATCGATATGACCGAACTGATGCAGATCCGCATCTACACCGAGGGCACGTCCTACACGATCGAGGTCGGCGATCCATCGAACCTCGATACCAAGCTGATGCTGCTGCAAAAGCATTGGGACGCGATCATGCAGAAGGCGGCGGACTACATCAAGAGCGGTCACGCCACCGCCACGATTTACCTGTACAGCAAGGGCGGCGTCAGCATCTCGCCGTACGAGCCGGGATACGCCTATGAGATCCCGGTCGCGACGTTCCTGCCGGACACACCTGCGCCGCAGGTGACGCCGGAGGGCGGCGTCAATCCGGAGGATTCGGCGGAACCCACCCCGCCGTCGGTCACCCCGATGCCGCACCAGAGCGACCCGTTTACGGGCTAAACGCTTCGCGTTTCGCCGAAATCAGGATTTCGGCGAGTTTTCACCGTCTGCCTATCGCCTTCGGCGACCGGGCGGCAGCCGGTGCAAGGTGTCAAATCCGCCGCGCATGTCGCCGGATTTGACGGATTGGTGTGGTAACCAAATATCGTGTTCCGCAAGGGGTATATCGTGCGGCGGTGCCGTATATCGCGCCGCAGGTATATCGCGTCCCGCAGGGACATTTCTCATGTAGGGGGCGTCGTCCCCGACGCCCCGCGTCATCCGCGCTTGCGCAAGCAAGCTCATCATGCGGCGCAGCCGCTCATCATTGTAAACTCTGCAAAAAGCAAAGCCCCGATCGCTCGGGGCTTTTTGCTGTTGTTATGCGGTTGCGTCGTTCGGATCGAGCACGGTCTTGACCGCGCCCTGCGGATCGCCGCTGACCGTAACGTTGCGGTTCACCTTTGCGTCGTAGGTCTCCGCCTTCATGATGTCGACGAGATCCAGTCCGGTGACCTCTTTCATCGTTTCGATTGTGCGGGCGAGCACGCTCGGGACGAAACCGCCCATCGTGTCCACGCCGCTTGCGCCGTGACCGCCGTCGATGATCGTCACCTTGTCGATGGATTCGAGCGGCTTTGCGATCGACGCCGCCATTTCGGGCAGGGCCTTCACGATCATTTCCATCATGGCCGCCTGGCCGTACTTGCGCATGGCCTCCGCTTTCTTTTCGAGCGCTTCCGCTTCCGCGATGCCGCGGGCTTCGATCGCCGCCGCTTCCGCTTCGCCGACCGCCTTGATGCCTTCCGCCTCCTGCAGCTTCGCGTACATCGCGGCTTCCGCCTGCACGCGCTGCGCTTCGGCTTCCTTTTCGCGTTCGAACTTCTCGGCCTCTGCCTGAATCCTGCGCACCTCGGCCGCCTTCTCGCGTTCGAACTTTTCGGCCTCCGCCTTGCGCTGCCGTTCGAACAGCTCGGCCTCCGCCTTCTGCTGACGGGCGAACTTTTCGGCTTCCGCCTTCTTCTTGATCTCCGCTTCGAGGGTCTGTTCGGTGACCTCGACGCCCTTGCGCTTCAGTTCGATTTCACGCTCCTGCCGCGCGATGTTTGCGTTCGCGGTGGTGACTTCGATCGTCTTGCGCTGCTCCTGCTGCTGGATCTCGTACGCCGCATCGGCTTCCGCCTGCTTGATGTCCGATTCCCTCTTCAGTTCGGCCTCGCGGATGCGGAGCTCGTTTCTGCGGGAAGCGATCTCGCTCTGTGCCGCGACCTGCGCTTCGTTCGCCATCCGCTTTGCTTCCGCTTCGGCGATCGCCACGTCGCGCTCCGCCTGTGCTTTCGCGATCGACGCGTCCTTCTGGATCTGCGACATGTTGTCCTGACCGAGTGCTACGATCAGTCCCTTTTCATCCTCGATCTTCTGGATGTTGCAGGAGATGATCTCGACGCCCAGCGCGTTCATGTCGGTCTGCGCTTTCTGCTGCACTTCGTCGCCGAACTTCTTGCGGTCCGTGTTCAGCTCCTTGAGCTTCACGGTGCCGATGATCTCACGCATGTTGCCCTGAAGGGAATCCTGCAGGTCCCCGGCGATCTGTGCGGGCGTTTTATTCAGGAAGTTCTTTGCGGCAAGGCGGATGCCTTCGTCGGACGGTTCGATCCTTACCTTTGCGACTGCGTCGACGTTGACGTTGATGAAGTCGTTCGTCGGCACCGACTGTTCTGTTTTGATGTCTACCGACATCTGGCCGAGATACAGGACGTCTTTTCGTTCCAGGAACGGCATCTTAAGACCTGCCCGCCCTGTCAGGATCCTCGGATTGCGTCCCAGACCCGAAATGATGAACGCCCTGTCGGGCGGGGCCTTGACGTAACCGAGAAGAAACAGTGTTATCACTAAAGCTGCTGCGATGACCGGAATCACTAATGCGATCAAAGACATAATATCCTCCTTGTAGTTATGTATTTTAATCCACGTTCGGCAGTTTCAGGAGTGCGACATATTAACGTCCCTTCAATTACAGGGACGACCCGTCTTTTGTTCTCAGGCGCGGATTGCCCTCTTGTCGGTGGGGGATACCGCTTTCCCTCCGCCCCCACCGCCGTGAGTTTGTTTATGCTTTCCTCCCGCCGCCTTCGCTTTNNCACGCATGTTGCCCTGCAGGGAGTCGGTCAGCGCTTTCGTGATCGATTCCTCGCTCATGTTCAGGAAGTTCTTCATCGCGATCTTGATGCCTTCCGGATCGGTCTTGAGCCGGACCTTCGCGACTGCGTCGATGTCCACGCCGATGAAGTCGAGCGTCGGCACGTAGCCGTTGGTCTTGATGTCGATGCTGATCTGCTTTAATACCAGCGTGTCCTTCCTTTCGAGGAACGGAAGCTTGATGCCCGCGCGTCCGATCAGGATCTTCGGCGTTTTCTTCATGCCGGAGATGATGAACGCCTTGTCCGGCGGCGCCTTGACATAGCCGCTGACGAGAATGCCGATGACGAGCGCCGCAGCGGCGGCGATCAGTCCGATCAAAAGTCCCGGGTGTGATGCAATGTAACTCATTTCCCTCTCTCCTTTCATAACCGGTCCTCAGTGGTGCGGAGGTTTTTTGTCCGCCTCCTGTTTACGGCTTCATCATAGCGCACGCCGCCGGTTTTCGAAAGGGACGCCGTCTGCAAATGGCGATCGGTATTGCCGCATAAACGGCGAAATAAGACGGTAAAATTCGCACATTCTTTTCTTTCCAAATGCACGCGCGCGTTGTATAATACAAACAGAAAAAACACCGGAGGACAACAGCATGGGCAAGCGCTCGGTGAAGGAACACAAAAACGTGTATCAGCAAAGCCGCGAGGCGTGCGAGCTGAGCCGCGAGGCGGCAAGCGAACGGCTGCAGTATGTGTCGGCGGACCGCATCGAAAAGATCGAGAGCGGCAGAAGCGCGCCGCATCCGGACGAGGTGCTCCTGATGGAGCAGGGTTACGGCAATCCGGAGCTTTCCAATTACTACTGCACGCACGAGTGCCCGATCGGCATGAAGTACGAGCAGGCGGTGAGCCTGAAGGAGCTGCCGCAGCTGACCGTGGAGCTGCTTTCCGCGCTGCACGCGATGGAGGAGGAGCAGAACCGTCTGATCGACATCTCCGTCGACGGACGCGTCAACGACTTCGAACGCAAACAATTCGACGTGATCCTTTCGAAGCTCGCCGCGCTCGACCGCTCGATCCGCGGCATGCGCATCTGGATCGAACACGCGATCTACACCGGCAAGATCGACGAGGCGAAGTAACGCGTCGCTTGCCTGCATCCCAAAGCAATCAACACAGGAGGTAAAAACATGGAACAGTACAACTATCAGCAGCAGGTCATCGTGGAACCCGCACCGGCAAAGAAGCCGATCGGTCTGCAGGTCACGGCGCTCATCCTCGGCATCGTCGGAATGGCGCTCGCATTCGTGGCATACTTCGCGACGATCTTTTCGAACATCGGCGCAGCAGCGGCCGCTGACGGATACCCCTTCACGCAGAACGCGGCGGCGGTCTCCGGCGTCAGTCTGATCGCGAGCATCGTGATCATGGTGCTGTGCCTGGTCGCGCTGATCCTTTCGATCGCAGGTCTCGTCAAGAGCATCCGCCGCGCGACGCGCACGGTCGGCGGCATCATCATGAGCGCGATCGCTCTGAACCTTTCCGGCGCGGGCTTTGCGCTTTCGATCGTCGGCATGGTCATCGGTGGGCTCTTTAGCTTCCTGATTCGTTCCGGCGCGATCCACTGACAGACGCGGTTTTTGCGCAAACAAAAAGGACTTCCCGCGGGAAGTCCTTTTGTGTTGTTGCTCGATTATTCCTGAGCCGGTGCGCCGACGGGGCAAACCTCTGCGCAGTTGCCGCATTCGATGCAGGTGTCGGGATTGATCTCGTACTTGCCGTCGCCTTCCGCGATCGCTTCAACGGGGCACTCTGCCGCGCATGCGCCGCAGGAGATGCATTCATCACTGATTTTGTATGCCATAGTAAAAAACCTCCTCGTAAGATTACAGATTCATTATAACATGTGTTTTTGAATTTGCAACGTTTTTTTCGCAATGTTTCAGAACGATTTTCAGCGGAAAAACCTACTGTTTTTGTAGGATATTCTCTATTTTTGGGGGTCCTCTTTCTTTCGACAGCCGCCGCGGCGTAGAATGTCGGTCGGAAAGGAGGTTCCATGCTGTACTCATTTCAACAGGGCCTTTTGAACATGCCGCCCAAAAGGGATCCGGACCGGCGGCTTCTGCTGCTGCCGACCGAGGAAATCCGCCCGAATGTGCATCCATCGCGCAAAAGCTTCGACCGCGCGGCGCTGTCCGAGCTCATGGTGAGCATCGCGCAGGTTGGGCTGATCCAGCCGATCACGGTGCGCGAACTGCGCGACGGCTACGAGCTGATCGCGGGCGAGCGGCGGCTGAAGGCGTGCAGGATGCTCGGCTATCGGGAGATCCCGTGCATCGTCGTGCAGGCGAGCGATGAAAAAAGCGCCGCGATGGCGCTGATCGAAAACACGCAGCAGCAGCGGCGCGGCTGCTTTGAGGAGGCGGAAGCGCTCGAAGCGTTTCAAAAGGCGTTCGGCTATACCGACGAGCGGCTTGCGATCCGCATCGGCAAGAGCCAGTCGGTCCTATCGGGCAAACTGCGGCTTCTGGGGCTGTCGCCGCAGGTGCGCATGCGCCTGCGAGCGTGCGGGCTGCCGGAGCGCTATGCCCGCGCCCTGCTGCGATTGGACGGCGAACAGGAACAGCTGAAAGCTTTGGACTTGATCGAGCGGCGCCGGCTTTCCGCGGCGGCGGCCGACCGGCTGACCGAGGCGATGGCAAAGACGGGGGAACCGTCGCCTCTGCGGCTGCTGCGCTGCGCAAAGGACTGCCGCCTGTTCGTCAACAGCGTCAAGACCTGCATCGAGCAGCTTGACGGCACCGGCATGACCGCCACAATGGAAGAAACCCGCCGTGAGGACGGGTTGGATCTGGTCATTCATGTCAAAACGTAGGGTCAAAAACTGCGGTAGATGGCGAGGATCAGGCCGTTCTCCTCGTCGAGCAGACCGCGCTTGAGGTCCGCGTTGATCTGCGCGAAGGCAGCGACGGCGGTGCGCAGACGGTCGACGGAGAACTTCTGCGCGTTTTTGAGCGTCATTTCGGCGGCCTTCGGGCTGCCGCCGATCGCCTTGATGATCTCCGGACGCGGACGCTTTTCTTCGAGCAGTTCCTTCGCGATCAGCATCGATTTGAGACGCCCTTCGAGGAACGACGCAATGCCGAGCGTGTTTTCGCTGCGGTCCTTGAGCGCCTCGGAAAGCTGCCGCATCGCGACCTTTTTGTTGCCGGCGAGCAGGGCGTTGAGCATCGGGAAGATCTCGAACTCCACCGACGGCGTGACGACGGTTCCGATCACCGCGTCGGTCACCGTGCCGTTCGCGCCGACGTAGTCGCACAGCTTGCCGACCTCGTTCTGCAGCCGGTACGCGTCGGTGCCGACCATCGAAACGAGATGCAGCGCTTCGACGCGATCGAGACGCACATTGCGCGCCGCGCACACGCGCATGCACATGCGTATCGCACGATCCTCGTCCAGCGGATCGAACGAGACGAACCGGTCCTTGCCCTTAAAGAGCTTCACAAACGCGCTGTCGCGCGCCGCGCCGCGCTTTAAAAAGATTGTGATCGCATCCTGCGAAAGAAAGAGCGTGTCGAGCGCGCGCAGCTTTTCAAGCCCCGTGTAGAGCTCATCGTCGGAAAAATCGGTGACGATCGTCACGCATATCTGATCGAACACCGGGACGCTGCGCAGCGCATCGAGAAGGAGCAGCGGTTCCGGCGCTTTCAGCCGTTTGAGGTTCAGATCGGCAAATCCGGGGTCGAGCAGCGCCACGATGCGGTCGACCGCCTGCTGCTTGGTCAGCTCCTCGCTGCCCGCAAAACAGTAGGCGCCCGACAGGGTGCGGCTGTTCGTTTTTTCGAATAGATCGCGTTCGTTCACGGCTTCGGCTCCGGTTGGATATCACCGGCATTATACCATAGAAAAAAACGGATTACAATGCAAAAAAGTCCTTGCATTCGGGGAAAAATTGTGATATAGTACGAAAGCTAACGGTCCTTCTTGCCTTCAGGAGAAGGCCACAAGACCACAAGGAGGTGAAAAACATGAATCAGTACGAAGTTTTGTACGTGATCACGCCCGAACTGGATGACGAAGCAAATCAGACCGTTATGGGTAAATTTGCAGACATCATCACCGCGAACGGCGGCGAGATCGAAAAGACGGATGTATGGGGCAAGCGTCGCCTGGCATACCCGATCGATTACAAAACCGAGGGCTTCTATGTTCTGGTTACGTTCAACGCGAACCCGGAACTGCCCCGTGAGCTCGAGCGCAACATGCGCAACGATGAACGGCTCATGCGCTACATGGTCACTCGTAAGGAAGCATAAGCACACAAAGTAACAAGCACGAAAGAACGGAGGAAACGAAAGCATGAATAAGATTACTTTGATCGGCAACCTGACACATGACCCCGAGGTGCGCAGCACGCCCAGCGGCGTGACCGTATGCACCTTTACCATTGCCGTGAACAGACGCTTCGCAAACCAGAACGGCGAAAAGCAAACCGACTTTTTCCGCATCAATGCATGGCGTCAGCTGGGAGACACCTGCGCGCGTTACCTCGCAAAGGGACGCAAGGTCGCCGTCATCGGCGAGCTGCAGGCGCGCACCTATGAAGCAAAGGACGGCACGACCCGTATGTCGCTTGACGTATCGGCAGATGAAGTCGAATTCCTGACGCCGAAGAACGCCGACGATGCCGGCAGCGGTTACTCCGCGCCGCGTCCGCAGGCAAGCGCACAGGACCTCGCCGGATTTACCGATATCAATTCCGACGACTTACCGTTTTAATCTAAAATTTTTAGGAGGCATCACATGGAAGATCGTAAACTGCGTCCCCGTCGTCCGAGAAGCAGACGCAAAGTTTGCCGTTTCTGCGTTGAGAAGGCCACATCCATCGATTATAAGGACATCAAAAAGCTGCAGGGCTTCATTTCCGAGAGCGGAAAGATCATGCCCCGCCGTATGTCCGGCGTGTGCGCCGAGCATCAGCGCGATCTCGCGGTCGCGATCAAGCGCGCGCGGATCATGGCTCTGCTGCCCTACTGCGCAGAGTAAGGAACCATCAAAACCAAAGACCGCTTAGCACGAGACCCGAAAGGGCCTCGTTTTTTTGCGCAAAAAAACCGCCCCCGTCGGGGCGGTAAAGCGTTTGAAAGGATTCAGCGGCCGATCTCGCAGCTCAGCGCCTTGACGCCGTCGATCGCGGAAAGGAAGCGCACCATATCGCTGACCGTCGTTTCCGCCTTCATGCGAAGCTGCATTTCGTAGATTGCTGTGCCGTCGTCGGCAAAGGTGATCTTCGAGGACAGCACCTGCACATGGTGCTTTTCGGAGAACGTGTCGAGCGCTTCGTTGAACGCATCGGCGTCCGCTACGGTGCAGCGGAGCTGTCCGATGCACATCGAGTCCGCGCCGACCGTGAAGCGGTGCATAAGAATCTGGATCACGGAGACCAGCACCGTTGCGAAGATGCCGATCACGTACATGCCGGAGCCGATCGCAAGACCGATGCCCGCGGTTGCCCAGATGCCCGCCGCCGTCGTCAGACCGCGCACCGAGTTGCCGGTGCGGAAGATCATGCCCGCGCCGAGGAAGGAGACGCCGGAGATGATCTGCGCCGCGATACGCGCGGGATCCGCGCCGCGGGTGCCGTTGAACATCACGCCGGTCGGCGAGGTCAGATCGGCAAACGCGTACTTCGAAACGATCATGGTCAATCCCGCCGCGCAGCAGACGATGACGTGCGTGCGGACGCCCGCCTCCTTCAAGCGCTTGGTGCGCTCGAATCCGATGCACGCGCCGCAGATGCACGAGATGAAGATACGCAGAAAGAATTCGAGATACTGGAGCAGCGAAAACTGTCCGAGCATGTAACCGGCAAGGGTACTATACATGGAAACCTACCGCCTTTCGCAGAAAAAATGAAGTAGCGCAAACGTTTGCGCTGTTGATTATTTAATCTTATCATGTTCCGCCGCGCTTGTCAATCGCAAACGCCCGTTTAGTGCAGAATCAACATGTAGAAGAATACGAAGCACAGCGCCGCGACCAGCATCAGCAGCGCGAATGACAGGTTGCCGAACAGACGGTGGCTCGTATCGCGAACGGTTTTGTGCGCGCGGTAGACGCCCTCCGCATAGCGGCGGCTGCCCTGCGCCTCCTTGCCGTGCCGCTGTTCGATGCGGTCGATCTGCCGTCCGAGCCGGTAGGAGAACGAGGCGCGCGCCTCGTCTTCAACGGGCTGCGCAAGCTCGCGGTAGGCGGTCTTTCGCAGCAGCAGGATCGCCGCGTCGAGCGAATCCGACAGCGCGTGGGAGAGCAGCAAACCAAGCTTCATTGCGCCCTTTGCAAGCGGCGCGGTCAGCTTGTTTTTTCCGAACAGCGCGGCAACGGCTTCGCTGCCGTGCAGCACGCCCCTTGCAAGCGGCGCGGAAAGCCTGTTTTCGCCGAACAGCGCGGCGATCGCGCCGAACGCGCCGGGAAGCCACTTCAACAGCAGCGGGCGATAGAGAAGCTCCTCAAGATCGAGCCATTCCGGCCAGCGGTTCACATAGACGCGCACGCCGCCCTCGCGCTTCATCAGAACGGTGCGCACGAAGCCGAAGTACAGCGCGACGCCGATCGCGATCGAGATCAGCCCGCCCTTGAGGTTTTCCCACGAAAGGTAGTGTACCGCGTGTTCGAGCGCGCCGGCGCGGAAGAAGTCGGTGCCGAGGTCGGCGATCGCGTTCATCGAAACGGATGCGGAGAGTCCCAGCGCGGGCAGCGCGAGCGCGCACAGCAGGAGCACGGCGGTGCTGATGCGGTTCATGTACGGCCGTTTCGCGTCGAACGCCGCCTGCTTGGTCGGATGCGCTTCAACAAAGAGCGCAACGAACAGCTTGGTCATGTATGCGACGGTGACGCCGCCGGAAAAGAGGAAGATCCATTCGACGGCTCGCAGCGCGAACGCGCCGGTTGCGGCGATTCCCTCGACGATGCTTTCGTGCAGCAGCGTCTTTGAGACGTACCCGTTCAGCAGCGGAACGCCGCCGATGCCGAGCGCGCCGAGCAGGAACGCGAGCATCAGAACCGGCTTGCGCCTGCCGAAGCCGCGCACGTCGTTGAGATTCAGCGCGTGCAGGTTCATGTACACGACGGCGGCGCAGAGGAACAGGACGAGCTTGAACAGCGAATGGTTCAGCATGTGCAGCAGCGCGCCGCGGGCGGCGAGCGCGTTTTCCTCGCCGAGGATGCCGAGCATGCCGATGCCGATGAGGATGAACCCGATCTGCGAGACCGACGAGCAGGCGAGCGTGCGCTTGAGGTCGATCGAGAATAGCGCGAGCAGCGCGCCGAGCAGCATCGTGACCGTGCCGAGCGCGAGGATCACCGCGCCCCACGCGGGATCGTTGCGGAACAGATTGCAGGTGATCGCGAGCATGCCGAAGATGCCGGATTTGGTGAGCAGACCGGACAGCAGCGCGCTTGCGGGCGCGGGCGCGACCGGATGCGCCTTGGGCAGCCAGATGTGCAGCGGGAACATGCCTGCCTTTGCACCGAAGCCGAACAGCACGCAGCCGCCTGCGACGTACAGGATCGCCTTGTTATCGCACGCCCGCGCAGCGTCGTACAGCGCACAAATCTCCGTCGTGCCGAGCGTAAATTGGAGCAGGAACAGTCCCATCAGCGCAGCAAGACCGCCGATCACGGCGACGGCAAGGTACGTGTTCGCCGCTTTCGTCGCGGCGGGCGTCTCCTCCTGAATGACCCAGGTGTAGGATGTGAACGACATGATCTCGAAGAAGATCAGCGCCGTGAACAGATCGCGCGCGAGAAACACGCCCATCGTCGCGCCGAGCGTCATGAGGTTGAAGAAGTAGTAGCGGTTCTCGGTCGTGTAATGCGAGAAGTACTCGTTGCCGAGCAGCATCGTCATCGTCCACAGGAACGCGATCACGACGAGGTAGACCTTGCGGAACCCGTCGGTTTCGAAGTGTATCCCGAGCCCGACGACGCCGTCGATGCCGGTCTGCATGTCCGGACGGAGCATCACCGCGACGGCGAGCAGCAGCTCGATCACGGTCGTGCCTGCGGCGAGCAGGTTGCGCGCGCGGCGGTTTTTGCGGCCGGTCAGCCATACGGCGAACGCCGCCGCCATCGGGAAGAAGATCAAAGCGTACAGCATGGCGTGCCTCCTATATCAGCCCGAACGCGATCGCGTCCGTTGCGGCAAGGATCGGTTTTGCGAACACGCCGCACAGCAGGGTTGCGGCGGCGAGCAGAACCATCGGCACAAGCATTTCCCACGACGCCTCGTGCACGGTTTCGAGCCCGTCGAGGTTCGAATCGCGGGCGGGGAACCACGCGCGGCGCACGCAGGTCAGCATGTAGATCGCGGTCAGCAGCGCGGAGAGCAGCAGCGCGCCTGCGCCGACGTACGCGATGCCGGACGACTGTGCGGCCGCGGTCAAAAGCTGCCACTTGCTCACGAAACCGGAGAAGGGCGGAAGCCCCATCAGCGCGAACGATGCGAGCGTGAAGCAGGCGAAGGTCACGGGCATTCTGCGTCCGAGCCCGTCGAGCTCGTAGATGCTCGTGCGACCGGTTCCGTGCAGCACCGCGCCCGCGCAGAAGAAGCCGAGAATTTTGATGTTCGCGTGCGCCGCCATGTGCATGAGCGACGCGGAGAGCCCGGCGGGGGTCATCAGCACCGCGCCGAAGAGGATATAGGACAGGTTCGCGACCGTCGAGTATGCGAGCCGGCGCTTGAAGTGCGTTTCACGCACCGCGATCGACGAGCCGTACACGATCGTGAACGACGCGAGCAGGATCGCGACGGTCTGCGCCCACGAGCCGGACAGCAGATCGACGCCGAAACAGTAGTGCGTCAGGCGGATCACCGCGAACGCGCCGGACTTGACGACCGCCACCGCGTGCAGCAGCGCCGTCACGGGCGTCGGGGCGACGGATGCCTTGGGCAGCCATGCGTGCAGCGGAAAGATCGCCGCCTTGACCGAGAAGCCCAGGAACCCGAACAGCCAGAAGAGATAGGTGACGTCCCTGCTTGCAAACGGATGTGCGGCAAGGTTCCCGCCGGGCGCGAACGAACCGGATGCGCCGTTGACGAGCAGGAACATCATCGCGGCGAACGCGAACGCCGCGCCGCCGATCGAGAACAGGAAGTACATGCGCGTCGCATGGACCGCCGCTTTGGTCATCGGCTGCAGCACGAGCGGGACGGTCGCGAGCGTCAAAATCTCGTAGAAGCAGTACATCGTAAAGAGATTGTCTGCCATCGCCACGCCGAGCGTCGCGCCGTAGGAGACGGTGAAGAACCCAAAGAACATCGCGATATGCTCTTCATTCTTCATGTACGAGCGCGCATACAGCACGGTCAACGGCCAGAGCACGGACACGATCCCGACGAAGAACCGCCCGAGCCCGTCGAGCGAGAACGACAGCGCCAGCGCGGGCGCAAAGCGCACCGGCTCATATGCACCGTTCACGCCACTTATGAGCAGCATCCAGCAGAAAGCCGAGGTCAGGAAGCTCAGAACCAGCGCCGCGTCCGCAATCGCGCGAAACGAAGCGCGCTTGCATGCGAGAAGCAGCAGGCCGGACAGGAACGGAATCGATATGCAGATGGGCAGCAGAAACGGACTCATGCCATTCACCTTACAGCAGGGATGCGGCGAGCGCCGACGTCCATTGCGTCAGCGGTCCCGCAAAGATGCCCGCGAGCAGAGAAATCGCCGCGAGCAGCGCGATCGGCAGCCACATCGCCGCGCCACCCTCGTTCGTGCGCGCAAGCGGCGGAAAGTCTTTGCCGGGGAAGAAACCGTTGATCGTGATCGGCAGAAGGTAGCCCGCGGTCAGCAGCGCGGAAACGAGCAGTATGACCGGTGCGAGCCAGTTGAGCACCGGAAGACCCGTATCGAGCGCACCGAGCGCCAGATACCACTTGCTGACAAAGCCCGCGGCGGGCGGAATGCCGATGAGGCCGAGCGATGCGATCGTGAACGCCCACAGCGTGACGGGCATCGCCCTGCCGACGCCCCGAAGCTCGGATACGCGCGTCTTTTCGAGGTTCACGATGAACGATCCCGCGACGAGGAACAGGCAGATCTTAATGCACGCATGGAACACGACGTGCAAGAGACCGCCCGCGATGCTCTGCGCCGTCATGCAGAACAGACCGCACAGGACGTAGGAAATCTGGCTGACCGACGAATACGCGAGCCGTTTTTTGAACACGTCCTCGCGGTATGCCATCATCGAGCCCATGAACACCGTGAGCAACGACAGCGCGATCCACGTAATCTGCACCCAGGTGCCCGAAAGGAAGTCCGCGCCGACGATGTAAAAGATCACGCGCAGGATCGCAAGGACGCCCGCCTTGGTGATGACGGCGGAGAGCACGGCGCTTGCGGGCGCGGGGGCGACGGGGTGCGCGGTCGGCAGCCAACCGTGCAGCGGGTACATGCCCGCTTTCGCGCCGAAACCCAGAACGCCCAGAAAGACGGTGACTTCCAGCAGCGTGCGGTGCGACTGCGCGAGCGCATTCAGCGTGCCGCCTGCGGCGAAGGTCAGCGAGTCGGTGTATTGTGAAAGCGTAAAGATCGCGAGCAGCGCCAAAAATGCGCCGCCGACGGAATAGAACAGGTACTTCAGCGCCGCGCGGATCGATTCCTGCGTGCGCTCATGCAGCACCAGCGGCATCGACAGCAGCGTCGCCGCTTCGAAGAACAGGTACATTGTGATCAGGTTTTGGGAGGCGTCCATGCCGACGAGCGCCGCGAGCGAGAACAGCATCCATGCGTAGAACGCCGCCTGCCGCTCGCCGTGCGCCATGTAGCGCGTCGCGTAGACGCCCGCGAACAGGAATCCGAACGCGCCGACGGACAGGAACAGCCGTCCGACGCCGTCGGTCGCAAAGCCGACGGACAGCGTGTCGGTCATCGAAAACAGATGCACGGCTGCATCCGGCAGGAACAGATACCAGAGGCAGCAGACCGCCTCGAGCACGAGCGCGGCGACAAATACCGCGTTTGCCGTGGTGCGCTTCGCCCGCTTCATGCAGGCGAGCGCGATGCCGAAGCCGATCGGGATCAGCAGCATAGCAATTAACAGAATCCGATTCATGAAACCCTCCTCAGAGCAGGCCGAGCCCGCGTTCCAGCAGCAGCACAAGCGGTTCCGCCGCGACGCCGCAGACAATGTTCATCAGGACAAAGACGATCGCAGAGATCGCATAAACGCCCTGCTTGCGCAAAGCGCTGCGCTGCGCACCGTCGTCCCGGTTCACCGGCAGGTACAGAGCGATGATGACGCGCATAAAGTACCAGCCGTTCAGAATCGTGCTGAGCGCAAGCACGATCAGCGTCGGCACAATCAGAGCCGTGCGCTCAAACGCCGCGGCCGCGAAGCGGTACTTGCTGACGAATCCCATCGTCAGCGGAATGCCGATCATACTGAACGCGCAGATCGAAAACGTCAGAGCCGCGATCCGGTTCCGGTGCCCCGCCCCGCGCCAGTTTGCGCGAAGCCGTCCGTTCGCGGTGTCGCTCAGCTGTGCCGCCGAAAGGAACAGCGGCGGCTTGGTGATCGCGTGCGTCAGGATATGGAACAGCGCGGCGAGCACGCCGAGCCGCGGCGAAATGCCGATGCCCATGTACACATAGCCGATCTGCGCCGCGGACGAGTACGCGATCATGCGGAATACGTCCTTCTCGCGCAGCGCGCTGATGCTGCCGACGACGATTCCGATCGCGCCGAACACGTACAGAATGTTCGAGACGCCGCTTCGATAGAACACGTCGGTGCCGAACACGCGGAAGATCACGCGTAGCAGGAAGAAAATGTAGCCCTTCGAGACGAGACCGGAGAGGATCCCGCCCGATGCGGGCGTTGCGTAGCCGTAGGTATCCGGCATCCAAAAGTGGAATGGGAACAGCCCGCTCTTGATCGCAAGACCGACCGTGATGAGACTGATCGCCGACAGCAGCACGATGCGGTACTGTCCGCTCGCGTAAAGCTTGCCGATCGCTTCCTTCAGGTTCGGCATCAGCAGATGTCCGGTGATCGCGTAAAGCAGGATCACGCCGAGCAGAAAGAGACCGGAGCCGATCAGCGAGAAGATCATGTAGCGGATCGAAGCGAGCGTCGTGCGTCCGATCTGACGGATCATCAGAAGCCCGCAGGATGAGATCGTACAGATTTCGATGAACACGTAACCGGTGAAGATGTCGTTCGTCGTCGCAAGCGCGATCAGCGCCGACAGCACCAGATCGCTCATTACGTAGTACATGCGATGCTTGCCGTCCTCAAGGTCCTCGATGAGGTGCTTTCTGCCGCCGAGCAGGCACAGACCCATGACGACCGAAAACGCGCACAGCAGCAGCGGTTCGAGAACGCCGAAGTACAGTTCGTTGCCCCACGGGTGCGGGTAATGCCCCATCAGGTACGTTGTGCCGACGCCGGTGCGCATCCCGTATGCGAGCAGCATCCCCATGCCGACCGCGACGACGGCGCACAGCGCCAGCGAGAGCCGCCGCGCCGCGCGTCCGGACAGCACCGAACTGACGACGGAGCAGACCAGGCAGAGCACGATGGCAAACAGCGGAACATTCACGGAAAACGCCATACTCACACCCCGTGTTCCTTCTGCGCCGACGCGTAGATTTCGTCCAGGTTCAGACTGTGGTAGCGCTGATACAGCCGCACCGTCAGCGCGAGCATGACCGCCGTGACCGATACGGACACGACGATGCCGGTCAGCACGAGCCCCGCGGGCAGCGGATTCACGTACCGCGTCGGGTCGGTGTCGCCGTTCTGAATGATCGGCGAGAGCCGGTTTTCGATGTAGCCGAGCGAGGTCAGCAGCAGGTATGCCGCCGTATCCATGATGTTCAGTCCGATGATCTTCTTGAGAAGATTGCGGTGCAGCAGCAGGGTCACGAATCCCACGGCGAACAGGATCACCGCCGCAACGGCGATGCGGGAATCCCATAAACGAAGCAGCAGTTCACGCATCAGATCCGCCCCCTTTGAAAAATCGAATACAGTCCGTACATCGTACACGCGACGACGACGCCCACCGCGATATTCAGCGGCAGAATCAGCCCCGCGGAGAGGATGCGTCCCGGCGTGCCGGGCGAGAAGATCGTGTGCAGACCGTTCGCGCCGCAGAAGAACGAATAACACTTCGACGCGCTGTAAAAGCAGAGCGCGACGAGGCAGATGATGCGGAACGATTTGAGGTTTAACATCCGTTCGAGCCGCGTAAAGCCGAACGCGATCGCGTACAGGATCAGCCCCGCGCCGATGATCGCGCCGCCGGAGAATCCGCCGCCCGGTCCCAGATGCCCGTTCAGGAGCACGTAGATGCCGAACAGCACAATGATCGGCACGAGCAGCGCGGCGGTCGTCGTCAGAATTCCGTCGCGGCGCATCAGCACGTCCTCCGGATCGGGCTCCGGCTCCGCGTCGCGAAGGGACAGCAGCAGGATCAGCACGGCGGTCAGCGCCGTGTAAAGCACGTGCGATTCGCCGAGCGTATCGAACGCGCGGTAGTCGAGGATCACGCCGGCGACGACGTTCACCGCGCCGGTCTCCGCCATGCCGTCGCGCACGTAGCGCGCGGGCACCTCGTTGTCGGCGGGAACGTTCGCCGCGCCGAACGGCGGCAGGTCGTATACGGTCATCAGCAAAAACGCGATCAGCACGACGCCGAGGATCGCGGCCAGTATCGGATAAATTCGGGAAAAGGCGCGCATCTCGCCGACGGCAAGCCGCTGCACCGGCTCGTCGGATACCGTGCGGTCGGTCGGCGCGGGACGCATCGGGCGGTTCAGATCGCCCGTCGTCCGCTCGGTCAGATCGAACCGGTCCTCGTCCCATGCGCGAAAGCGCTCACGAAAGCTTGTCTTTTTCATCGTTCGCCTTTCTGCGGATGTCGCGCAGCTTCTTCAGCGTAATGAACAGCAGAATGCTCGAAATGCCGGCGCCGACCGCCGCTTCGGTCACCGAAAGATCGGGTGCGTGAAGCAGCGCCCAGAGGATCGACATGATCGTGCTGTACGCCATAAAGATGATCAGCGAGGCAAGCAGGTTTTTCGTGAGGCAGGTCGAGATCCCGCAGACGACCAGCAGCCCCAAAAGCAGCAGCTCAAAGTATTCCATCGGCGTCCTTCTCCGTTTCTTCCGAGTGTTCCATATGTTCGAGGGCGGTCTTGTCGGTGCGCAGCTCCATCCGCGCGACGAGGTGCGACGACAGCGGGCTTCCGATCCAGATGAACCCCAGCACGCCCAAAAGCTTCCATATAAATATAGGCGCGTCCGCCGCGAGCATCAGCGCGGCGAGGATGAACATCACGCCGAGCGTGTCGATGATCGCTGCGCATTGCATGCGGTTCAGCACGAAGCGAAAGCGGAATACGCCGAACACCGAGGTCAGAATCACAAAGATGCCGCAGGCGGCGAGCAAGGCGCAAAGCCCGAACCGAATCCATTCACTCATCGTCCGATTCCTCCTCCGGCGCGTCGGTACGGCCGCGTCCCATGTGCGTGCGCGTCAGAACGACCACGGCAAGAAAGCTGATCATGCCGTAGATCAGGCAGACGTCGAGCAGCCAGCTTTCCTTCACGAGCAGAGCGACGGTCGCGATCGCAAGCAGCGAGAGCGTGCCGATCATGTTGATGCCCATGATGCGGTCGGCAACGCGCGGCCCGCGGATCGCGCGCACGAGCGCGAACAGGATGCCGGCGCCGAGCGAGAACAGCACGACGATAAATAAGATGCGATATGCCTGTTCCATGCTATGCCTCCATCTTTCGGATCAGCTTGACCAGCGCGCCGTCGTTGATCCCGTCGATCATGTCGCGGCTCATGCAATGCACGGTGAAGCGGTTTTCCTCCACGCGTACCGTGATCGTGCCGGGCGTCAGCGTGATCGAGTTTGCGAGCAAAAACCGCCCGAAGCGGGTTTTGAGATCGGTATCAAAGACGACAAGGTTCTTCTGCACCTTACGGTGCCGCCGCCAGATCAGCCGGATCATCACCACGTTCGATCGCACGATCTCAAAGACCAGTACGCAGAGGTACGCGGCGAACAGCGGGATCCGCCGCAGAAAGCGCAGGTCCTTCTTGGGCGTATAGCCGAACAGCGCATAGCTGAGCAGTCCGACCGCGGCTGTGATGGCCGCGCCGAACAGAACGATCTCCAAGGTGACGGAGCCGTTCAGAATCAGCCATAGACAAAACAACAGCAAATACATGACGCTTGCCTCAAAAAACGTATAAGAAATAAGGGTGCTATACAAACCGCGCAGGCGCGCGGGGAAGAGGAGCTCGGTTTACAGGCGAAAATCCGCCCACACGGCGTTGTGATCGGAGAGCTGATCCCCGTTTTCCAGCACCGTGGACACGCAGCCGTGCCGTACGCACGTCGTGTGCTTTGAAACGATCCAGTCGAGATGGAGCTTTAAGAATCCGTCGCAGGTCGGGCGACGCCGCGTTTCGATGCGCTCGCCGTTGCAGGCGCGGTAGTCGAAACCCTCGCGCTCGATCGCGCGGAACAGCGGTTCGTGCTCCGTCGCGTCGACGATTTCGCCGGTCTTTTGCTGCCGAACGTACTGCGCCTCGGCGGCCTCCTGGCTGTAGTCGAATCCGTTCGTGTTGAAATCTCCGCCGATCAGCACCGGCAGATCGCCGAACATGCGCTTTGCGTGCGTGAGGATCGCCTCGACCTGCTTTGCGCGTGCCTCGGGCGAGGTGCGGTTTTCAAGGTGCAGACTGACCGCGCCGACGTGCGTTCCGGCGACGTCGAGCTCGCAGAACACCGCCACGCGCGCGCCGATGCGCTTCTGCTCGTCGAAGTACCAGTTATAGCCCTCCGGCAAATAGAGCGCGTCCGCCTTCACGATCGGCCAGCGCGAAAAGAGCGTGTTGCCCTCGTAGCCCTTTTGATCGCGCGGGTTCACAAGCTCGATGAACTCGAGCGCGTAGGCATACTGATACCCGAGCCGCTCGGCAAGCGCGCGGGACGCGTCGATGTTGCCGCTGCGCTCCGTGCCGTCGTCGAACTCGTTTCCAAACAGGATATCGGCATCCTTCAGCGTTTCGCATGATTGGAGAAAGTCCGCAATCTCCGAGATCCGATACCCGTGCTCCACGTTGAACACCGCCGCACGGATCGTTTCCGGCGGCTTGCGCGCTTTAAGGGGCAAAAGACCGGTTTCCGGTCCGTCAAACTGCGGGATTCGGCGCATGACGCGGAACTGACCGTCCGCCGGAACGTCGTCGGACAGACGCACGCGAAGGGAATAAGGGATCGCTTCCATTGTATCTCGTTCTCCTGTATAATAAATAGATAGTATACCACTTCGCTCGATCGTTGAAAAGAGGAACGAGCGAAAATATCTGAAAGAACTCCGGAATTGCGGCGCAATATAGTAAAAAATATAGAAATTACGCGCATAATTTTGCAAAATCAATTGACAAGAAAGGCGTCGCGTGGTAAGATTGTGACAGATGGAGCGCAAACGTTTGCGCTTTGTCGTATTTTCTGATGTTAAAGGGAGGAGCGCAAATGATTAAAGCCGTCATGTTCGATATGGGCGGGACACTGGAGGACCTCTATTCCGACGAAAAAAACGATCGTGCAACGGCATACGCGCTGTTTGAGATTCTGAAAAAGCATGGGATCGAAGTCCCGTATGAGGCGGAACCGCTTTGGAAGATCGTCGGCGCGGGGATCACGGCGTACAAGAAGAATTCCGAGGTGACGCAGATCGAGCTGAAGCCCGAGGAAATCTGGTGCGACTGGGGATTCAAGGATATTCCGGTCGACAGAGAAAAGATCGCCGAAATCAGCGAGGAGATCGCGCACATGTGGGAAACCACGTTCTATGACAGAAAGCTTCGCGAGCATGCGGCGGAGATGCTGAAAGGTCTCAAGGAGGACCTCGGACTGCACGTTGCGGTCGTCAGCAATACCGGCAGTCTGTTCCAGGTGTTCGATACGCTCACGAAGTACGGCGTGCGTCAGTACTTCGATGAGATCACGCTTTCCTCGATCGTCGGCTACCGCAAGCCGCATCCGAACATCTTCCGCATCGCCTGCGCGCAGGCGAACCTCGATCCGTCCGAATGCGCGTTCGTCGGCGACACGCTCTCACGCGATGTGGTCGGCCCGAGAAAGATGGGGTTCGGTCGGGTGTTCAAGATCAACTCGTTTTTGACCAAGCAGAAGGACATCGGCAAGTTCGACGTCGCGCCGGACTACGAGGTTACGGATATCTACGACGTTTACACGCTGCTCAAGAAGGAACTGCAGCCGGACGCATAAGGTTTTCAATCCCGAAATGGAGGTTATCACATGGCAAAGAAAGGATGGAAACGTCCGCCGATGACAAAGGCGCGGTTCAAGAACCAGTTCTTGAGCGTGATCGGCAATCCGTTCAACATGATCGTGCTTTTTACGCTGATCCTGCTGTTCATTACGATTGTCATTCCGCTCCTGTCCATGGTGCAGAACACGTTTGTCGTCGCAAAATCGGAGCTGAGAAACATTCCCGGCTCGAAGGTGGGCGATTATACACTCTGGTACTGGAAGTATCTTCTGGCGAGCCCGCTGACCAAGACGATCCTGTGGGTCCCGCTTCGCAACTCCCTGATCATCGGCGCATTCGTTACCGTCATCTCCGTCCCGCTCGGCGCGTTGATGGCGTGGCTGATGGTGCGCACCGACATCCCCTGCAAGGGGCTTCTGTCCGCGCTCATCCTGATTCCGTACATGATCCCGTCCTGGTGCAAAGCACTTTCGTGGATGACGATCTTCCGCAACCCCAGCATGGGCGGCAACGGCGTGTTATCCAGTTTAGGCATACCGGTGCCGGATGCGCTGGCGTCCGGCTTTGCCCCGATCATCATCGTCATGACGATGCACTACTATGCGTTCTCATACATCATGGCGAGCGGCGCGCTGCGCTCGATCAACTCCGAGCTTGAGGAGATGGGCGAGATTCAGGGCGCAAGCAAGGCACAGATTCTAAAGAGCATCACGCTGCCGCTGATCCTGCCTTCGATCCTCTCGGCGACGATCATGACGATCAGTAAGTCGATCGGCACCTACGGCGTGGCGGCGCGTCTTGGCGGCAACAACGCGGACGGCACCCCGTTCTATGTGCTTGCAACGCGCATGAAGGACTTCATCAACAACAGTCCGAAGGGCGTCGGCTATGCGATGTCCATCCTCATGATCCTGCTCGCGGCGGGCACGATCATCGTCAACCAGCGCCTGATCGGCACGCGCAAATCGTACGCGACGATCGGCGGCAAGGGCACGCGCTCGAACCTCATCCCGCTGCGCGGCGCAAAGTGGCCGATGCTGATCATCATCACGATCTTTTTGATCGCGGCAATGGTCATGCCGGTGTTCTTCCTCGTGATGGAATCGTTCCAGGTCGTGCCGGGCGGCGGCTACGGCGCGGATAACCTTACGCTGTATGCGTGGATCGGCGAGCTGCAGAGCGCTCCGAACCCGGCCTTTAACCAGAACGGCCTGTTCCGCAATTCCGAGTTCACCAGAGCGCTGCTGAACACCGTCAAGCTCTCCCTGATCGCATCGCTCGTCACCGCAACGTTCGGTCAGTTCTTCGGCTATATCACGACCCGCGGCCGCGGCAAGTGGTACGGCAACATGGTCGAGCAGCTGATCTTTATCCCGTACCTGATGCCGGGCGTCGCATTCTCCGCAATCTACTTCGCAATGTTCTCGCAGCCGCGTCTCGGCGGACTCATTCCTTCGCTGTACGGCACGTTCGCGCTGATCCTCATCGTCTCGATCGTCAAGCACTTCCCGTTCGCCAGCCGTTCCGGCTCCTCGAACATGATGCAGATCTCGGTTGAGCTGGAGGAAGCGGCGACGATCAACGGCGCCGGATTCTGGCGCAGGATCGGAAGCATCGTCATTCCGCTGGCAAAGAACGGCTTCCTCTCTGGCTTCCTGCTCTCCTTCATCAGCATCGCAAAAGAGCTCGACCTGATCGCCATTCTGATGACGCCGAAAAACTACACGCTGTCCTTCCTCGCATTCGACTATTCGAAGGAAGCGATGCCGCAGGTGGCGGACGCGATCTGTATCGTCATCATCGCGTTCATTCTGATCACGAACCGCATTGCGGATAAGCTCGGCGGCAACGTCAGCAAGAGCATGTAACCCTCATCGACCGATTGAAGAAAGGATAAAATCATGAGCAAGATCGTATTAAGTCACATCGATAAATTCTACGGCGAGAACCACGTTCTGCGCGACATCAATCTGACGATCGAGGACGGCGATTTCATGACGCTTTTGGGACCGTCCGGCTGCGGCAAAACCACCACGCTGCGCGTTGTCTCCGGTCTCGAAAAGCCGCAGCACGGCACGATGACGATCGACGATCGCACGATCATCGACGCCGCGGAGGCCTTCTATGAGTCGCCCAGCAAGCGCGGACTGAACCTCGTGTTCCAGAGCTACGCGCTGTGGCCCCACATGACGGTGTTCCAGAATGTCGCGTTCGGTCTGAAGATCAAGAAAATGAAGAAGAGCGAGATCGAAGAGACGGTCATGCGCGCGCTGAAGACCATGCGCATCGAGGAGTACCGCGACCGGTATCCGAACGAGCTGTCCGGCGGTCAGCAGCAGCGCGTCGCGATCGCCCGCGCGATCGCATCGAGCCCGAAGCTGCTCCTGCTCGACGAGCCGCTTTCGAACCTCGACGCAAGACTGCGCATCGACATGCGCGCGGAGCTCAAGCGCCTGCACAAGGATACCGGCACGACGATCATCTACGTCACGCACGATCAGGTCGAAGCGCTGACGATGTCCACGAAGATCGCGCTGTTCAAGGAAGGCGAGATCTCCCAGATCGACACGCCTCTGGGTCTCTACACGAACCCGATCGACCTGCAGGCGGCCGACTTCATCGGCAATCCGCGCATCAACTTCATCGACGCGAAGGCGGTCTACAACGGCGACACGCTTTCGGTCACGAGCGAGTTCGGCACCTATGTGTACCCGCATGAGACCCTGAAGCTCGACGAGCAGATCCCCGAGGGCACCGAGTTCGACTGCGTGCTCGGTCTGCGCCCCGAAATGGTCGATATCTATACCGAGGATCCGCATCACAAGAACACGGTCGCCGCGAAGGTCTACGCAAACCAGCCCGCGGGCAGCGAAACGCTCGTCACGCTGACGGTCGGCGACATCGAGTTCCTTGCGATTCAGGTCGGTTTGGTAGAATATGATATGAATCAAGATGTATTTGTTGTCTTGCATCCGGGCCGCATGAACGTGTATAATAAGGAGACGGGACGGCTCATCAAGTTTGCAAAGACGAAGCATAAGGCAGGCATCGACGACTGAGCACCCGAATATCGATTCAGAAAGGAACCTCAACATGAAAAAGATACTTGCAATCCTTCTTGCGTTGACGATGGTCGTGTCGCTTGCGGCATGTACGGGCAGCGAAACGCAGGAACTGCCGAGCGACGACGGCGCGCCCAAGACGGGCGTTGACGCAATCAACGTGATCGGCGAGGACGGCATCGACTGGAATCACCTCTCGATGGACGAACTGTATGAAATGGCAAAGGCCGAAGGCGGCACGGTCACGATCTACGCGACGACCGCGGACGCCGATACGGCAAGAAAGTACATCCGCGACAAGTATCCGGATCTCAGCTTCGAGTACATCTCCTGCGACACCAACACGGTCATGAAGAAGATCGAGATGGAAGCGGAGAGCGGAAACCCGATGGCGGACGTGCTGATGGTCAAGGACGCTTCCGGCGAAATCTACAATGAGCTCGTGCTCTGGGATCTCGTCAAGGTCTTCTATCCGGCGGATGTGTGCGAACACATCAAGGACGATATGCTGGCGTACGGTCTGCCGCTGTACTCCACGTTCAACCCGTGGTTCTACAACACGCGCATGTACGATTCCGTTCCGATCAAGAGCTGGTGGGACATCGTCGAGGGCTATAACGTCGACACCCAGGCATTCAAGGATGCGAACGGCAACA
The DNA here is from genome assembly GCA_002369195.1 of Christensenella sp. UBA3792. Lineage (GTDB taxonomy): Bacteria > Bacillota > Clostridia > Christensenellales > CAG-138 > UBA3792. Next base: position 55,392 of record DFEW01000073.1, read on the forward strand.
ACACGCAGTTCTGGACGATCTATTCGAAGGACATCACCGCCCCGTCGTATGCGGCGCTCTGGGCGCAGCTGATCGTGGACGGCGACAAGCTGGAAGCGCAGTATGAAAAGCAGTACGGCGAAAAGCTCGTCTACACCTATCAGGATCATCTGCAGAACACCCCGGGCGTCATGGAGCTTCCGGAGAACAACGCGGGCGTTGAACTGTTCTGGCGCTTCTCGCAGATGACGATTGTTCCGCTGGCGGACGGCGACGCGGTCGTCGAAGCGGTCAACGATTCGGTCAACGGACCAACGCTCGGTCTGTGCTCGGCATCCAAGCTCGACAACTCCAAGATATCGATGGGCGAGAGCGGCATGGACATCGCATGGGTCACGGGTCTGGAACCGTATACCGCGCAGGATGCGGCGGCGTACTCCTACGTGGTTTCCGGCTGCGACAATCCGGCTGGCGCGCGCCTGTTCATCCGCTTCATGATGGGCGATACCGACGGCACGAGCGGCTGTTATCAGGTGTTCGACAAGCTCGGCCACTGGTCCGTGCGCGACGACGTCGAATACAAGAAGTCCGGTATCACGTATGAGGACGTCAACCTCGTTTCGCCGAACTACGCGCAGATCTACGCGAACTACCCGAACGTCAAGGCATACTGGAGTCTCTGGAACAGCACAAGATAATTCGAAGATTCATGCATTCCGCGGGAGCGATCCTGCGGAATGCACCTCACACTTATGGCAAAGGAACGCTCAAAACTGCAAAGACGAATCGACGCCTTTACGCGCGTGCTGTTTCTGGATGAAAACGGCAAGCCGAAAAGTGCGACGTTTCTGTATTCGTTTCTGCTGGCGATCCTCTTCGGCGTCATCTATGCCGCTTCGTATCTGCTGCTGCTCGACGTGCTGAACAACGCGTTCGGCGCGCTGCCGGTCTTTTGGCAGAACGTGCTGCAGTTTCTGATTCCGGCGATCGTGGGTTCGATCCCGTGCGTGCTGTCATTTTTCCTGTTCCGGGACGAGAATAAGCGGCTCGTGCCGGATGCATACCTGTGGCTGCTCGCCCTGCTCGTGCTGTTCATGCTTGCGGCGCTGCTGCTGATCGACTGGTCGGATGCGGCGACCGAGTACGGTCTCTTCTGGATGCTGCTCGGACTGCCGATGCTCGTCAGCGCGCTTGTCGGCGGCATACCGGCGTTTCTTCTGTACCGCGGTGAGCTGAAAAAACGCAAGGCGGCGCAGGAGCAGGCGAAAAAGAGACCTTCCTATTATAACACCTGAGACATGCTGGAACTGTTCTTTTGCAACGTCGGCGACGGCGACGCGATCCTTCTGCGCGAGCATCGCGAGAACGAACCCGATTATACCGTTCTGGTGGATGCGGGAAGACCCTTTGTGGAGCCGCAGAACGGCTCTTTGCGCAAGGAAGCGATCTATTTTCTGAAAGCGGCGGGCGTGGAACGCATCGACCGCATGTATCTGAGTCATCTGCACATCGACCACATCGGCGGCGCGATGCGCATCCTCAACGAGATTTCCGTCGGGCGGATCGAAGCGCTGTGCTTCCCGCCGGACGGCGCAAAGTGGCTGATGCCGTCGTTTACCTCGACCGATAAGCCGACCAACGGTCTGCTGCACATGCTGAACATTTTCCGCGATCTGTGCAGGATGGCGGCGGCAAAGGGAACGGCGCTCGTGCCGGTCAGAGAAGGAGCCGAACGGCTGACGGACCGGCTGACGGTTGAACCGATTCTGCCCAAGGCAACGGTGATCGAACGGCAAAAGCGCGTGTTCGACGCCCTGTACCGCGGCGAACCGGTCGATGAGGCCGAGTGGTTCCGCGCTTCCAAGGAGCGCAATGTTTCGAGCGTCATGCTGCGATTCACCTATGCGGGGCGCAGCATCCTGCTGAGCGGCGACCGGTACGCCTCGGATTTCGAGGATCTGCCGATCGAACCGTGCGACATCTGGAAGCTTCCGCATCACGGCGATCCCAAGTCCGTGACCGAACCGCTTCTTGAAAAGCTTTCCCCGCGTATCGCTGTGATCTCGTGTCAAAGCGATGCGACGGCGAAGAAGGACCGACCGAACGCGGGCGTGATCGCGCTGCTGCAGTCGAGCGCGGAATTCGTGCTTTGCACGGAAAACAAACCGCTGCCCACGATGCGCGCGTCCACGCACAACGGCGTTCTCGTCACGATCGACGAACAGGGGCAGATCACCTGCTCCGTCGTGTAAGCGCAAAACCGCACCTATGGCGGATTGCATACAAACCAAGACCAAAAAACAGGAGGAATAGTATGAAAAAGCTACTTTCTATCGCGCTTGCTGCGTTGATGCTGCTTGCGATCTTCGCATGCACGCCGACCGCGCCGGCACAGCCCGACCCGACCGAAGCGCCTGCAGTCGAACAGCCGACCGAAGCGCCTGCAACCGAGCCGGATCCGGCACCCGCGGCAGCGTATGAAGGCATCGGCCTGCAGATCAAGAACAAGACCGGCATGACGATCGATGAGATGTACATCTATCCGGTCGGCGAAGACATGGGCGCAAGCATCGTGGAGGCCGGCTGGAAGGACAAGGATGCGGATCCCGACAACTATGAGCAGTTCATCTACATCGTCCGCGAAGCGGGTAAGGACATGGAAGTCACCGTCGTGTTCGAGGATGCGACCAAGGCGGTCTGGCCGGTCGGCAAGCTTGCCATGTATGACGAGCTGTCCCTGAAGAACGGCACGGACGTCGCGAACTGGGAACATGAGCCGCAGAAGGACGACGACAAAACGGTCACAGATCTCTTCGTCGCGCGCGGCAAGACGTCGGACAACTTCTATCCCGGCTACGAGCTGATCCCGGTCGAATTCAAGAACAAGACCGGCAAGAACATCACCGAACTGTACTTCTATGAAGAGGGCGGCGATCCGAAGGCGTACAACAACGTGATCGATTATCTGTATGCGGCAGACGGTTCCAAGATGGCGTCCCTGATGCCCGGCAAGGCGAAGGAAGGCGGCATGTACCTGTTCAAGTGCTTCATCCGTCCGCATGCGGAGAACTACATGATCGACGTCGTGTTCGATGACGGCGCAACGATGACCTACCCGATCGAGGGCTGGTTCAAGCCCGACGGCGACGGCAACCTGCCGAACGAGATCTCCCTGAAGAGCGCGGAGGACAAGTACGACGTCAAAGTGCAGTATGACGACGGCGTACCGGAACCGATTGACTATCTCGCGGAGTCCCTTGCGAAGGGCCTGATCCTTGATCAGTGGTATCCGACCTATGCGCAGACCAATGTCGATCCGGAGATGGTCGAAACGCTGAGAGCGGCGGAAGCTGCGCGCCTGGTTCCGGAAACCGAAGCGGTGACCGAACCTGAGACCGAGCCCGAACCCGAGAAGGATGCGAGCACTGAAAACCAGATACCGGCGGGATACACCATTCCGGAAGGATATATCGGCCTCGCATTGAACGTCAAGAACAAGACCGGCAAAACGATCAACGAGCTATACATCTATGACATGACGGAGGATCCCGAAGTCTTTCTTGATTACTATGCTCCGATTTTCGAGAATCCGTGGCTGGATAAGGATGCTGATGGTGATAACTATGAGCAAAACATCTATATCATTCGCAAGATAGCGGATAATTACCAGCTGAAGGTCGTTTACGAGGATGGCACAGAAATGACGGCAGACCTCGGTAAGCTCGCATTGTATGATAAAATCTCTCTCAAGGGACCGACGGCGGAGGATGTCAAGCATGAACCAGACGATGATCCTGCGGATATCGCGGCGATGGACGCACTGATTGAAGCAGGCGTTGCGACGGATGGTCACTATTCGTCCGATACGGCCGTTCTGGCAGACATCCCTACGGGTTATACCGGACTTCATCTCATGCTCAAGAACAAGTCGGGCAAAGAGATCGAAAAGGTCTACCTGTTCCCGACCGGCGAGGACAAGGGCAAGAACATCTTCAAGACCGTTGTGGACGGCCTGATCCCGACCGAGGACGAGAGTCTCGCGGAGAAGCCGCATGAGGTGTTCGCATTTGTCCATCGCGAAACCGCGAAGCTCGGCGCAATGACCCTGCGCGTACGCTATGCGGACGGCACCGAGGAAAATTACGAATTGGCTCCTGTTGAAGACTACACCGTGTTCACGATCAAGGATACGCCGGACGGATTCAAACAAAAGGTAGCGGACGATCAGGAAGATATCGCAGCCATGGATGACGTCATGCTAAGGGCAAACGGCGCGTCCACCGACGGTGTGACCTTCGATCCGATCGCATAACAGAGCAAAAACGCGGAGCGCGGCCGCATGACCGCCTCTGCATCATTTGAGCAAGCGGAGCGCGGCAAAAACAGCCGCCTCCGCACCTCCCTTTTTCCCAACCGGTCCGAACGGAGGGGCATTGCATGAAAAAACGGACGATCGCAATTCTGCTTTCGCTGGTCCTGCTGCTGGGGGTACTGCCCGCAGCCGCCGCGGACGATGCGCCGTGGTGGGAGCAGGATGTGTGGAGCACGGACGTTTTGAAGGAACTCGGTGCGATCCCGCCGACCTACAATGCGGCGGAAAGCCGCTACGAGATCTCCTCGCCCGAACAGCTTCTTTACCTTTGCGGATATTGGAAGCCGGAGGATTCGAACGGCGACGGCGCGCCCGACGCGCCCTGCAACGGAACGTATGTGCTGACGCAGGACCTCGACATGGCGGCGCTGAATGTTTCGATCGGCGCGGTTCTGACCCGAATGGGCGGGAAGGAAACGCAGGGGTATATCCCGCCGATCGCGGCGCTCGTCGACGAGGACGAGACGGGCGGCGTACGCTGCGCGTTCTTCGGCACCTTCGACGGACAGGGACACGCAATCAAAAACCTGCGCGTTGTGCGCATGGGCTATAAGTATTGCGGTTTGTTCGGCAACATCGGACACGACTTCGGACAGGGCTTCGTGAGAAACCTCGCGATCCTTGATGCGCAGATCGTCGGGCTGGCCACCTGCGGCATCCTCGCAGGCAGTCTGTACGGCGACGCGGAAAACATCGTCTGCACCGGCACGATCGACTGCATGGAGAAGAACGCGGGCGGTCTTGCGGGCAAGATCAAGCGCAATGAGAACGGCTACCTCGGCATCGCGCGCAACTGCTTCATCTGCTGCGACATCACCGTGCGCGGCAAGGGCGTCGAAAACGGCGCGGCAGGCGGCGTTTCCGCTTCCAATTCCAAGGGCGGACAGATCGTGAACTGCTTCATCGCAGGTTCGATCACCGTCGAGGGCGAGGATGCGGACAGCGTCGGCGGCATCGTCGGCAACTTGAAGGGCGGTCTTGCGATCGACAACAACGCGGTTCTTCTGAAGAAGATCGAGGGCGGTTCGAACAGCCAGAACGTCGGGTTCCTGTGCGGGAACTACAGCGGCGAGTCCGGCTCGCACGTGCACAACAACGTCGTATGGGACGGCACGGCACTGTCCGGCGGCGTGTCGAGCAGCCATCCCGAACCGGCGGCGTACGCGCTTGTCTCCGCCGATGCGCTTTGCTCCAAAGCGCTTTATGCGCAGCTCGGCTGGGATTTCGACGCAGTCTGGTCCTGGGTCGGCGACGATGCGCACGGCTATCCGATGATTCGGGCGTTTGCCGATGCGGTCGACATGCAGCCGCGGCTGGATCGCGACCTTACGATCGACGAGCCGGTAATCCGACTTGCCGAACCGATGACCAACACTGCCTACGCGGGTGAGCCCGCACCGATCGAGCTGCTGCTCAACCTGCCGGACGGCGTTTCGGCAGCCGATGCGACGCTGTACTGGGGCAGCTCCAAGCAGCGCAGCGCATGCACCGAGACGCTCCCGATGGCGCTCACCGAGCGCGGCGCGGCGGTCGACTTTACGGCAGGGGAGACCGGCGCTTACTACTATTTCTGCTCGGTCAACATCGACGGCGATACTTACGCGTTCCCGACCGAGGGCACGATGCGTCTGGATGTCGTTTCGCCGACGATGCGCTTCATGCCCGAGCAGCTGACGGTTTCTCCGGGCGCGACGGTATCCGAGGTCGGCATCAACTGGATCACCGCATCCGACGGGCTCGGCGCGGAGCTTCGCTACCGCAACGCGGGCGCGGCGAACTGGGAAAAGCTTCCGATCAGCGAAATCGAAACCGTACAGGTGCGCGGCGATCGCGGCACTTTCACCAGCTATTCGGCGGACGTCAAAGGCCTTGCACCGTCCACCGAATACGAGTATATGGCGGTTACCTCCGACGGAACCGACGAGTATCGCAGCGATGTGTTCACCTTCCGGACGCTGCCGGCGGGCAAATCGTTCTCGTTCGTTCTGGTTTCGGACATGCAGTCGACCAACGAGGAGGGCTACCTCCCGTTCGCCTACACCGAAAAAACGTTTTTGACCGACACCCTGCATCCGGACTTCCTCGTCAACCTCGGCGATCTCACCGAGGACGATACGATGCAGGAATGGTCGTTCCTGTTCGACACGGCGGGCACGGCGCTCGCAACGCGGCTCACCGCGTACGTGCCGGGCAACCATGAAGCGAAGGGCGACGTCGTTTATTCGCACTTCAACGGACGCACGAACCTGCCTGCTGGCGTCGACGATCCGATCCTCGGAGAAAACACAGCAAGCTTCGTCGTCGGCGACGTGTGCTTTGTCATTCTGAACACCGAACCGTATTCGGGCGAGGAGAGCGCGGACGCTTCCGCCGACAAGATGCGCTACTATGAGCAGCAAAAGGCGTGGGCAAAGGCGGCGTTCGAGACGTCCGGATGCAGCTACCGCATCATCTGCGCACATGCGGGTCTTGTGCAGAAAGACGATGCAGCGACGGCGTTCCTCGAAAAGATGTGCGCCGAACTCGGCGTCAGTCTGTTCTTCAATGGACACATTCACAACTATTTCCGCGCTACGGTCGACGGGCAGGGCAACAAGGCGGCGCTCGGCAAGGGCACAACCTTCATCACGACCAGCCCGATGGGACCGAAGTTTGATGACTACGGCGGCGAGATCGACGCACTGCTCGACTTCCAGACCGGCGGCTCGTTCGACGCGAGACCGTATCTGACCTACGTCGAGGTCGATGAGACGGGCATCACGGTCACCGCATATCAGCGTACCGAAGCCGGCGACGCAAGTCTTCGCAACTGCGCGGACTACACCGTGATCGATTCGTTCTGCCTTGATGCGCCGCTGAAGGCGCAGAGCGGATCGAACCATACCTGGCTTTGGATCGCGATCGGCGCGGCTGCGCTGCTGTTGATCGCCGTATTCCTCCTCATTCTGCGGAGGAGAAAGAGCAAGTAGTTTTCTTCGACGTTTGCCGCAAACCCCGTTTCGGCAACCGGTAAACGTCGAATCTTTTTCTAACCGGTTCGTAAACGTTTACGAAGCCAAAAACAACTCCCTTTGCGTCAGCGAAGGTTTGCATAACATCATATTTGGAGAGGTAATTATGGAAAAACTGTTCTGGATCGGTTTTATCGGCGCAGCGCTTGCGGGGCTGTACGCACTGCTGCAAACCAAAAAGGTGCTGTCGTTTTCTGAAGGCACAGAGAGAATGAAGCAGATCGCCGGCGCGATCCGCGAAGGCGCAAACGCCTACCTCAAGCGGCAGTATAAGACGGTTCTGCCGGTGTTTGCGATCATCTTTGTGGTGCTGACGGTGATGGCGTTCGCATCGAATGGCTCGCTGCTGAGCAAATTCACGCCGTTCGCATTCCTCACCGGCGGCATCTGGTCGCTGCTCGCCGGCTTTATCGGTATGAAAATCGCAACGCATGCCAATGCTCGCACGGCGCAGGCGGCGAACGAGGGGCTGAACCGCGGCCTTCGCGTCGCATTCTCGGCGGGCTCGGTCATGGGCTTTACGGTCGTTGCGCTCGGCGTTCTGGATATTACGCTGTGGTATTTCCTGCTCTATTATGTGTTCGGCATCCGTGACGCGATCATGATCGGCAACATCATGGTCATGAACGGCATGGGCGCATCGTTCATGGCGCTGTTCGCGCGCGTGGGCGGCGGCATTTACACGAAAGCGGCAGACGTCGGCGCGGACCTCGTCGGCAAGGTCGAAAAGAAGATCCCCGAGGACGATCCGAGAAATCCGGCGACGATCGCGGACAACGTCGGCGACAACGTCGGCGACGTCGCGGGCATGGGCGCGGACCTCTATGAATCCTATGTCGGTTCGATCCTCGCAACGTTCGCGCTGTCGGCGATCGGCGGTTACGGCTTTGCGGGCATGTTCCTGCCGTTGATGCTCGCCGTATCCGGCATCCTCTGCTCGATCATCGGCGCGCAGCTCGTGCGCGTCAAGGAGGGCGCGAGCCAAAAGACGCTTCTGCGCACCCTGCGTACCGGCACGTATACGGCGGCCATCCTTTCGGCGATCGCCGCGCTGCCGCTGACCTACTTCATCTTCCGCATCGTGGAAGGCGCAAGCTGGCTCGGCATCTACATCTCGATCCTGTGCGGTCTGGTCGCGGGCTGCCTGATCGGCTTCTTCACCGAATACTTCACCTCCGAATCGTACCGCCCGACGCGCAACCTTGCCGCGACCTCGCAGACCGGTTACGCAACCATCGTCATCGGCGGCATCTCGCTCGGCATGGAATCGGCGCTTACGTCCATCCTGATCGTCTGCGCGGCGGTTCTGATCAGCTACTATGCAGCAGGCGGCACGAATGCGATCGTCGATGCAAACGGACACTTCCTGCAGACCTTTAACCGCGGTCTGTACGGCATCGGCATTGCGGGCGTCGGCATGCTGTCCACGCTCGGCATCACGCTGGCGACCGACGCATACGGACCGGTCGCGGACAACGCGGGCGGCATCGCGCAGATGGCGGGCATGGATCCGGTCGTGCGCGAACGCACCGATGCGCTCGATTCTCTTGGCAACACCACCGCGGCGACCGGCAAGGGCTTTGCGATCGGCTCGGCGTCGCTCACCTCGCTCGCGCTGCTCGTTTCCTACGTCAATATCATTCAGGATAAGACCGACGCGGTTCTGAACTTCTCCATCATCAATCCGACGGTCCTGATCGGCATGTTCATCGGCGCGATGCTCGTATTCGTGTTCTCGGCGGTTACGATGAACGGCGTCGAGCGCGCCGCGCAGTCGGTCGTCGTCGAGGTGCGCCGCCAGTTCCGCGAGATCCCGGGCATTCTGGAGGGCACGGCAACCCCCGAATACGCGAAGTGCGTTTCGATCTGCACCAAGGGCGCGCTGCACGAGATGGTCGTTCCGGCGGTCATGGCGGTCGTCGTTCCGATCGTGGCGGGGCTGATTCTCGGGCCTACCGGCGTGGTCGGTCTTTTGGCAGGCGTGTCCGTGGCGGGCTTTGCGGTCTCCGTGTTCATGAGCAACGCGGGCGGCGCATGGGACAATGCAAAGAAATACATCGAAGAGGGTCACTTCGGCGGCAAGGGTTCGAAGCCGCATAAGGCGTCCGTCGTCGGCGACACCATCGGCGATCCGTTCAAGGATACGTCCGGTCCGTCACTGAACATCCTCATCAAGCTCTGCGCGACCGTTTCGATCGTCTTCTCCGGACTGATCGCGCTCGTGCACCTTCTCTGAGACATATTCCTCCTATCTCCCCATAGGAGAGAGCGCCGGTCCGGCTGCGGGTCGGCGCTCTCTGTTTTCACGCATAAACCGCGCAGGTGCGGCGTAGAAACGCATCGCAAAAGACCGCATCCCGGAGCCCCGAGATGCGGTCTTTGTATTGTCTGCTTGTTTAGCGCCTCAGTACTTTCTTGCGTCCTTGACGTGCGCAAGATGATCCTCGTATGCTTTGAGGTTTCTCGGATTCTCGGAAACCTCGGTGTCGCCGACGCGCCACCAGGAGCCGTAGCCCTCGGTCATGGACTTGGGCAGCACGCGGATGTCGAATACGACCGGAACGCCCTCGATCTTCTTGGCTTCTTTGATCGCGTCCTTCATCTCGTTGATCGAGTGAATCGTGAATGCTTTGCAGCCGTAGCCCTCGGCAATCTTCGCGAAGTCGACCGGAATGAACTTGCCGGAATGCTCGCCGTCCTCGCCTCTGAAGCGCAGCTCGGTGCAGAGCGTGTCGTTGCCGTGACCGACCTGCAGGTTGTTGATGCAGCCGAAGCTGGCGTTGTTGAACACGCACACGTTGATCTTCTTATGCTCCTGCACCGCGGTCAAAAGCTCGGAATGCAGCATGATGAAGCTGCCGTCGCCGACCATCGCGTAAACGTCGCGGTCGCCGATCGCGTACTTCACGCCGAGCGCGCCGGAGATCTCATACCCCATGCAGGAGTAGCCGTACTCCATGTTATAGGTATCGACGCCGCGCGCGCACCACATGCGCTGCATGTCGCCGGGCAGAGAGCCCGCCGAACCGATCGCCACGTCCTCGGGATCGATCGCAAAGTTGATCGCGCCGAGCACGGCGGTCTGCGTGAGTGACGCGTCCAAATCCTTCGCGAAGCGGAACGCGCTCTGCGCATTCGCGTCATTGACCTCCGGCACGTAGCCCTCGGTGAATGCGATGTTCTGCAGCCGCGCGAGCTCCTTGAACCAGCGGTCGCGCGCGTCTTTGACTTCGTTCGTATACGGCGCCTTGTAGCCGTCCAGCGCATCAAGCAGCGCGGGCAGGGCGCGTTTTGCGTCCGCCACGACCGGAACGGCGTCGAGCTTCAGCGCCTGAAACTCGGATACGTTGATGTTGACGAACTTCGCATCGTCCCGGAAGAGCCACTTCGACGAGGTCGTGAAGTCCGTATAGCGGGTGCCGACGCCGATGATCACGTCCGCTTCCTTGGCGATCTCGTTCGCCGCGGAGCAGCCGGTCACGCCGATGCCGCCGAGGTTGAGCGCGTGATCATAGGGGAGCGCGCTCTTGCCCGCCTGGGTCTCGCCGAACGGAATGCCGGTCGCTTCGGCAAACGCCTTGAATTCGGCATGCGCTTCGCTGTAGCGCACGCCGCCGCCGCAGATCAGCAGCGGCTTTTTCGCCGCACGGATGACCTTCGCGGCGTCCTCGATCGCTTCGGGGTCCGCCTGCCGTCTTGCGAGGCGATGGACGCGCTTTTGGAAGAAGCTCTCCGGATAGTCGTATGCTTCGCCCTCGACGTCCTGCGGGATCGCGATGCAGACCGCGCCGGTGTTCGCCGGATCGGTCAGTACGCGGAAGGCGGAGATCATCGCGCTCATCAGCTGTTCGGGGCGGACGATGCGGTCCCAATAGCGGCAGACGGCGCGGAACGCGTCGTTCGTGGAGATCGAAAGGTCGTGCGTCTGTTCAATCTGCTGCAGCACCGGATCGGGCTGGCGGCAGGCGTAAACGTCGCCGGGCAGGATCAGCACCGGAATGTTGTTCGCGGTTGCCGTCGCGGCGGCGGTCACCATGTTTGCCGCACCGGGACCGACGGACGAGGTCACCGCGATGATCTTCTTGCGCTTCATCTGCTTCGCAAACGCGACGGCGGTGTGCGCCATGCCCTGCTCGTTCTTGCCCTGCCAGACCTTGAGACGGCGCGTTTCCTGACGGAGCGCCTGTCCGAGACCGACCACGTTGCCGTGTCCGGGCAGCATGATCACGCCCTCGACGAACGGATGCTCAATGCCGTCGTAGGCGATGTACTGGTTTTCAAGAAAGCGAACCAGCGCCTGCGTCATAGTCAAACGAATGGTTTTCATACGATCCTCCTGTTAACCCTGAAAAATGTGCTCGTTCGCGTCCGGCTTCCAAAGCCAGCTGTGTTCGGGATCGTCGATGCGCGTCTTTTGCCACGGATTGCCGTCCAGATGCCGGATCGCCCATGCGTAGCACATCGCGTAACCGGGCGCCGCAACCTGCGAGTGGAAGCCGTGATTGATCGTCGCAAGCCCGTTATGCTCGGTTTTGTAGATTTCACCGTTCGAGAATCCGGCGCCGAAGCCCTGCGGATGATCGAAACGATAGAAGTAAACCTCCGGCTGCGGATGGTGGTGCGGCGGGTAGGACGACCAGCGTCCCGGGAAGTTCAGCACTTCGCCGAGCACCATGTTCGAGAACGGCGCGTTCTCATAGTCGAAGAACGTCTTGATCTCGCGCCGCATGCAGCCCATCAGTTCGCCGTTCGCGCCCGCATGCTGCACCTGCACCGTCTCGGGCGTATACAGGACCGGCTCGTAGTCGCGTTCGTTCGTCGTCTGCTGAATGAACAGCTCGGCGTGACGATGCGCGGTGAGCGTGATCTTGACCCTGCGCGGGCAGAGAAGGCAGTATGCCTCGTTGCGGAAGGTATCGGGGCGGTCGGCCTCGACCGTGCGATCCGCCCACTGCATCGTTACGGCGCCTTCAAAGAGAAGCACCGCGGTTTCCTTTTCGGGTTCCTCGATCGTATAGACGTCGCCGTCCTCCATGACGAGCAGACCGATGTCCATCAGCATGCCGAGATCGTCGACCGAGGCGTCGATGTACGCGTTATAGCCGCGCTGCACTTCTTTTTTGAAATACATGTGCGCTCCTTACAGTCCGGTATGTTCCGCAATGTACTTGCGGCCTTTGATCGCGTATTCGAGCGGGTTCGCCTTTGCGGGATCCTGTTCCGCTTCGACGAGCAGCCAGCCCTCGTAATGCGCGTCGGACAGCACCTTGAACACCGGATCAAAGTCCACGTCGCCGTCGCCGGGCACCGTGAACGCGCCGTTGCGCACGGCGGTCAAGAAGCTCCAGTTGTTCGCTCTCGCCTGCTCCACGACCGGCAGACGCATGTCCTTGAGATGGACGTGACCGACGCGGTCGACGTACTTCTTGAGCATCGCAAGCGGATCCTCGCCCGCGAAGGTGAAGTGACCGGTGTCGTAGCAGAGGAACACGTAGCGCGGATCGGTGTTCGCCATCATACGGTCGGTTTCCGCAGCGGTCTGCACGACCGTGCCCATGTGATGGTGGAAGCAGAGCTTGAAGCCGCGTTCGACGGCGATCTTGCCAAGCACGTCAAGCCCCTTGGTGAAGCGATCCCATTCCGCGTCGTTCATCACGTACTTATGATTGCCGGTAAGGATCGGCGTTTCGACCTGTCCCTGAATCGAATAGCTCTGTTCGGAGACGTTGATGCGGTTTGCGCCGACGGCGGCGAGAAAGTCGAGTTCCTTCTCAAACGCCGCAATGTTCTCTTCGAGCGGCTTGGTGAGCAGGAACGAGGAGAACCAGCGGCTTGCGATACGCATGCCGCGCAGATCGAGCTCCCATTTGAGCTCCTTCGGATCGGACGGATACTTGTTGCCGATCTCGCAGCCGGTAAAGCCCGCAAGCGCCATTTCGCTGACGGTCTGGCGGAAGGTGTTTTCCGCGCCGAGCTCCGGCATATCGTCGTTGCACCAGCCGATCGGCGCGATGCCGAGATGCACCTTTTCTTTGTTGAACATTGCCATGGAACGCTCCTTTCAGATGCGCGCAACGCCGCTCTTGCGAGCCGCCTGGGCGACTGCCGCCGCAACCGCGGGACCGACGCGCTTGTCGAACGCTTTGGGAATGATGTAGTCCGCACTAAGCTCCTCGTCGGAGATCAGGTCGGCAAGCGCCTTCGCCGCCGCCATCTTCATTTCCTCGTTGATGTCGCTTGCGCGCACATCGAACGTGCCGCGGAAGATGCCCGGGAACGCGAGAACGTTGTTGATCTGGTTCG
>DFEW01000073.1:69102-69358 GCA_002369195.1 Christensenella sp. UBA3792
GGTTCGGGAAGTCGCTTCTGCCGGTCGCGATCACGCGCGCGCCGCCTGCCTTGGCGTCGTCCGGGAAGATTTCCGGCGTCGGGTTCGCGCAGGCGAAGATGATCGCGTCACGGTTCATCGTCTTGACCATCTCGGTCGTGACCGTACCGGGCGCCGAAACGCCGATGAATACATCCGCGCCGACGAGCTGATCGGCAAGCGAACCGGGCTTGCGCTCAAGGTTCGTGACTTCCGCCATCTCTTCCTTGATCCAGTT
>DFEW01000073.1:69408-97987 GCA_002369195.1 Christensenella sp. UBA3792
TCTTCCTTGATCCAGTTGAGACCGTCGCGGCCCTTGTAGATCGCGCCTTTGCGGTCGCACATGGTGATGTGTTTGAAGCCCGCGGAGAGCAGGAGCTTGACGATCGAGACCGCCGCCGCGCCTGCGCCGGAGGTAACGACCTTCACGTCCTCCTTCTTCTTGCCGACGACCTTCAGCGCGTTGGTCAGACCGGCCAGCGTGATGACGGCGGTGCCGTGCTGATCGTCGTGGAAGATCGGGATGTCGCACTTTTCCTTGAGCTTGCGTTCGATTTCGAAGCAGCGGGGGGCCGAAATGTCCTCGAGGTTGATGCCGCCGAAGGAGCCGGAGAGCAGATACACCGCGTTGACAAACTCGTCCACGTCATGCGTCTTGATGCACAGCGGGAACGCATCGACGTTGCCGAACGACTTAAACAGCACGCACTTGCCTTCCATGACCGGCATGCCCGCTTCCGGACCAATGTCGCCGAGACCCAAAACCGCGCTTCCGTCGGTGATGACGGCGCAGAGGTTGTGACGGCGAGTCAGCTCGTAGGACTTGTTGATGTCCTTCTGAATTTCCAGACACGGCTGTGCGACGCCCGGCGTGTATGCAAGACTCAGGTCTTCCTTCGTTGCGACGGGAACCGTTGCGATGACTTCGATTTTGCCCTTCCATTCGCCGTGCAGGCGGAGCGATTCTTTTGCGTAATCCATTTGTTTCTCCTTATGTGAAATTTGTTTTGTTACTTGATGACGGTCGGCAGGGTGGAGCCGCCGTACGGCATGGCCAGAACCGTTGCGTTCGGTCCGAGCTTTGCAAATGCGCGATCCAGCGCCGCCTGTGCGGACGGCTGCGGATTCAGGAAGATCGAGCGGACGAAACCGTCGTCCAGCTCGGAGACGAGATCGACCTCGGCGCGTTCGAGCACCATGGCGATCGCCGCCGCCTTGTGTCCGCCGAGGCGGAACTCGCGCTCGATACGTTCGATCAGACTGTGCGCCGTCGGCGCGGTCGTCATCCATTCCTCGAACGTCTTTTCGCCGAGTCCCTCCTTGCAGGAGCCGATCAGGATGATCACGCCGCCGTCGCGAACCGCATGCTTCGCGTTGTCGAGCGCCTTTTGCGTCTGATACAGGTTCAGGTCCTTCGGCGCGCCGCCCTGCGAAACGAGCACGATATCCGCGGGTGCGGAAAGCTCCTTTCGATAGAGCGTGTCGAGGAACCTGCAGCCCTCGCGGTGCGCCTTCGTGACGTCGCCCGCTACGGCTTTGAGGATTTCCTTATGCTCGGAGAGCACGACGTTGACGATAAAGTCGATGCCGACCATCGCGCCTGCTTCCTCGATGTCGAGGCGCACGGGGTTGTCCTCCAGCGCGCCTGCTTTCGCTTCGGGCAGGATCATGCGGCTGTGGTTTGCCTGAATCGCCGCGCGCGTCGATGCGCCGGGCATGATCGCCTTTGCACCGCCGGAATATCCGGCAAAGTAGTGGTATTCGATGTTGCCGAGGCAGATGCGCCGGTCCGCCTGCGCCACGACGCGGGTGATGTCCACCGGCGTGCCGCGGCTCGTCGTGCCGTAGCCGATGCAGTCGTCCGGGTCGCTGTCCACGCATCGGATCTCGTTCCACGCGCGCTCTCCAGCGAGCCGCTGCCGCTCCTCGTCGGTCTGATGCCGATGGCTGCCGAGCGCGAACACGAGGGTGATGTCCTCTTTGCGCACGCCGCCGGCGTACAGCTCGTCGAGCAGCGCGGGCATGACAAGCTTGGTCGGCATCGGGCGGGTCACATCGCTCGTGACGATCGCAACCGTTTCGCCCGCGTGCACGATGTCCTTCAGCCGCGGCGAGCCGATCGGGTTTTCCAGCGCGCGGCGCACTTCCGCTTCGCCGGTCAGACCGACCGGAACCTCGTTTGCGTGCAGCTCGCCGATCAGGTTTTGTTCAGGCACTTCGACTTCCTGAAAGCCGGTGCCGAATCCGAAACGCAGCTTCATGTTATTTCCTTGCCAGTACCGCCTTGATCTGTGCCTCGATGTGCGCCGCGGTCAGACCGAAGCGCTCCATCAGATAGCTCTGCGTGCCGACTTCGCCGAACTCGTCCTCGACCGCAACGACGGCGGCGGGAGTGGGGCAGCGCTCCGCAAGCACTTCCAGAATCGTATCGTAGAGACCGCCGTGACGGTTCGCGTTTTCCGCAACGACGACAGCGCCGGTCTTTTTCGCCCATGCTTCGACGGCGTCCGCATCGATCGGCTTGATCGTGAAGCAGTCGACGACCGCGACCGAAATGCCCTGCGCTTCGAGCGAAGCCGCGGCTTTCATTGCCTCGTGCAGCATGATGCCGGCCGCAAAGACGACCGCGTCGGTGCCTTCGCGCAGCGTCACGGCCTTGCCGATGGGCAGCTCGCTGCCGTCCTCATAAATCTTCGCGTACTGCTTTCTGCCGACACGGATGTACTTGATGCCGGGGCGGTTCTGACACTGCTTCAGAACGCTTTTAAGGCAGGTCGGGTCGGACGCGTCGATCACGGTTGCGCCGGGCAGCGCGTTGTACAGCGCGACGTCCTCGAACGGCATGTGCGTGCCGCCGTTCATCGTGGCGGTGACGCCGGGGTCGGTGCCGACGACGGTGATGTCGTTCTTCGCATAGCCGCCGGACAGGAAGATCTGATCGTAGCAGCGACGGGACGCGAACGGTCCGAAGCTGTGGATGATCGGCTTAAAGCCCGCGACGGCGAGACCCGCCGCGACGCCCGCCATGTTCGATTCGGCGATGCCGCAGTCGACCGCGCGGTCGGTGGTTTTGGACCATTTGAGCGTGCCGGAGCAGCTCATCAGGTCGGCGTCGAGGAAGATTGCGTTGGGATCGTTGTCCACGATCTCGGCGATCGTCGCGCCCAGTACGTCCTTGCAAAGGCGGGGATCCAGTTCTCCGTTATACACGATCTTCATTGCTCAGCCCTCCAATGCGTCCAATTTTGCTTTGAGTTCCGCCGTCCAGTTCGCGAACCGTTCGTCGGTCACCGGCATGCTGTGATTCATGGCGGTCTGTTCGATTTCCGTCACGCCGTGTCCCTTCACGGTGTCGAGCACGATCGCGTACGGCTTGTCGCCGCCCTTTCTCGTGCGCTCCAGCGCATCGGCGATCGCATTGACGTCGCCGCCGTCAACCTTGACGGTGTCGAAGCCGAACGCTTCCATCTTCGCGACAAAGTCGCCCATCGGCAGAACCTCATCGAGGTAGCCGTCGAGCTGGCGCTTGTTCCAGTCGATCAAAACGACGAGGTTTCCGAGCTTCTTCGCGCTTGCGAACAGGAAGGATTCCCAGCACTGTCCCTCGTTCATTTCGCCGTCGCCGACGATCAGGAACACGCGGCTGCTGCGTCCTTTGAGCTTGTTGCCGAGCGCGAGACCCGCCGCCTGCGAGGTGCCCTGACCGAGCGAGCCGGTCGTCACGTCGACGCCGGGCGTCTTGTTGCGGTCGCAGTGGCTCGGAAGGCGCGTGCCGCCGCGGTTGAGGGTTTTGAGCTCCTCATAGGGGAAGAATCCCTTGAGGGCGAGCGTTGCGTACACCGCGGGACCCGCATGTCCCTTGGAGACGACCAGATAATCGCGATCCGCCCACTTGGGATCGGCGGGATTAAAGCGCATTTCGCGTCCGTAAAGCACCGCCATCGTGTCGGAGATGCTCATCACGCCGCCGACGTGACCGGAGCCGATCGAGTGGATCGCTTCGAGCGCCGCCATGCGGATGCGCAATGCAAACGCTTCGATCGATTTCGTTTCCTGTAAATCCATAGCTTCCTCCTTATAAAGGTAATGTTGATCCGTGCCGCAGCGCTTTGACAACGGGGAGTTCCTCGCCGCTCAAAAAGCGGATCAGCGCGCCGCCGCCGGTGCAGATATAACCGATTTTGTCGGTCAGCTTGTATTTCTCGGTCGCCGTGATGCTGTCGCCGCCGCCGAGCACCGTGAATCCCTCGGTGTCCGCGAGCGCCTGCCACAGCGCCTTGGTGCCGTATTCGCTGGGTTCCTGTTCAAAAACGCCCATCGGACCGTTCACGAACACGGTCTTGGCGTTCAGAATGATTCTGCGGTACGCGTCCGCCGTTTCGTGCCCGATATCCACCGCGCCGACCGCAGCGGGGATCTCGCCGATCTTCGCTTCCCTGCGTTCGCCGCTTTCAACCCAAGCAAGGTCGACGGGCAGCACGATCCGCTCGCCATACTGCGCATAGAGCGCTTTTGCACGCTCGAAGAATTCGGCATAGTTTGACTTTACGATGAAGTCATAACTGCCTTTGCCGATGTCGTGTCCGAGCGCGATCAGGAAGATGTTTGCCACAAGCCCGCCGGTCAGGATCGTATCGGCAACGCCGCGATCGAGAACAGTCTGCATCATGAGGAACGCGTCCGAGATCTTCGCGCCGCCCAAGCAGAACACGCAGGGACGTTCGGGCTGTTCCATGACCGACGAGACGGTGCAGTACTCTTTTTCGAACAGCCGCCCCATCGCGGAGGGAAGAACCTGTTCGAACCCGCACAAGCTCGGCTGATCGCGGTGCGCCGCGGCAAACGCGTCGCACACGTAGAGGTCGGCGAGCGGTGCAAGCTTGGTCACGACCTGCGTTTTCGCCTGCTGTTCGTGCGTCAGATGCAGTTTGGTTTCGAACAGCGTCTGTTCTTCCGACATAAACCGCACATTGTCCAAAAGCAAAACATCGCCATCCCTGAGATCGCGAATGGCTTGCCTTGCCGCGGGACCGCAAACGTCGTCGATCCACTGCACGTTCCGTCCGAGGAGATCGGAAAGCACCTTGGCGTGCGGCTTTGTCGTATAAAAGTTTTTGTATTCGATATCGCTGCCCTGGTGCGCCAGCAAAACGACCTTTGCGCCGTTGTCGCTTAATTCGCGGATGGTCGGCACGCAGGCCGTGATGCGGTTGATGCTTTTGAGCGTCCCCGCATCACGATCCACGGGTTGATTGATGTCTACACGGCACAGGACCGTCTTTCCGCGCACCGAGAGTTCGTCCAGCGTTCTGATTCCGAATCGCATGGGTTAACCTCGCTCTTATTTGATGTTCTTGAATCTGCCGATCTTCAGGTATTCGTTCGTCTTTGCGGTGCCCTCTTCGCGGGTCAGCTGCATCTTCATTGCGGCGCGGATCGCGTCGATCGTTTCGGGGATCGTCACGCTCTCCTGCGGGATGTTGATCGCGAACATAATGTCATTGCCGCTCTCGACGATGCTGTCCTCCCAAAGCCCGATCTCGTACATGTCGCCGCGGCGGTTACCGAGGTCGCGCGCGTACTTGAACAGACTTGCGTTGCCCTTGAAGCCCTCGTCGATCGTGACCGTGCGGATGCGCGGATGCTTGCGGAACGCTTCGAGCGCCATCTCGCGCGTGATCTTCTTGCCGTCCTTCGCGGTGGCGAGCACGGTGATGATGTGACCGTGCGTGACCGGCGTATGCACGAGGATGCCCGTCGCTTCGACGTGCGGCATGATCGTCATCAGGTCGACCGCCTGGTGCGACGGCGCCTTGTCGATCTGCAGCGCGTTGGTGAGTCCGCGGTGATAGTCGCCCGGATCCGCGACGCGGCGGATGATCGTGATCGCGACCTTCTCGATGCCGATGACGCGGTCGAGGCAGTCCACCGCACGGATGAGACCGGTCGTGTTGCAGCTCGTGAGCTTCAGATAATCCTGACCGACGCCCTTTTCATAGTTCGCATAGCCGTGGAAGAACACGTCCGCGACGGAGTTCTTTTCGCCGCCCTGGAAGATCGCCTTGACGCCGACCTTCTGATACAGCTCCTTGTTCTTTGCGCCGACGCCGCCCGGGGACGAGTCGAGCATGATATCGACCTTTCTGCAGAGCTCCTCGAAGGTGCCCGCAACCGGAATGTCGTACTGATCGAACGCCGCCTTGTCCGCACCGTCAACGAGGTACAGATCGTACTTGACGTTGTTCACGCCGATCATGTCGTTTTCGCGCAGCGCGCGGATCGCCAGCGTCGGGGCGAGGTCCGCGATGCCCACGAGTTCCATGTCGCCCTGCAGAGCGACGCCGTCAGCCAGACGCTGACCGATTGTGCCGTAACCGGCAACACCGACTTTGATTTTTGCCATAGCTTTGCCTTTCTTTGTTCAGATCTCGTCGATGCGGACGGGACGGTTTTCCTTGAGGGACTTCGCGCATGCGAGCGCAAGCTTGATGGAGACGAGGCCGTCTTCAATGCCGACCCACGGCTCGGTGCCGTTCTTGACGCACGCGATGAACTCGCGCACTTCCGCCTGATACGAACCCATGTAGCGTTCAAGGAAGAACCACAGCGGCTTTTCGCTCGTTACGCCGTCCACCGTGGAAAGCACGATGTTGGAGTCCGAATCGTTCGCGCTCGTGACGCAGCCCTTGGAGCCGAACACTTCGCCGCGCTGATCGTAGCCGTAAACCGCCTTGCGCGAACCGTCGATGGTCGCGAGCGCGCCGTTCGAAAGCTTCATCGTGATCGTTGCGGTGTCGACGTCGCCCGCTTCGCCGATCGCGGGATCGATCAGGCACGCGCCCTGCGCGTACAGTTCAACGATCTCCTGACCGGAGAGGTAGCGGACCATGTCGAGGTCATGGATCATCATGTCCATGAAGATGCCGCCGGAAACCGCCACATACTGTGCGGGTGGGGGTTCCGGATCGCGCGAGGAAACGCGCACATACTGGACTTCGCCGATCTTGCCTTCCTCGACCGCTTTGCGCATGGCGCGGTAGTTGTGGTCGTAGCGGCGGTTGAAGCCGACCTGATAGACGAGCTTCTTCGGCGAAGCCGCGAGAGCCGCCTTGACCTGTTCGATCTTTTCGATGCTCTGGTCGATCGGCTTTTCGCAGAATACATGCTTGCCCGCGGCGATCGCTTCGAGCGAAAGCTGGGCGTGCAGGTTCGTCGATGCACAGATCAGCACCGCGTCGATGCGCTCATCCGCGAGAATCTTTTTGTAGTCCTCGTATACGTTCTCGATGCCGACGGACTTTGCCCATGCGGCGACTTCCGGCTTCATGTACGGGTCCGCGATCGCGAGGATCTTTGCGTCCGGCACGCCGGTGAGGATGCTCTTTGCGTGGACCTGTCCGATGCGGCCCGCGCCGATGATGCCAACGTTAACCATGTGTTTCCTCCGTTTACAAAATTGAATGATGCTTATTCACAGTACGGCGCGCCCTTGCCTTCGACAAGCGAAGCATAGGTGCGCTGTATCTTTGCCCAGTTCTGGTCGCGGTCAAGCGCGACGCCTCTGCCGACGCCGGACACGATCAGACCGACGCCCTTTTGTTCGAGCGTTTCGCCGAATTCGCGCAGCAGCGTAGGCGCGCTGCCCGGCTCGGTGGAGCGTCCGTCGAAGATGACGTGCACGTAAACGTCCTTAACGCCCGCGTCCTTTGCCATATCGACCAGCGCCAGCGGATAGTCGATCGAACCGTGCGAGGACTTCTTGGTCAGCAGCGCAAACAGATGCAGCGCCGTGCCGCGCTCCTTCACGCCGTTCAGGGTGTTTAAGAACACCGGGTTCTGCGCAAAAGAGCCGTCCTTCATCGCGTTGTCGAGACGCACGTCGTCCTGCAGAACGACGCGTCCGGAGCCGAGGTTGATGTGTCCTGCTTCGGAATTGCCCGTCTTGCCCGCCGCAAGACCGACCGCCGGACCGGACGCTTCGAGCTTCGCGTACGGGTAGTTCGCAAGCAGCGCGTCCCATTCGGGCGTCGATGCGGTGAAGATCGGGTTGTTGTCGGTCGGAAGATCGAGTCCCCAGCCGTCGCAAATCAGCAGCAGAACCTTGCCCGGCTTTGCAAAGCGGAACAGCGGCTTGCCGGTCATTTCCGCGGGCTGTTCAAGACCCATCGCGGAGAGGATCGTCGGCGCGACGTCGCACAGCTTGCCGTCCTCGGACAGCTTCTCGGTGCCGTCGCCCAGCGCGATGCACGCAACGAGGTTCGTGGTGTGCGAAACGTGCGGCTTGCCCTCGGGCGTGTGCAGGATCTCGATGTTGCCGTGGTCTGCGGTGACAAGTACAGTGTACCCCTTTTCGCGCGCGTACGCAACCGTTTTTCCGACATATTTGCTGATTGCTTCGCAGGCGATCGGCTTGGCGGTATCGGACGAGGTGTGACCGATGACGTCGCCGTTCGCGAAGTTCGTGACGATGAAGTCATAGCCGTGATCGACGCCGTCCATCAGCTTCTGCGCGACCTCCGGAAGCTTCAGCTCCGGCACCGTATCGAACGGAACGCCCTTGGGGGAGGGGATGCGGAAATCGTCCTCGCCGTTGAACGGCTTCTGGTTGCCGCCGTTGAAGAAGAACGTGACGTGCGCGAACTTCTCGCTCTCGGCAAGGTGCATCTGCGTCTTGCCGTTCTCCGAAAGCACCTGCGCCAGCGTCTTCTGCACCTTGGACGGCGCGAAGGCGATCGGCAGATACGTGTAGCGCTCGCTGTACATCGTGAGGATGACGAAGTCGAGCGGATCGAGCATCTTGCGCTCGAAGCCCTTGAAGTTCGGATCGGTGAACGCGTCGGTCAGCTCGGTTTCGCGTTCGCCTCTGCGGCAGCAGAATATGACGCCGTCGCCTGCCTTGACAAGACCGACCGCCTGATCGCCGTCATAGAGGTTCATCGGCTCGAAGCCGTATTCCGAACCGCCGTTTGCGGCATAGATCCGCTCCACGGCTTTGGCGAGCGCGTCGCCGCCGGATTGTTTGAATGCTGTCATATCGGGTCTCCTTTTTGTTTCAGTGAATGCGCGGCGTCGGGTCCTCTGCCGTTTCGGGGCAGAACCTGCCTTCGCCGGGGAAGATGTTCAACAGTTCGTCGAAATGATGGATGATGCAGTCCGGACGGTTCTCCTCGGTCAGCTTGAATTCGAGCCCGCCGGGGTATTCCGCGCCGACCGTGCCGGCAAAGCAGGACTGCTTCGCGCCAATGATGTCGCGCTTTAAGTTGTCGCCGACAAAGCAGCTGTGCTCGGGACGCACGCCCGCCTCGGTCAGCGCGAGGAAGTAGATCGCCGGATGCGGCTTTCTGAGCATCGTCACGGAGCTTTGCTGCACCGTGCAGAACAGATCGCGGATGCCGTCGTGATCGAGCCACTCGTCGATCTCGATCGTGCCGATCAGATCGCTGATGATGCCGACCTTGTAGCCGCGCTTTCTCAGCTCGCGCACGGTCTCGATGCCCTTTTCGACGACGACGCGCTCGCCCTTCGCTCTGCGGAAGCAGTAGGTCAGCTCCTTCGCCGCCTTTTCGATCTTCTCGCGATCCCATTCGGGCACAAGCCAGCGCGTCCAGAGCATTTCCTCCGGCGCTTCGCACATGTACTTGAGCGCCCAATCGCGGTAGCTGTTGTAGCGGTTGTTCAGAAAATCGTAGAACGTGTCGGGGTCCATGTCGGTGCCGCAGATCTCCTTGATGCGCGTGCGCGCTTCGAGGATGAACGGGCGATTGTCCTCATTGACGACGCGGAACGTGCCGCCCAGATCCAGAAAGATGGCTTCGATTCCGGTCTTCATGCTCATACCCTCCGAACCTTATCCCAGGCAACGTGCGGCGCCTTCGGGAAGATTTCCTTGAGCTCGTTGAAGTCGAAAATGACCGCGTCGGGACGGTTCTCGTCCGTGATCTTTTCCTTGGCGAGCTTTTCGGGCGTCGTATAGAGGATGAACATGCCGTAGCCCGCGAGGCGCGTGCCTTCGACGTCGCGGTTCAGGTTGTCGCCGATGTAGACGCAGCGTTCCGGCTTGACGCCGAGAATGTCGCACGCCTTGTTGGAGATCGCGGGATCGGGCTTGCGGATGCCCTCGACGCACGAGAGCAGCACCGCGCCGAAGTACTGCTTGAGACCGTCGGCTTCGAGCCAGCGCGGGATCTCCTGCGAGGTCACGAGGTTCGAGATGATGCCGAGCTTGTAGCCGTTCGCATACAGATCCTTGATCGACTGCGCGCCGTTGGGCGCTACCACGCGGCGGCCGTCCTTGTTGCGGAACTCGATCGTCAGCTCGATCGCGTTCTTTTTGATCAGCTCGCGGTCGTATTCGGGCGTGAGCCACTTGGTCCAGAGCTCCTCCTCGGGCGCTTCGCGCATCGTCTCGAAGCACCATTTGCGATAGCCCGCGTAGCGGTAATCGAGAAACTTACAGAATTCGTCCGGATCGCCTTTCTCGCCGCACATTTCGGCGATCTTGCGCCGCGCTTCCGCTTCGAATGCCGCATCGCGCTCGACAAGGCGCAGCGTGCCGCCGAGGTCGTAAAAGATTGCGTCAAATTCTCTTTCGTTTGCCATAGCGATTCTCCTGTCTGTTTATTTGAGCGGGGGGAAGATATCCAAAAGCTCCGAGATGCGCGTGATCGTGTAATCGGGCTGAAGGATGATCTCCTGCGGTTCATTCTTGATCGTGTCGGGTTCATCAATGCGCACCATCGTCGCGAAGCCCGCCTTGCGGGTTCCTTCGACGTCGCGGATCGGGTTGTCACCGACGTACGCGCACTGTTCGGGCTTCTTGCCGATCGCGCGGCAGGCGAGGAAGTAGATCTCCGGGTCCGGCTTTCTTAAGCGTACCTTCGAGGAGAGGATCACGGCCTTGAAGTAGTGCGCCACACCGTCGGCGATCATCCAGTCGGGGATCTCCGTTTCGGTGATCGTGTTCGCAATGATGCCGAGCGTGTAGCCGCGGCGGTCGAGCTCGATGATCGTGGATTTCACGTCGTCGCGTGGAACGCGCCGTCCGTCGTGATCGCGCCACAGCCGTGTCAGTCTGCCCGCATGCGCGCAGACGCGCTCCGGATCGTAGTCCGGCAGCAGGTGTTGGCTCCAAAGCTCCATCTCGCCGGCGTCGAGCAGGGTCTTTTTGACCTCGCTGCGGTATTTTTTCCAACGCGTCTCCAGCTTTTCAAAGAACACATCGTGCGGTTCGGTTGCACCGACCAGTTCCATCAGTTCGCGTTCCGCCGCGTCCGAGAATTCCTTGTCCGGAATCACGATGCGCAGGGTGTTGCCGACATCGAAGAAGATCGTATCCGTCATTTGCTCCAACTCCTTTGTATTGATCAATATTTATCGTTCGTTGAACGTCCGGAGAATCTCCGGCAGCTCATAGAGTTCCTGTATCACATAGTCCGCTTTCGGCACGTCCGGACCCTGAAACGCCGCGTCGCGGTGCGCGATCGACGGGTTGTTGATCCGAACGACCATGCCGAGGTTCGCAGCGCGCGCGCCGAGCACATCGCGCGAGATCGTATCGCCCACGTAGCAGGTTTCCCGTGCCGTTATGCCCATGCGCTTTAAGGCGATCTCAAAGATGCGCGGGTCTGGCTTTCGAATGCCGACCTCGCTCGACATCACGATGCATTCCATATACTGCGCAATGCCGTATTCGTTCAGCATGTGCGGCACCAGCGAGGTCGAGATGATGTTGGATACCACGCCCATGCGCATGCCCATCTCGTGCAGGGTCTCGACCGTCTCTTTGAGGCGCGGCTTGCGCATCAGCGTCAGCCGGTCGTAGTCGTAAAGAAAGCTCAGCTCCTCGGCGATCGGTTCGAGCCGGTCCTCGCCGATGTGAAACTCCTTGAGGTAATACTCGTTCCAGATCTGCGCCGACGGCAGTTCCGTCTTCGTGCGCTCGCTCAGATGCTTGTAGACCTCCGAATTTTCGTGAAGCGTAACCGCGAGCGCTTCCGGTGTCGTGTCGATCTCGATGCCGTAGTCGGAAAGCCGCCGGATCAGGCGTTCGGCAAAGCGCGGCATCGAATCCGCCTTTTTGATGACCGAGTGCAGCGTTCCACCGAGATCGAACAGCACGGTTGTGATCATGGTTGCCCTCCCTGAAAATGCGTCTCATTTCGTAAACGTTTTCGTCGATTTTATTGTATCTCAGAAGCTGCTGTTTGTCAATACGAAAAAACACATTACGGCGCATCATACGCCGCAAAAATTCGGTGCGAAATCGTTCCCGCAGCGAAAGCGGCGAACGGAGCAGCTATTGTGCGTTGACAAAAGGCAAAAACGGTTGTACAATAAATTATCTAAAACGTTTGCATAACTTTTACGAACAAAAAATGCGGAGGTTTCTATGGGCGTTGTCACCTTGAAAGACGTTGCGAAAGTCGCCGGCGTTTCCTACGCCACCGTCTCCCGCGCGCTGTCCGGCAGTCCGGAGGTGGGGGAGAGCACCCGCAAGCGTGTCGTCCGCATCTGCGAGGAGATGGGCTACACGCCGAACTCCGTCGCGCGTTCGATGGTCATGAAACGCACGAACATCATCGGGCTGATCGTCACGAGCATCGACAACCCGTTCATGAGCGAGATGACCGCGCACCTCGAAATCTACGCGCGAAAGTGCGGCTATAACCTGATGGTCTGCAACTCGTCGTACGATCTCGACCTCGAAAAGCAGGTCTTTTCCCTGTTGATGGGACGCAAGGTCGATGGCATCATCATGATCCCGATCGGCAACGAATCGTACGATTCCCTAAAGACGCTGACCGCGCAGGTGCCGACGGTGTTCATCAGCGAGAATATGATCGACCTGCCGGAAAACTACGTGTCTGTCGACAACACGACCGGCATGCAGGAGGCGACCGAATACCTATATTCGCTCGGACACCGCAGGATTCTGTACCTCGGCGCGCGCGACAACAGCATGACGCATAAGCTGCGCGTGGACGGGTACCTTGACGCCTGCAGAAAGCTCGGCATCGAGCCGAACGTGATCCGCAACACGCAGGCAAGGAGCTCGTTCCAGGTCGGCTACGCGCTCGCGAAGGAGCATTTTTCCAAGCCGTTTTCCGAAACGGCGATCCTTTGCGCGGCGGACGCGCTCGCGATCGGCGTCATTCAGGCGGCGTACGAAAAGGGCATCCGCATTCCGGACGATCTGTCGCTGATGGGCTTCGACAACATTTCGTTTTCCGCGCTGCCGCCGATCGATCTCACCACGGTCAATCAGCCCAAGCAGGAGCTGGCGATCTCGGCGATGGACATGCTCTTAAACCGCATCAAGAAGCCGGACGCGCCGCACACCAAGACCATTCTGTCCCCGTCGCTCATCGTCCGCAATTCCTGCAGGGCGATCAAAGAATAAATCTGGAGGAACCATGTACCGTTACGAATTGCATCTGCACACCTCGGAAACCAGCAAGTGCGGGCACGTGCCCGCTGCCGAGCAGGTCAAGACCTATCATGAACTCGGTTACACCGGCATCTGCGTGACCGACCATCTGCACAACGCGCAGATCGCGTGGTTCGATGTTGCGCACGACTGGAACGCGATCATCGATCGATACCTCGTCGGCTATCGCGCCGCGAAGGCCGCCGGCGAAGCGCTCGGCATGGACGTCATCTTCGGCGTCGAGCTGCGCTTCCCCGAAAACGACAGCGATTACCTGATCTACGGCATCGACGAACAGTGGCTGTACGAGCATCCGTGGATCACGGATATGAACCATCAAACCTTTTTCGACCGCTTCAAGGACGAGGTGCTGATCATCCACGCGCACCCGTACCGCAAGAACGATATCGTCTATTACGACTGCGTGCACGGGCTCGAGATTGCAAACTGCAACCCGCGCCACGACAGCCGCAACGATCTTGCGCTGCAGCTTGCAAAGGATCACCCGCATCTGTACCGCACGGTCGGTTCCGATGCGCATCAGATCGGCGATGAGGGACGCGCGGCGATCCTCACGGAGGAGCGCATCCGCGATTCGTATCAGCTCAAGGACGTCATCACGTCGGGCAGATTCCGCAACTGGTGCCCGGAATTCGATGCAATTTTAAAGGAAGGCGAGGCAATCGGACATGTTTGACACCATGATCATCGGGCAGATTACGCTCGATCACAACATCGATTACGACGGCCGCGAGGAGTTCATCAACGGCGGCGCGGTCACGTTCTCCGGCTATGCCGCGGCGGCGATCGGACACAGCGTCGCGGTCGTTCCCAAGGGCGACGTCAAGGTCATCGACCCCGATAAGGTCTTTTCGCAGAGCAGGGTCGAGCGCGTCTTTGCCGTCGATTCGGACACGTACACCGAGATGCAGAACACGTACTTCACCGCGGACCGCGAGCGTCGCCGCTGCCTGAATACCAAAGGCATCGAGCCGTATCAGCCCTCCGATCTGCCGGACGCAGACGCGAAGATTTATCACCTCGGCGGTCTCGTCGCGGGCGATTTTCCCGGCGCATTCGTCAAGGCGTGCGCGGCGCGCGGCGACGTCGGTCTCGACGTGCAGGGCATGATGCGCTTCCGCAACGACGACGGCACGCTGCAGCTGCGCGACTGGCCCGAAAAGAAGGAATACCTGCCCCTGATCCGCTATCTCAAGACCGATGCGGCGGAGGCAGAGATCCTGACCGGCACCGACGACCGCGAAAAGGCGGCGTTTCTGCTCTGCGAATGGGGCGCGAAGGAAGTGCTGATCACGCACAACACCGAAGCGCTCGTCTGCGACGGCAAGCGGATCTATCGCTCGCCGCTCCGTCCGCGCAACCTCACCGGCCGCACCGGCAGAGGCGACACGACCTTTGCGGGCTATCTTTGCGAACGCCTCGATCACGACATTCCGACCGCGCTCGAGTTCGCCGCTGCGCTCGTCTCGCTCAAGATGGAGACGCCCGGTCCGTTCAAGGGCACGCGGCAGGATGTGCTCGACTATATCGAACGATTCTATCGGTAACGCATAACAAAACAGCCGCGGGAGCGCTCCCGCGGCTGTTTTTTGTCCGGAAAGGTCCGGCTTTTTCGTCAGACGATCAGGATCACCGGTTCGCCGGCGGTGGAGACCGTGCCGTAATCGACCGGATAGGCACGGCCGTTCAGAATGTTGCGGTAGGAACCGTCCGCCAGCGGAACGTTGACGGCGGCGCTGCTGCCGCGCAGGGAGAACACGCCGACCGCCTTGCGATCGCCCAGGGTCCACGCTGCGACGATCACGTCGCGCGGGCGCGCTTCGAGCGTATAGACGCCGTTCGCAAACAGCGGGTCCTTCTTCATCGCGATCAGCGTTTTCAAAAGCGCTTCGTGCATCGGCGCGCCGGTCTTGTCGATCGGGTCCGCGTCGAACAGCGTCGGTGTGTGGTTCGGCGCCCATTCCTGTCCCGAATACAGCAGGGCCATGCCCTTTTGGAAGAACGTCCACGCGAGCCAGTTCTCGCGCACGGTGCGGTCGGGGAACAGGAACGCCGTTCTGAGCCGGTCATGGTTCTCGGTAAAGCGCAGTTTCACATAGGATTCCGGATAGATCGCCTCCTGCCGTTCGAGCGCCGCAACGTATTCGGCAAGCGATTCGCTGCCCTTCGCATAGCGCAGAAAATCGTCGTACACGTCGTAGTCGTAGCAGATGTCGAACGCCTGATACAGCTCCGAATCGGACAGCGCGACGAGCCCCTGCGCGCGGGTGTGGCGGATGAACGCGTGTTCGATCGACTCGGCGAGCCAGATGCAGCCGGGGCGCACCGCCTCAACGCGCGAACGCGCTTCCTTCCAGAACGCGAGCGGCACCATCGGCGCGACGTCGCAGCGGAACCCGTCCACGTACCGCGCCCAAAAGCACAGCGTATCGATCAGTTCGTCCCACAGCGCGCGGTTGTCGAAATCGAGATCGATGATGTCCGACCAGTCGCCGACGTGGTTGCCGAACGAGCCGTCCGCCTTGCGGTAGAAGTATTCGGGGTGCGTCTTGACGAGCACCGAATCGGGCGAGGTGTGGTGGTACACGACGTCGATCAGCACCTTGAGCTCAAGCGCGTGCGCGGCGTCGCACAGATGCGTAAAGTCGTCCATCGTGCCGAACTCCGGATTGACCGCGCGGTAGTCCGAGATCGCGTACGGCGAGCCGAGCGAACCCTTGCGCTTGACCGTGCCGATCGGGTGGATCGGCATCAGCCAGATCGCGTCCACGCCGAGGTTTCTGAGACGCGGCAGGTCCCGCTCGACCGCGGCAAACGAGCCGCCGTCGTTGCGGATAAAGATCGAATAGAGCGTCATATTGCGTAGCTGCATACCGTTCCTCCCGTCAAAAAACGCCCGTATCACACGGGCGTTTCGTGCATTCGTTTATTTTCCCGAGGTTTTCTTGGTCGCGGTCTTCTTGGTCGCGGTTTTCTTCGCGGTCGAAGTCGTCTTCTTTGCCGCCGTCTTCTTCGCGGTCGAAGCCGTGCCCGTTTTCTTCGCGGTCGAAGTCGTCTTTTTCGCCGTCGTCTTCTTGGCGGTCGAAGACGTTTTCTTGGCCGCGGTCTTTTTCTTCGCGGTCTTTTTTTCTTCTTCCTTCAGCGCGTCCGAATCGCCGAACAGCCCCATCGCGAGCGAGCCGAGCCCGCCGAGCAGGGACGAGGATTCTTCCTTCTCCTCTTTTTCCTCTTCCTTTTCGTCGCTGCCGCCGAACAGATTTCCGAGCAGACCGCCGATGCCGGAGGACGAGGAACCGGACGAGGACGAGCCGCCGAACAGGTTTCCGAGCAGCGAGCCGCCGCCGGACGAGGACGAATCGGACGAACCGCCGAGCAGACTGCCGAGCAGGGTGCTTCCGATCGAGCCGGAGGACGAGGAGGACGAGCCGCCGAGCATGCCGGAGAGCAGTCCGCCGAGCGCGGACGTATCGTCATCCTTCTTGTTGTTGCCGACCTGCGAGAGCAGGAGCGGCGCGACGAGCGAGAGGATCGAGGAAACCTTCTTGGAGGAAAGCCCGCTCTTCTTCGACAGTGCCTTGGTCGCGGCTTCCTTGTCGGAGCCGAGGATGTGCGAAAGGATCTTTTCGCCGTCCTCACTGTCCGCGGTCTTCAAAAACGATGCTACGTCGATCGTTTCGCCGGTCTTGTGCTCATTCAGCGCCTTGTTGAGGGACGCCGCGCCTTCCTCGGTCGATGCGTTGTCGCTCATCTTGCCGACGAGCACGGGCAGCGCGTTGACGAGGACGGTGTTGACCTTGTCTTCATCGGACTTGGTCGTCTGTGACAGCGCCGCAACGCCGTCGCCCTGCAGTACGTTCAGCAGGGATTTGACATCGAACTTACCCATCGCTTATTCTCCGGCGGTTTCCGCTACGCCTTCCTCGATGTTGAGTCCGTCAAGCGCGAGACTGTCTTCCTTCTCCGCGCGCTTTGCGCAGTAGTAGCACAGTTCGCTGCAGCCGTTGTCGATTGCTGCGGTGACGCTGCCGCTGTACACGGACGCGGAGTTGGCGATCGTGTGGCAATCCTCATACGCATGGTACTTGTGACCGAACGTGGTCCAGAACACGTCGCCCGTGATCGACTGCTCCGCCGCCGCCTTTTCTTCCGCGGAGATCGGGTTGAAGTCTGCGCCGATCAGACCCGCGATCAGCAGCGCGACGATCGCAACGACCGTGACGATGATCTTGGATTTCTTGTCGAGCTTATCCTTGCTGGTCAGCACGAGGATGATCAGCGGCAGGAAGCAGATCGCCGCCATGATCACGCCGAGCTGGGTGAGGATGAAGAACCCGACTTTGTTGTTGGTCTTCTTAAACGGATCGAGGTGGCTCGCTTTCTTCCAGAGCAGCGCCGCGACGATGCAGCAAATGAGATCGACGACGATAAAGATGATCATCCACCACATCTGGGAGAGGCCCGGCAGACGCAGCGCCTTGAAGAGGCACAGGATCGCCAGAACTTCGCATGCGATGGCGGCGACCCAGAGGATCGCGGAGACGATGCGAAGCGTGATCGCCTTGCTCTTCTCCTCCGGCTTCGAAAGCGTTTCGACCTTCTTAACCTTCTTCACTTCCTGTTCCGCGGTTTCAACGGCTTCGGTCGTCTTTTTCGCGGTTTTTCTGACTTTTTCGCCATCCTCGACGCGGGTGACGGTTCTTTTCTTTTCTTCCATGCGTACCCCTCTTTTCACAAAATATAGGATGAAATACGAATCATTCCTTTATATATTGTATCGAATCCCCGTACCGATGTCAATACGGGATCGTTCCGAATTGCACGAAAAAAGGACCGGTTCGCGGTCCTGTTCGGTCGGCTGCCGCCCGCATTCAGCGCAGCGACAGAATCGCGGACGCGGCGGTCTTGCCGTTCTCCTTTTTGATCGCAAAGACAAAGCCGGAGTCGGTCGCTTTGCGGAAAACGCCGATGCGTTCCCCTTCAAAGCACGGCTCGCCGTAGCGAATCTCAAAGCTCTTAACGTCGAGCGCTTCGAGCGCGGCGCAGTCGAAGGTGTCGAGCATCGTGCGCACGTAGGCGACGTTGTTCATATGCCTGCCGTAATCGATGTCCGAGCGCGCAACCGTGCGCGACAGGCAGAGATCGCCCTCCGAAAACGGCTCCGTCACGCGTGTAAACGGCGCGGTCACGACCGGCTCGTCGTGATAGTCCATGTCGGTCGGGAATCCCGAATCGCGCGCCCGCAGAAGCCGTCCGGTCCCGGTGTTCAGCACCATCCATTCGGTGCGTCCCTCCGCGAGCGTGCGGCCCTCGCTTTCGATGCGGTAGAGCCGGTGCATGCGAAGATCCTCCGGCGCGGTTCGAACCGGCCAGGTCGACACCGAAAGCGGCTTCATCATGTCCGCCTTCTCGAAGAACTCAAGCCGCGTGTGCACCGCAAGCCAGAACGCCCCGCGTTCGTTCATGGCGGCGCCGCCGACGCCGAGCCGTTCCGCGTGTTCCGCGGCGATGTCCTGTATCAGAGAAAACTGCTGCCAGATGCCGAGCCGAAACGATGCGTCGCAAAGACTCGGCGCGACGATCCCGTCGCGGCGGTAAAAACCGGATTTTGTTTGTTCCATATGTATACCTCCGATTGCATTGCGTGTTTCCTGTGATGCGCGTCAGGCGCAGCTGCTTGTGCTGTCCTCTCTTTCAAAGCCCAGAATACACAGGAAAATAGGGAATAAGAAGATCAATCCGAGAGCAAACCCCGTGCTTTTGCGGAAGGTGCGTGCGAGACGGACCAGGAAAACAATGTGAATGACCAGGGAAATTGCAAGTGCGATGCCGATAAGGACCAGAAGCAGTACATTTGTTTCGACGCCGCTGTAGCTGCGGGAAAAAAGAGAAGTAATCAGACTCGCTGCGCCGGATATGATACATGAAACGATGTAGAGCGCACCCGAATCGGCAATGGAATAAAACAAATACCCGCCGTAGATCGGAATAAACAGCTTAGCCGGATGAATGCCTGCTTTTCGAAAGATCATACATTCGGCGACAATACAGACGATCGAGACTGCAAGGCCGATCAACGATGCTGCCAAAGAAGGAAAAGAATTCACGCTCCCTGCATACATTTCCGTGTCCTCCTTCAAGTGATTGATACCGGTAAACTGCATTCCGAAGGAAGCGTCGGGATTCCTGATACGCCGATCCTCCGATGCTTCCATTATAGCGGATCGGCGCGCGTTCCGCAAGCGGCGGAGTCGACCGGATTTGGCTTGAATCGCCCTGAATTCACAAGTTATTCGCTTTTCTTTTCCCCGCGGATATGATAACATGATGTACAATAATAGGGGCATATCCGTTTGCCCTAAAAAGGAGGGACCCACATGATTCAAGCACTCGTTACCTATTTCAGCGCAAGCGGCGTTACCAAGGAGCTCGCTCTGCGCCTTGCAACCGGAATCGGCGCTCGTCTCTACGAGATCGTGCCCGAAGTACCCTATTCCGACGCGGACCTCAACTGGATGGATAAGCAGTCGAGAAGCACGGTCGAAATGAAGGACCTGAATGCGCGTCCCGCGCTTGCGAACACGAACGCGCCGGTCGGCGATTACGACATCATCTTCATCGGCTTCCCGATCTGGTGGTACCGCGAACCGTCGATCATCGACACCTTCCTGGAAGCGTACGACTTCACCGGCAAGACGGTCATTCCGTTCGCCACGTCCGGCGGGTCGGGACTCGGCAAAGCGCCGAACCGCATCGGCGAGCTTTCCGGCGCAAAGATCCTGCCCGGCAAGGTCTTTTCCCCGAAGGCGTCCGAGCGCGAGCTCAAGGACTGGGTGCGCACGCTCCCGCTCTGATTTTCCACAAACGCAAAAAGCGCCGCAAACGCGGCGCTTTTGGTTTTGTTAACCATGTTCTCAGATCACCAATAGGACGTAGAACACATACGTCAGGATTGCAAAAAGACCGGCGCAGGTCGCGACGACGATCCCGATTGCCGAAAGCACGATGCCCTTTTTCGAGCGCGTGCTGCGGCGGATGCTCCTGACAAGCCCGACGATGCCGAACACCGTGGCAAGGCCGGCGAGCAGGCAGACGAGCACGAGCGCGGCGAACAGCACGATCTCGGCAGGATCGTACAAGAATCCGGGCAGCATATCGAAGATCGCGGCGTTGATCGCGTAGCCGTATACGCGAAGGGTTGCGAACGCGCACAGCGCGCAGGCGATCAGAAGCCCCGCGATGCCGAAAATCATCGACAGCAGCGGCAGGGACGTCCATCTCGGTTCCTTTTGCAGTTGTTCCATGCTTCCCTCCTATGGTATGGTTTCAACCATTTGCCGGACGCCGTTTTTGACCGGCGGCGGGGCATTTTTCGTCGATCAACGCGCGAAAGCCCGGCACATCAACACCGGAAAGCCCCTGCTTTTCAACAAGAATAAGGTGTTTCTCCTTCGTTTTCAGAACGAACAGATCCCGTGTTTCCGTGATGCGCGTAAAGACGGCATAGTTGAGCCGGAAGCCTTCGTCCTTTTCGCCCGACTGTGCAAGCAGGGAATCCTCGAAAAACGTGATCGTGACATCGGGGATGCTGTCGCCGTAGAGCTCGTGCAGCGCGCGCATACGCTTCTTTGCAAAGCGGCGGGGGAGCAGCAGTCGCCAAATCAGCAGAGCGATATACAGCAGCGTCAGAACGGCGATGATCGCAGGATAGGGGTCCGCAAAGAACGATTCTCCCGTTTCTATGACATCGCGTATCCGCATCCATAGGAGCAGCGGAGAAAGGTGCAGCAGAATCGCCGTAAAGACGATCATCAGAATCAGCGTCCAACGGCTCTGCGAGGTGCGGTACATCTGCAGCTGATTCTCAAAACGCGGCGTATAGCGATCCACAGCCAGTACGGTTTGTTCGTTGGTTTCCATCTGTACTTCCTTTCATAACCGGACAAGAGTCAGCGAATTCATGGTAACCCATGAGGCCTGCATGGCAATCGGCAGGACAAGCGATTTTCGTTTCGGCTGCAATTGTTCCATTGGTTTCCCCTTTTGTGTTGCTTCTGCAGTATAGACACACGAGCCGGCAGAACTGTTACACGGTTATAAAATATATTATTTTCGCACAACATCGATCACGTTATTTGCATCAATGCGCGCAAGCCCGCCTGCGTTACCGCAGGCTGTTTGCGAACTGCGCGTAGATCTCCTCGGGGATCATCGGCGAGCAGATCTGTGAAAGCGTCTGTTCGGTCAGGGTGAAGTCGTTCGAATACTCGCCGCCCGCCGCCTTCATCTGCTCAAGACGCGGCGCGGTGAACGCATTCGCCTGCGGGAAATTGAACATCGGGCTTTCCGGCACGGTGATGATCGTGCTGTCCGGATACTTGAGCGCGAACGAGCGTACCGCGCCTTCGAAGTTGAACTTGCTGTTCGGGAAGCCGCAGCCGCAGATCATGACGAAGTGCATCTTCGACGTGTCGACCTGCATGGTGTGACCGTACTTGCCCTTTTCGTCGCGCACCATGCTCCAAGAGGACAGCGGCATCGTGCGGTCGACGAAGTTTTTCAGCGCGGCGGGCATGCCGTAGGAATACAGCGGGAAGGAATAGATCACGACATCGCAGTCGAGCATGCGCTTGAGCAGGTCCGCCATATCGTCCTCGATCGGACAGGTGCCGCCGTTGTGCTTGCAGGCAAAGCAGCCGGTGCAGTACTCGATGTGCTTTTCATAGATATGCTCGACGAACAGTTCGTTGTCGGCAGCGGCGCTGATCCCCTGCACAAATGCCATGGAAAGGTGCAGCGTGTCGCTCCGGACGCCCCTGGGACTGCCGTTTAACAGTAACGTTTTCATGCATGCCTCCGAATCCTTTTTTACCAGTATACCGCCGCGCGGCGCGTTTCGCAAGTCAAAGCGCAAAAAGACTGGACAGGCGCAAAGGCGGGCGCTATAATGGGGCGGTATGAAAAACGGAAAGAATGAACCGAAATCGCTGATCATGCTGATCACCGCCATGCTGATCTTCGGCACGGTAGGGACCATCCGCAAGATGATCCCGCTGCCCTCGCCGCTGATCGCGCTTTGCCGCGGCTCGATCGGCGCGCTTTTGCTGCTCGCGTTTTCGACCGTGACCGGGAAGCATCCGTTCAAAAACCTTCGCCCAAAGACGGCGCTTTTGCTGCTGACAAGCGGCGCGATTATCGGACTCAACTGGTCGCTGCTGTTCGAGGCGTATCGCTACACCAGCGTGTCCGTCGCCGTGCTGTGCTACTATATGCAGCCGATCATCGTGATCCTGCTGTCGGCGCTGCTGTTCGGCGAAAAGCTGACGTGGAAAAAGGCGCTGTGCGCCGTTGCGGCGCTGGTCGGCATGGTGCTGATTTCCGGCGTACTCGACCGCGGGCTTCCGCAGAGCGGAGAGCGGCGCGGCATCCTGTTCGCGCTCGGTGCGGCGTGCCTGTATGCGACCGTCGTGCTGATGAACAAGCGCATCACCGGCGTCGATCCGTACGCAAAGACGATCCTGCAGCTGTCCGCCGCCGCGATCGTGCAGGTGCCGTACCTGCTGATGACGGGCGGCTTTGCGGGCAACGACTGGAGCGGATGGACGCTGCCGCTGCTGCTGTTGCTGTGCGTCGTGCATACCGGGTTCTGCTATCTGCTCTGGTTCGGATCGATGGACGGTCTGACGACGCAGACGGTGGCGCTGTTCAGCTACATCGATCCGGTCACGGCGCTGCTCGTTTCCGGTCTCGTGCTCGGCGAAACGATGACCGTCCTCGGCTGGCTCGGCGCCGTTCTGATTCTCGGCGCGGCGATCCTGTCGGGAAGAGAATAGCATCCCAAAAGGAAAGGGACAGGCGACTTGCCTGTCCCGTTTGCGTTTTGGTTATTCCTGTTCGGTCGGATAGTCCGATTTGCCGGTGATCTTGCGCTTGACAATCTTGCCCATGCGCTTTAAGGCGTACGGACCGACGAGCTTCAGCATCTCCTCCGCGGTGTGCATATCGCTTGCGGCGGGCAGATCGCGGGAGAGATGGATCGCGTCGAATTCGCAGCGCGTGGTGCAAAGACCGCAGCCGACGCACTGGTTGAGGTCGACCGTCGTCGCGCCGCAGCCGAGGCAGCGGTTCGCTTCGATCTTGACCTGTTCCTCGGTCAGCGGGAGCCGCAGATCCGCGAACGTCGCGCGTGCTTCGCCGGGCTTGAAGCCGGGACGCTGGCGCGCTGCATTGTCGAACGAATCGGGCTGCGTGATGTCGTCGCGGTTGAACTCGATGAACTGCCGCAGATCTCTGCCGATCGTGAGCGACTGACCCGGATGCACGAAGCGGTTGATCGAAACCATGCCTTCGCGTCCGTCCGCGATCGCGTCGATCGCGAACTTTGCGCCGTGGAAGATGTCGCCGCCGACGAACACGTCGGGCTCGGCGGTCTGCAGCGTGACCGGATCCGCAACCGCGGTGCCGTTTCTGCGCACTTCCACCTTGCTGCCGTCGAGCAGATTGCCCCATTCGGCGCTCTGACCGATCGCCATCAGCACGTTTTCGCAGGCGACGGTCTTGGTGTCGTTCTCGTCATAGAGCG
This sequence comes from Christensenella sp. UBA3792, assembly GCA_002369195.1. Classification (GTDB taxonomy): domain Bacteria; phylum Bacillota; class Clostridia; order Christensenellales; family CAG-138; genus UBA3792. The sequence continues at coordinate 93,152 of DFEW01000073.1, forward strand.
GACTGAAGCGGTGCTGTTCGTCGAACACGCGCGTGCAGCGCTTGAACACGACCGCCGTGACCTTGCCGTTTGCGTCGCGCACGACTTCCTTGGGACCCCAGCCGTTTTCGATCGCGATGCCCTCTTCGAGCACTTCCTCGACCTCGTCCTTGGCTGCGGGCATTTCGTCGCGCTGTTCGAGGCACAGCATAGTGACCTTGCCGGAGGTGCAGCGCAGCGCGGTTCTCGCGACGTCCGCCGCGACGTTGCCGCCGCCGACGACCACGACGTCGCCCGAAAGACGCTCGCTGTTGTTCTGGTTGACGCGCTTTAAGAACGCGACGCCGGATTCGACGCCTTCGCCCGCTTCGCCGGGCACGCCCGCCATGCGTCCGCCCTGCAGACCGATCGCGATGTAGAACGCCTTAAAGCCCTGCTTTCTCAGCTCGTCGAGCGTGACGTCCTTGCCGACCTCGACACCGCAGCGAATCTCTGCGCCCATCTTTTCGACGATCTCGATTTCCTTTTCGAGCACGTCCTTTTCAAGACGGAACGACGGGATGCCGTTTAAGAGCATGCCGCCCGGACGGCTTTCCTTTTCGAACACGGTGACCGGATAGCCCTCGGTGCGCAGCCAGTATGCCGCGGACAGACCCGCGGGACCCGCGCCGATGACCGCGATCGGGAAATCGCTCCACTGGTTGCCTTCGCCGTTTTCACAGATGACCGTGAATTCCTCGGGGTGCTTGAGCTCCCACTGCGCGAGGAACTTCTTGATCTCGTCGATCGCGACCGGCTTGTCGATCGTGCCGCGCGTGCAGCGATCCTCGCAGCGGCGGTTGCAGACCGCGCCGCAGACCGCGGGGAAGGGGTTGTCCTTGCGGATGAGTTTCACCGCTTCGGCGTAGCGACCCTCCGCCGCCATCTTGATGTAGCCCTGAACCGCGATGTGCGCGGGGCAGGCGGTCTTGCACGGGGAGGTGCCGGTTGCGTAGCAGTTTTCCTTGTTGTGATCGCGATAGTCGCGGTCCCACTTGTCCTCGCCCCAGACGTGATCGTCCGGCAGCTCGTGCATCGGGTACTTGACGCGCGTGCCGTCCGCCTTGCACAGCTTCTGACCGAGCTTGGCAGCGCCTGCGGGGCAGACCTCGACGCACTTGCCGCATGCGACGCACTTCGACTTGTCGACGTGCGCGCGGTACGCGGAGCGCGACATGTTCGGCGTGTTGAACAGCTGCGAGGTTCTGAGACCGTAGCAGCTTCCCGGCGAACAGTTGCAGATGCCGACGATGCGGTTCGGACCGTCGAGGTTCGTGATCTGGTGCACGTAGCCCTTGCGCTCGGCGCGCTCGATGATCTCCATCACCTGCTCGCGCGTCACATAGTGCGCGTCCTTGCCGGTTTCGACGAGGAACTCCGCGATGTCGCCGACGCCGATGCACATCTGACCTTCGATGTCGCCGACGCCTTCGCCGCGGATGCGCTGCGCCTTGCGGCATGCGCAGACCATGGTGCAGAACTTGTCATACTTTTCGAGCCAGTGCGAAAGGTGCTCGACCGAGACGCTCTGCGACTCGACAGGGATCGCCTTTTCGACCGGGATGACGTGCATGCCGATGCCCGCGCCGCCCGGCGGAACGAGCTTTGCGGCGAATTCCAGCGGCTCCTGCGGCGCGAGGTTGAACATCGTCGCGACCTCGGGATGCTCGTCGGGCAGGGTCTTATGCTCGACCATGTATTCGCCGGAACCGACGACCCACTTGGGCACCCAGTACTGAATGTGCTGGTCGGCGTTGTCGCGGTTCTGTTCGAGAATGCCGATCCAGATCAGGTGATCGATGACCTTCTGCGCGTCCGCTTCGCTCATGTTGTTCATCTTCGCAAGCTCTGCGGTCGTATAGCCGACGCGGCGCTTTTTGAAGCTCAGCATGAACTTGACCTCATCCTTGGTCAGAAGCCGGTCGAGAATCCAGAAATCCATGTGATTCTCTTTGAAGCCGGAAATCTTTCTCGGAATGTTGTCGGTGATCATCACGGCAAGCTTTTTGACGAGCTTTGCCTTTTCCGGATCGTCGCAATGATGTCCGTCGACGGGATAGTCCCGTTCGTTGACATGAATCTTCGGGTTGACTTCCTTTACCATAAAAGCTCCTTACTCGATCGGGATCTTGATCGTCATGTCGGAAAGGGGATAGGTCGCGCAGGCATGGACGTAATCGAAGTCCTTGTCCGCGGCGCGCCGTCCGTCGTTCTCGGGGCAGACGTAGAATTCGCCCTTCAAGACCTTCGTGCGGCAGAATCCGCATTCGCCGCTGCGGCAGTCGGTGAGCAGCACGATGCCTGCGCGCTCGCACGCGACGACGAGACTTTCGTTCGCCTTTGCGGGGATCTCGTCCTTGTGAATGCCGCGCACGACGGTCAGCGTATAGGTCTTGTCCTTCTTTTCGACCGGATAGCCGGGGAATGATGCGATGTCCTTCGCCTGACCGAACACCTCAAAGCGCACGCGCCGCGCGGGCACGTCGAGCTTTTTGATCTCCTCGCGCAGGAACCGGTACATGACCTGCGGACCGCAGATGAAGTAGGACGTATCGCCCTTCGAATACTTCTTGATCAGCTCCGCCGAGAGGAAGCCGCGTTCGCCCTTCCAGTCGGGCTCGTCGCCGGACAGCACGTTCACGACGTGTACGCGATCGCAGTTGAGCGCTTCGAGCTCATCCTTCAGGATGATGTCGTTCGAGCTGACCGAGCCGTAGAGGATCGTAAGCTCCGCGTCCATCGTGCCGCCTTTGATCTCCTTTGCCATCGAGGCAAACGGCGTGATGCCGACGCCGCCCGCGAGCGCCATGATATGGTGCGCGTCCCGCAGCGGCTCATAGTAGAATTGACCGAGACCCATGCTGCCGGTCAGCGTGTCGCCGACCTTGAGCTGCTCGTTCACGTAGTCGCAGATCAGACCGTCGCCCTTGCTGCGGCGCACGGTAATCTCCACGTAGCCGGGATCCCTGCGCGCTTCGAACGGCGCGGATGAGATCGAGTACGGGCGGCAAAGCACCTTGCCGTCGATCACGAATGCGAGCGAGATGAACTGTCCCGCATAGAACGGGGGCAGCTTGCCGCCGTCGACCTTCTGAAACCGCACGGTCTTTGCCGTGGGGCTTGCGTCGCGGATCTCGGTGACGACCAGCTCGATCGGACCGGGATGCCATTCCTTTGCGACGTTGCCGATCGGATCGACCGGATCGGGCGTTGCGGAAGCGGTTTCAAAAGCGTTCAGGCGCGCCTTGGTGACGCGGGATGCGCCGCCGACGTCCTTCAAAAATCCCTTGACCTTCATTTTGCCGCCTCCTTCTTTTTCATATCATCCAGCACGTTCTTCGCGGCCTTTCTGCCGTTGGTCACCGCCGGGCCCATGCCGTCGCCGGAAATCTGGTGCGCGCCTGCGAATTCGAGTCCTTCGATGAACTTCTCCTCCTCGGCGGTCTGCAGTCTCGCGACGATGTGGTCCTGCATCGTGTGCGCATAGCCGTAGATGCAGCCGTTCCACATGCCGGTGTAATGCGCGACGGTCATCGGCGTTTCGATGACGATCTCCAGCACATGATCCAAAAGGTTTACGCCGTAGTACTTCGACATATCGTCGATCATCTGTTTTGCGACCTCGTGCTTGACGCGGTCGTAATCGTCCGCGCCGACCGTCTTCCAGCCGTCCACGCGCGGCAGCGTCGTGATCGAGAACGAGCAGGTTCCCGCGGGCGTCGCGTCGGGGTTGGCGAGATTGTGGCAGATGCAGGTCAGATAGCGGTACGGCCCGAGCCCCGCAAGGTCGTTGTAGAGCGCGTTCGTATCCATCGTGTCGCCGCGGAAGGTGCTGTAATCGTGAATGTTCAGCTCCTCGGCGGTCTTGTCGAGGATCATGATGACCGAGAACGCGGTCAGGCTCAGGCGTCTGCCGTTGACCATCTTGATCGCCTTGGGAGGAACCTCGGAAAGCGGTTCGATCATCGAGGTGTAGACCTTGTTCGGGTATGCCGCCGAGATCACGTAATCGGCGTGGATCTCATCGCCGCGCGCGGTGCGGACGCCGTAGACCTTGCCGTCCTTGACAAGAATCTTTTCGACGTGCTGCCGGTATTCGATCTGCACGCCCATCGCTTCGGCGCGCTCCGCCATCTTGAGACTCATCTCGTGGCTGAACTTGCGCGGAATGTACGAGCCGTAGCCGATGTAGTCCGCCATCAGCACCGAGAAGATCGTGAACGGCAGATCCCGGAAGCCGGAACCGACGTAGATCCAGTACGGCGCGAGCAGGTCCTGCGCCTTCTGCGGCAGGTCGAACGTGTCGATGACCTCCTGCGTCGAATAGCCGGCGGTCTTGACGAACGCTTCGTGCTTCAGAAGCATCTGCACCTTGCTCATCGGATGGATCGAAAGCTCGTTGACCGAGTCGAACACCGTATGGCAGAGGTTCAGAAGCTTCAATACCTTATCATACGTGCCGGGAACCGCGGCGTCGACTTCCTTCGCGAACGTCTCAAGCCCCGGATGCAGCGTCACTTCGAGGCCGGGCAGCGAGGCGTGATACGCTTCGGGCACCTTGAGCCAGTCGACATCGACGCCCATGTCCTCGAGGAACTTGCCGACCTTGAGGCGGTTTCCCTTCGGACCGATGCTCATCATCTCATGCAGCGCGGCTTCGATCTCGATGCCGCCGCGCACGAAGCTGGTCGCGATGCCGCCAGGCAGGTTGTGGCGCTCGAGCACCAGCACGTCCTTGCCCTTTTCGGCGAGCATCAGCGCCGACGAAAGCCCCGCCAGCGCGCCGCCGATGACGATGACGTCATAGTGGTCTTTGTA
>DFEW01000022.1 GCA_002369195.1 Christensenella sp. UBA3792
ACAGGGAGGGCTTTTGGCTGCGCGCGCTTCATGGCTTCGCCCCCTTTAGGGTGGAAAAGGCATTATGAGCGCATGAAAAAAGCCCCCGCGCGTGCGGGGGCTTTGTCGTACATGCTTAGAGACCCATTTCCTGTTTGACCTCGCCGAAGCACTTGACGGCAAAGTCGAGGTCCTCCTTGGTATGACCCGCGGAGATCTGGGTGCGCACGCGCGCCTTGCCCATCGGGACGACCGGATAGGAGAAGCCGGTGACGTACACGCCCTTATCGAGCATGCGGTTTGCGAACTCCTGCGCGACCTTCGCGTCGTACAGCATGATCGGGACGATCGGATGCTCGCCGGGCAGCAGGTCGAAACCGAGCTTTTCCATTTCCTTGCGGAAGTAGTTCGCGTTCGCGTGGACGCGGTCTCTCAGTTCGGTGGACGATTCCAGCAGGTCGATCGTCTTGATCGTCGCGGCGCAGATTGCGGGCGCGAGCGTGTTGGAGAACAGGTACGGACGGGAGCGCTGTCTGAGCAGGTCAATGATCTCCTTGCGTGCCGCGGTGTAGCCGCCGGACGCGCCGCCGAGCGCCTTGCCGAAGGTGCCGGTGATGATGTCGACTCTGCCCATGACGCCGCAATGCTCCGCGGTGCCTCTGCCGTGTTCGCCCATGAAGCCGACCGCGTGCGAATCGTCGACCATGACGAGCGCGTCGTACTGCTCCGCGAGATCGCAGATGCCCTTGAGGTTTGCGATGTAGCCGTCCATCGAGAAGACGCCGTCGGTCGCGATCAGCTTGATGCGGCAGTCCTTCGCCTCCTCGAGCTTCGCCTTGAGGTCCTCCATGTCGTTGTTGTGATAGCGCAGGCGCTTTGCCTTGCACAGACGCACGCCGTCGATGATCGACGCGTGGTTCAGCTCGTCGGAAATGACCGCGTCCTCCGGTCCGAGCAGGGTCTCAAAGAGACCGCCGTTCGCATCGAAGCAGGACGAATAGAGGATTGCGTCCTCCATGCCCGTGAACTTCGCGATGCGCGCTTCGAGCTGCTTATGGATGCCCTGCGTGCCGCAGATGAAGCGGACGGAGGAAAGACCGAAGCCCCACTCGTCGTAGCTCGCCTTTGCGGCGGCGATCAGCTCGGGGTTGTCGGAAAGTCCGAGGTAGTTGTTCGCGCACATATTGACGACCGCCTTCGCCTTGGTCGTGTCGATGCGGCTTCTCTGCGGCGTCGTGATGATGCGCTCCTCCTTGTATGTGCCCGCCTCGCGGATCGCGTCAAGCTGTTCCTGATAGATCGAATATGCTTTCTTCATTGGTTTTTTCCTCCGTTATTTCTTTGTCCAGTCAAAGATAACCTTGCCGGAATTGCCGGAATGCATGGCCTCGAAGCCCTTTTCAAACTCGGTGTAGTGGAAACGGTGCGTGATGACCGGATGCAGATCGAGGCCGCCCTGCACCATATAGGACATCTGATGCCAGTTATCCATCTTGCGCCCGTAAATGCCCTGCAGCGTCAGTCCCTTACCGATGATGAGGTTCATATCGAGAGAGATCGGACCGTTGCCGAGCCCCAAAAGCGAGACCTTTCCGCCGTTGCGCATGACAGAAAGCATCTGCTTGAAGGCAGCACCCGAACCGGACATTTCAAGGCCGACGTCGAACCCCTCGACGAGCCCCTGCTGCTTCATGACTTCCTGCAGATCTTCCTTGGCGACGTTGACCGCGGCATCCGCGCCCATCTTGCGGGCGAGATCAAGACGGTACTCGTTCATATCGGTAATGACGACACGGCGCGCGCCGGCATACTTGCAGATGCCGCAGGCGATCACGCCGATCGGACCTGCGCCGGTGATCAGCACGTCCTCGCCGACGAGGTTGAACATCAGCGCGGTGTGCGTAGCGTTGCCGAATGCATCAAAGAAGGCGACGACGTCCTCGTCCAGCTTCGGGTCAATAATGATGACATTCTTTTCCGGGATACAGACGTATTCCGCGAACGCACCGTCGCGATCCACGCCGACGCTCTTCGTGTTCTTGCACCATTGGATATTTCCCGTGTGGCAGTTGCGGCAATGGCCGCAGGTGATGTGTCCCTCACCGGATACGCGCATGCCGACAGTAAGGCCGGTAACACCCGCGCCGAGCGCTGCGATCTCGCCGACGTATTCGTGACCGATGACCATCGGCGGTTTCACATGCTCTGCAGACCACGGCGTCCAGTCATAGATATGCACGTCCGTGCCGCAGATCGCCGTCTTGTGAACCTTGATCAGCACTTCTCCGGGACCGGGTTCCGGAACGGGAACCTGGCGCAGTTCGAGACCGACGCCCGCAACGGGTTTGACGATCGCATCCATCATTTTCGGTATCATTCGTTTATTCCTCCTTGGAATGTTCCGCAATCATTTTAGCACGCGGGCACGGGTTTTTCCATCCTTTTTTGCCCGCAAGCGGCAAAAATGTCCCGAACCGTGCTGCTGTGTGGTTCGGGACCTGTTTCATTACATATGACCGATCTCGACGGACCAGCCCTCGGGACCCTTGGCGCGGCCCCACTGGATGTCGGTGAGCGTCTTATAGGCATAGGCGCTGATCGGTCCGATCTCGCCGTTGTTGATCTTCATGACCTTATCGCCCCACTTGAGTTCGCCGACCGGGCTGATGACCGCCGCGGTGCCGGTGCCGAAGATCTCGTTGAGGTGTCCTTTGTCGTACGCGTCGGCGACTTCCTGAATCGCAATCTTGCGCTCGGTGACCTTGTATCCCTTGTTGCGCAGGATCTCGATCATCGACTTGCGCGTGATGCCCGAAAGGATGCTGCCGTCCAGCTCCGGCGT
>DFEW01000021.1 GCA_002369195.1 Christensenella sp. UBA3792
CGCCAGAAAGCGCAAGTATTGATTTGAACACCGAAGGGAACCGCATCGCGGTTCTCTTTTTTGTGTTTTGGGACCTTTTGATGTTCCGTGTGGTTTCTTTTCCCTGTCACGAGATGTATCGCAACGAAGGATTTCTGAACGGACAAGCTTTCTGCGCTCTGAGATTCTTCGCCTTCGGTTCCTTCGGCGGGGAGAAATCTGCGGATTGGGGGTTGACAAACAGCGCGGATGTGGTACAATAGGATTGTAGTTAGCAGTTGCTAACTGACGAATTGTTTCTTCCGATGCCCGACGGCGGTTCCTGACCTCCTCTTATCTCCGCCGGGCGACCCGATAAACCTACCGCCTCGACAAAGCCGCCGTTTTCCTTTCGTTCCGGCGGCTTTGCGGTTTTTGGAACCGACGTACACATCGTTTATACAGACAAAAACAGGACGGGAATTGCTTCCCGCCCTGCTTTCGTTTGGATTCAGTTTTCTTCGATCTCGAAGGTTTCGATCATGCCGACGAGGTAGCGCAGGATCGCCGCCGCGTCCGCCGCGTTCGGCACGCCGTCAAAGTCGGGCGCGACGTCCGCGTTGATCATGCCCTTTTCGGTGATCGTGGACAGACCGACCAGCGAGCGCAGAACCAGCGCTGCGTCAGCCGCCGTCACGATGCCGTCGCAGTTCGCGTCGCCGTACATCGGCACATAGACCTCGATGTCCGCACGGTTGCGGATGCGGATGCGCGGACCGATCTGATCGGAGTTCTCGTAGCTGTTCTGACCGATCGACGCGATGCCGCACACCGTGACGAACGCGCCCGGCTTGACCGCCGACAGGTTGTAATAGCCCTGCTCGTCCTTCTCGAACGTGCCGGTGCTGTTGATGTAGCCGTCGAGGAAGACCAGCACTTCGCCGGAACCGTCGTCCACATGGATGACGCCGAGCACGCCGTTCGCGTCGTTCTCGATCTTGGTGACCCTGCCGGTGAACGCGACGAGGTTGCCGACCTTTTCGGGCGCAGCCGCCTGCGCGGTGGTCAGCACTTCCGGAATGACGAAGGTTTCGGCATTCTCCGCGCAGATGCCGTCGATCACGACGTTCAGGTTGCTGTCATCGATGACATACGTCTCAATCGTCTGCATGTTCGCCATCGTGATATCGACGTCGAGCAGTCTTGCGCGCGTCGCGTAGCCGGTCGTGGTGACGCCGTCCATCGTGTACGGCGTATCGCGCAGGGTGATGTCCTGAATGTCTCCGCCGTAGTCGTTGCCGCAGTTCAGCTCGATCTCACCCATGTACTCGCTCGTCATGCCGGTGATGCGAAGCTTCTGACCGACCTCATAGCGACCCGCGACCGGGAACACGTTGATGCCGCGGCCGCTATCGTCCTGAATGTAGATGCAGTCGAAGAACGCGGTATCCTTGTCGTAGCCGGACGCGTTGGAGGTGACGTAGCCCTCGATCGTGTAGGAGGTGTTCAGCTTGCCCGCCTCATGCACCTCGGCGATCGGCGTGACCTCGCTCGGATGGATCATCTTGAACAGGTTCACGACGATCTGGTAGTTCGTGTTCTGCAGCGTTGCCGCGCTCTCCATTTCGACCTTGACCTCGAACGTGGAGAAGAACGTAACGCCGGAGGTGATGCAGAAGCCGCCCGTGGGCAGTTCTTCATAGGCGAGGACGCTGATCGTGTCCTGATCGCCGCATGCATCGTAGTACGGCTGATAGATCTTGTCCTTCGTGACGTTCTTGCCGCCGTTGTAGTACAGCGGATAGGAGCTGACGAACGACGTGTCGAACGCGTTGACGACGGACTCCGCACCGTTCAGGATGATCGGCGCCGCATTGTAGCAGGAGAACATCAGGTTCGTGTTCTCGATGAGGTACTCGGTCAGCGGGACGTTCCAGTTGTAGAAATCCTTGCCGGTGAAGTGCAGACGGTAGGATTCGTTGGTCATGTTGTCCGCGTCGGAAACAATGCCCTTGCCCACGCGCGCCTTTGCGCCGATGGCTTCGAGCAGCTCGTTCGAAATGACGCTCGCCCATTCGTTCTCGTTTTCCGGTTCGAGACGGTCGGACTTCGAGCAGACGATGAAGTTGCCGCCGTTCTTGGCGTAGTTCTCGATCGCCTTGATCTCGTCCTCGGTGTACAGCGAATCGCCCACCGAGATGTTCGCGCCCTTGAACGGGACGGTCAGAACGAGCAGGTCGCAGCCCTGCAGCGTTTCATCGGTGATCGGCTCGGTGATGTGCTGCGCCTTGACGCCGTACTGTGCCGCCAGTTCGATAAACGCGGTGTCACTGTCCGCATAGTTGCCGGAAACATAGAAGTTGCTGTGACCCGCGTCGATCAGCATCAGCGACATATCCGCGCCGTCGCGGACCGTGAAGCCGAGGTTGCCGTTGAACACGTACTCCGCGCCGCGGAACGTACCGGTGACCTTGACTTCCATCTTGAAGCGTCCGGTCTCGGTCGGCGTGTAGGTCCACGTCAGCTTGTCGTCCTGCTTGGCCGCGGTCAGAACGCCGGTTCCGTCGGAGAACGTCGGGTTATCGACCGTTTCCTTGACCTCGCCGTCGATCGCATATTCGACCTTGGTGATCGCGAAGTCGACCGCGGAGGCATCCTCGCCGATCGCCGGCTCTTCGTAGTTGTACAGCGGCACGATGAACGTGATCGGTTCGTCCTTCAGTTCGATCGTGGTGTCCTTTTCGACGGGCGACATACCGATCTTGACGGTCTCGCTCGTCCAGACGGGCGCGGTGACCGCGATATCGGCGTCAACCTCGTCGACGCGGATGTAGTAGTAGGAGTAGTTGTTGTCGAGCTCGATCTCCCAGGAGCCGGACTGCGCATTGAACGTCTTGCTCGCCACGGTCACGTCGCCGTTCGCGATGACGGACACCTTCTGCACCTTGTCGGTCGGGTCCTTGAAGTCGACGCGGATCGAGAGCGTTTCGCCCTGTTCGAGGTTCAGGATCGAACCCATGACATTGTTGTTCAGGGTGTAGTAGATCTCGAGGTCGTTATCCTCGGTGGCGTACATCGTCATGTTGCGCATGGCGTCGTAGATGCCTTCCTCGGAGTAGTTGTCGGTGTAGATAACGTCGCGGCAGGTGTTGCTGTCGCCCCAGCCGCCCTTATGGTTGTCCTGGTTGTTCGTCGGCGCAAGGTGCCAGCCCTTGTCGAGCGCCATCGTGTAGTACTGGTACGACGGCCAGTACATCGAACCGCCGACCTTGCCCTCGCCGTTGCCGACCTCGATCATCGTGATCAGTTCGTCGTATGCGGGCGTGTAATGCGCGAAGTCCTCAAACGTGCCGAACGTCGTGCCCGGATGGTTGAACTGGTTGATCGTGGACTTTCTGCCGTTCTCCTTATCGAGACGCGCGACCTCGACGAGGCGGTCGTAGTACGCAACGAGGCCGGGGCCGCCCTTGACGACGTACAGCGGCAGGTTGCGGGATTCAAAGCCGATGGAGTTGAAGGTATTGATGTGACCGTACTGACCGGACCAGGTCATCTCAAAGCCGATGATCGGGATGAAGCTGTCGTCCGCGTACTGCGCCGCGGTCTCCTTCGCTTCCTGCCAGAGGGTCTTGGAACCGTCGGCGGTCATCTTGCCCTTGGATGCGTCGGTGAGGTCGCCGTTCGGATTGTCTTTGGTATCGTAGTAGTTGGAGTGGTCGGTGACCGCAAGGAAGTCGATCTGCTCCGCCGCCTTCGCGTGCGCAAGCGCCTGCTCCAGCGTGCCGGTGCCGTCGGAATACTCCGCGGTGTGCGAATGCAGTTCGCCGAAATAGAGCTGATACGTCGCCTGACCGACCGTGAAGCTCCAGGTCGTTTCATAGCTTGCGCCGTCGCTGCGGGTGATCTTGACCCAGACGGTGACCTTGCCGTCCTCGAGGTCCTCCGCCGGCGCGTAAACCGCGGTATTGCCCTCGACGACGGGCGTGACCGCCTCGCCGTTCAGCGTCATTTCGACGGTCGGGTTCTCGCCGCAGTTCGCAAACGTGACGGAGATTTCCGGACGCTTGTTCTCGCCGGTCGCGCTGTTCGCTTCCGGCGCATATGCCGTGATCTGCGGCAGGTCGATGACGACCAGTTCGAAGGTCTCGACCGCGGTGTTCGGTGTCTCCCACTTGTCGACCGCCGTGACCTTGAGGGTCAGGTTGCCGCCGGTGAGCAGGGTGCCCGGGATGACGAAGCGATACACATCGTCCTCATCGCCGTCCGGTTCGAGCGTCGCGAGGACTTCCTCGCCCTTCAGAACGTCCAGCATGACGCTTGCTACGCCGCTCGCGTCCTCCACCTTGACGGTGAAGCTGTACGGCTTGCCGACCTCCGCATCCGCGCTGCCCACGCGCACGATCGTCGGCGCCTTCGTATCGTTCGTCGGGACGTAGTCCTTCGGCGAGCCGTTGCGCAGCTGCTTGGTCGTGTTATACTGCGAAACGACCGCGTAGAGGTTCACGACGTCGCCCGCTTCCACGCCGACCGGATAGGGTGCCGCGCGGTAGATCGGCATCGTCGCGCCGGTGCTGTCGGTCATCGTCGTGGAGCCGTTGTCCTTATATTCGCCGAGTGTCACGTTCTTGACCATGACGTACTCGGAAAGCAGTCCCGCATGGTTCGCGTTCAGTTCCGCGAAGGTCTCGAACACCTGCGCGTCCTTCGCGTCCTCGCCGATGATCTCGTTTTCCTCCGCCGGACGGATCGTCGTCAGCGACTGGATCTGCTGCACGCCGCCGTATGCGCCGAGCTTGCCTTCCAGAACGAGCCATTCGCCGATCTCGATCGTGTTCTCGGACGTATCGGTATCGAGCGAATTATAGCACTGCAGCGCGTAAACCTCGCCGTCGATCTTCGCCTGCACGATCGCGGAGTTGATCGAGCCGAAGTTGCCGAAGCGGTACACGAGCTGACCGACGACCTTTGCGGAGGCGACGTCGCCCGCTTCAAGCGCCTGCTTGACGCTCATGATGTCGGACGCGCTGACCGAATAGTCGAACGAAACCGTGTTGGATTTCGAGTCGCCCACCTGTGCGTACGCATAGAGCGTGCAGGTCTCGTTGATCGTGACCGGCTCGGTGTACGCCGCAAATGCGCCGTCCGCGCCGATGCGCCAGTAGATCGTCGCGCCTTCGGTCTCGCAGCGGAGCGTGACCTTCGTGCCGGGTACGGTGATGCCCGAACCGTCCGGCGTGGCGGTCGGCTCCTTCACGATCGTACCTTCCAGCTTGTAGAACAGGTAGTCGAACATGCCGGAATCGTCGATCTTGGCGTAGCCGCTGAAGTAGCTTCTCGACTCGTACCACTCGATATACACCTTACGCGCGACATTCATAATGCTGTAGCCGTCGCCGTGCGCCTCAACCGCCCAGTCCTTGTTGACTTCGTCGTACGGCATGCTGCTGTACGAATCCGCCATGGATAGGAACTTGCCGTTCTGCGAGAAGCGGTACGTGCCGTCCTCGTTCTTCGTCACATCCCAGATGATGCTGTCGGTGATGCCGGTCAGAACGCCGTCCGCGGGCGTGATGTCAACGCCTGCGTTGTAATAACCGCTCGTCCCGCAGGCGTCCATCGCTTTGTTGTAATGCGTGTTGTGGATTACAACGCGGTCGCCGGTTTCGGGAAGCGCGGTCATCAGCGTCGCCGATGCAACGGTCGCCTCGCCCTCGGCAACTGCCGACGGGATCAGCGCGAGCACCATCAAAAGCGACAGGATGAGTGCCAATGCTTTTTTCATGTGTCCTTGTTTCCTCCTGCTGAATTTCACGATCAGAACGATCCGTATGGCCGGACTGCTCCTACTATGACAAATCCATTATACAGGAAAGCGTGCCAAAAATCTACACAAAAGTTCACATTTCATTAACAAATTTTCATCTGCGAAGGCAGGCGCTTTCCAAAACGAAAAAAGGGGGCAATCGCCCCCTCTTCCGTTCAGACCCGGATCCCGTCGATCTGCTCGGTCAGCTCGCAGATCTCGTCGATCAGCGAACCGATATAGTCAACCGTGGCGTTCAGCGGACCGTCCGTGCTGATATCGAAGCCCGCGATCTTTGCCAGATCCAGAGGCGCTTTCGTGCCGCCCGCTGCAAGGAACTTCTTCCAGTCCGCAACGGCGGGTTCGCCCTCCTTGCGGATGCGCAGCATCGCCTGCGTGGCGACGGTCAGCCCGGCGCTGTAGGTATACGGATACAGTCCCATGTAGTAATGCGGCTGGCGCATCCACGTAAGCTCCGCGCCTTCCGTGATCTCCACCGCATCGCCCCAGAACAGCTCGAGGTTTTTGCGGAACAAGTCGCTCAGGACGTCCGCGTTTACGCTGCCGCCGGCGTCGATGATACGGTATACTTCGCGCTGATACCACGCCTCGCGAAGATGCGTAACGAAGTTGTGGTAGTACGTGTTGCTGATCAGACTGCTGAGCACCCAGCGGCGGAACCGCTTATCATCGCTCGTTTCGAGCAGGTGGTTTGCAAGCAGCAGCTCGTTCATCGTGGACGGCGCTTCCACCAGATACATGGACGGCGAGTTGTCATAATACGACTGCACTTCGTCGCTGTACATTTCCTGTCCCGCATGTCCGAGTTCATGCGCGACCGTGAACACGTCCGACATTCTGTCGTTCCAGTTGAGCAGGATGAACGAGTTTTTCCGATAAATGCCGGAGCAGAAACCGCCGGTGCTCTTTCCGATGTTCTTTGCAAAATCGATCCAGCGCTCGCGGTATGCTCGATCCACCATATCCGCGTAGTCCTCGCCGAGGATGGACAATGCGCTGCGTACATAGGTATGGGATTCTTCGATCGTTACCTTTGGATCGTACTCCGGATCGACCGCGATCTTCAGATCGGCGAACGTCATTTTGTCGAGCCCGTGTTTCTTCTGCAAAAGCCGTGCATATCTGCGCATATGCGGAGCAAGGCGTTCGGTGATCACATCGATTTGACGGTCATACATTTCCCGCGTGACCTTCTGTTCGAACAGCAGGCTGTCAAACACGTTGTCGAATCTCCGCAGCTCGGACATCGTCTTTTCTTTCGAAACGCAGGCATTGTACGCGGCGGCCGTCGTGTTCTGATACTTTTTCAGGGTATCGTAGAACGCGCGGAACGCGGCGCGGCGCACCGGCGTGTTCGCTTCCAGTTCATAATCATCTTCATACAGCGAGTATCCGAGCGGGTACTCCCTGCCGTCGACGATGAACGGATCAAAGGCGATGTCGGCAAGCTTCATCGTGTTGTAAACGGTATACGGCACGTCCAGCGACATCGAGAGCGCGGCCAGCACCTTTTCGGTTTCCGGAGAAAGCATATGCGCTTTTCTCGCAAGCAGGGTTTCCAGATACACGCGGCAGCCATGCGCCTTTTCGATTGCTGCTTTCAGTTCTTCCTCCGGCGCAAGCAGGATTTCGCTGTCGACAAACGCCATGTCGCTGTACAGACGCGTCATTTCATCGGAGACCTTTGCATCGCGTTCGCGCAGCGCATTGTCCGTATAATCCGCTTCCAGCGCCAGACCGGCATAGGACCAGCAATTCCCCATCACAGGGAGGAGCTGTTCCATCTCGTCAAGGCAGTTGACGATGCTCTCCGCGGTGTTCAGTTTTCCCGCATACGTTTCGACGAACCGCTTCACGTCCGCCTTTGTCTTTTCCAGCGATTCCCACATCGATTTCTCATCGGGGAAGATCAGCGACAGGTCCCAGGTCTGTTCCACGGGGACGTCCTTGCGTGCGCACAATTCCATGCCATTCCTCTTTCCGCCCACTCGGGCAAAGTATTCCGTTTGCTGTCCGGATCGTCTCTATGTTAGCATGGAACCGTCAAAGATGCAACAAAAAAAGCAGGGACCGTTTGAGTCCATTACGCGCTCTGAGATCCTTCGTCGCTTCGCTCCTCAGGATGACGGCAGAAGGGGGACGCTCCCCGTTGCCAAAAAAAGCAGGGGCCGTTTGACTCCATTACGCGCTCTGAGATCCTTCGCCGCTTCGCTCCTCAGGATGACGGCAGAAGGGGGACGCTCCCCGTTGCCATTCTGAGTCGTCCCCTCTTGTCATCCTGAGCCGACAGGCGAAGGATCTCCGAACGCCGTCATGCTTTCGGGCAACAAAAAAGAAGCCGATCGCTCGGCTTCGTTCCGAAAGGCTGCCGGGAATGGTATCAGAAGCCGCGTTCTTCGTCCGGAGCCACGCATGTCATCCTGAGGAGTGAAACGACGAAGGATCTCGGAACGGATCAGCAATCAAGCGTTCAGAGATTCTTCGCCTTCGGCTCAGAATGACACAGTTCTTTCGAGAAAAAGCGCTTTTCCGATCGCTGCGATCGTTCCGAATGACCGCAGAAAGTTCAGCATACAAAAAGAAGCCGATCGCTCGGCTTCGTTCCGAAAGGCTGCCGGGAATGGTATCAGAAGCCGCGTTTTCGCCACGAGCTATACTGACGTATGCGAAGGGGTGAAAACGTCGGCTAATTTGCGGCGACAAAATAAAAGAAAGGACGCAGAACGCGTCCTTTCTTCCTGCAAGGAATC
>DFEW01000020.1:0-24757 GCA_002369195.1 Christensenella sp. UBA3792
TGGTGTTGTACACCTTCGTGTCGGAGTTGCCGGTGACGGTGATCTCGTATTCGTCCCTGATCGGCGTGATTTCCAGCGTGCCCGGAACCACCGTGATCTTAATGTTCGTGTAGTTCGTCGAAGTCGCGGTGAAGTCCGCATCCGTCATCGTCATCGTGTACGTGCCGACGTTCGTGCCCTTTGCGGTCGCCTTCGCGTCGTCCTGCGCAATACCGGTGAACGTGATCGTGCTGTCATACTTGCTTACCGTATAGCCGCTAACGCTCTGCTCGTTGCCGTTGTAGACCTTCGTGTCGCTGTTACCGGTGACCGTGATCTCGTACTCAGCCGTGACAGGCGTGATCTTGAGTTCGCCGTCCTTTACGCTGAACTTGACGTCGAAGTTGTCGTTGTTGTTCGTGAACTGGCTCTCGGCAAGGCCCATCGGGTACGTGCCGACATTGGTGCCCTTCGCAACCGCTTCGCCGTTGAACGTGAAGTCCGCTTCCTTATACAGCGGATCGCTGATCGAGACCGTGTAGCCGGTGACCTGCTGCTCATTGCCGTTGTAGACCTTGCTGTCCTTGTTACCGGTGATCGTCACCGTGACCGCAAGCTTCGTGATCGTCAGCTTGCCGTCGGCGGTCGTGACCAGGTAGTTGCCGACTGCCTTCTCAACGCCGGTCGTTACCGCTACGCCGTCAACCGTCGCAATCACGTTCGGCTGCGTGCCCACATTCGTGATCGTGCTGTCATCAGTCATGACAACCGTGAAGGTGTGCGTGTCGCCCTCTGCAAGGCCTTCCACCTTGAATTCCGGCTGCGTCAAAGCTTCGCCGTTATATGCTCTGCTTGCATTCTCCGCCGTGATCTTGACCTTCGCCGGTTCGATCTTCAGCCAACCGTCCGTAACGGTGACGCTGTTCTCGTCGGTTGCGTCGAAGACAATACCAGCATTCTCTGCAACGGTGACCGTGAAGTCGTCCTTCGTCAGTCCCATCGGGTACGTGGCGACATTGGTTCCCTTGGCTTCCGCCTTGCTGCCGTCCTTGAGTGCAACCGTGACGCCATCGGGTGCTTCGACTTTTTCGCCTGCGAGCTTGTAGACGACCGTAAAGCCTTCCGCTTTCTGCTCGCTGCCGTTGTACTTCTTCGTAGCGGTGTTGCCCACGATCTCAACGGTCAGGATCGGATCCCAGACCGCGAACATCGCTTGGTACGGCGTATGTTCATCCGCCGCTACCTGCGTTGCAGGATTGCCATTCGCATCCGTATACCCGGTTCCGGTGTAGACGATGTACAGCGTCTTAGTGCTCTGTGTCCAGTTGGCACTGTTGACTTCCCATGCAGCGGCAGCTTCGGGCGTACTTCCGATATTGATTCTCGCCCAACCGCGGAACACATAACCGGTGCGCGTCGGCGCAGCAGGAATGTTTACTGCCTGGTTGATTGCAAGACTCTCGTCCTTTTGGAACGCATCTTCGCCGGTATTTCTATACCAGTAGATATGCGTCTTGACAGCCTTTTCCTTCTCGATATAGTTCGCCTTGAGCACTACCGTATAGGAATAATGAGCATTCGGATCAAGCGAATTATACTGATTTCTCGGTACGACCGTATTGGTGCCCGTATTGATGATCTTGGCATCATCGATCTTGACATCAAAGGTCTCGCCGGGGTATACATTCACACCGGAATCTTCATATGCGCTGCCATTCCAGTGCTGCACGCTCCAATGGCTGAAGACATAGGTCTCTTCGTCATTCGGTGCGCATGCGCTTGCTGCAATTGCTTCTGCCAGATCAACATACTTGCTGTTGTCCGTCGGAGCAGTACCTTCTTTGCCGTCCTCCGTAATATCGTATTCAACTTTGATGCCGTCCGAACCGATCAGCTTGTTGCGCCATCTGGCGTACAGCGTGATCTGACCGTACGTAGCCTCCCAATCGGATTCACGATAATCCGGATTGCCCCACTGACTAACGTAAGCGTCGTTGATCGGGATAACCGCAAAGTCATAGGCATGGGTGAATTCAGCATCCGTATACCAACCGACCAGATCCCAGTAGTTACGCTCTGCGCCGGACATATCGGCGATCAGCTCGTTGCAGTCCACATAGAAGCTTCTGCTCTGTGTACTGTCCACAAACCGAATCGGATCATCCGTACTGTCGTTGGGAACAAGTATTACGTTATAGACCTTCGCCAACCACTTCGCATACAGTTTGAAGTTATGTGAAGGCATCGTATCGAAGGTATAGGCTTCCGTGCAGTTGACATCTTTATACCAACCAGCAAACACATACTCATTCTTGGTAGGCGTGAACTTGTAGGTATCGTTATTGATATCCAACTGATACTTGATGCCGGTCTTTGTAGTAATATTCTGCGATACCGGAGGATCTACCAGAGGAACTTCCTTTTTCGCGCCGTTCCACTGCAGTTCGAAGAAGGTACCGTCTTCATACTCGATCGTATACAGTTCGCGGATATAGTACACGTAAATGTGTCTATAATTGCTGTTTTCCCAGACTCTACTGCCGGTTGCACTCGGGCTTCCTACGGGGTGGGTGCCGGTATTGTTTGTGTATGCCTGCGGTTGATAGGCAGGCGTCGTTGCATTACCTTTTACGAAACCATCAAGACTGATGTAATCTTCCGCTTCCGTAAAGAAGTTATAGCTCGCCTGTACCTCTGCATATTCAACAAATCCGGTTCCGTTGTAAGTTCTGGTTGCCGTCTGTCCCGGAAGCGCTTCGATCATATAGTGAATCGTTTTTGTGCTATAGCTGCTCTGATTCCTATAGAATACAACATCTTCATCAGGCATCACATCGATGTATACCAAAACCTGTTTGAAAGTGTTGCTGCTTTGCGGACTCCAACGATCGTTTGCATTTGTTGTAATCGGGAATTCATCCTTAATGTTCTGACCGTACAACGCAGTGATCGTCTTATAAACCGTACCATTCCAACTTTCACGGAATGTCAGCGTGTGCTCATTGCGGTCAAAATAGACGTTGATAACGGTGGTGTTGTTTGCTTGCACCGCTTTCTGGTCGTCAATGGTACCGACATGGAAACCGGTATAGGACTTATCCGTATACTGGGTATTGCTGGTATTGATACGAGCCGTCGCGTCGCTGTTTCTCTTCGTGATCTCGTAAGTGTTCGTACCGACGGTATGGTTATTGACGGTGATGGTCTCTTTATAGTCGTATGTTTCGCCGTCAAGATTCTGCTGCCAGATGATAACGTTGTATCTCGCAGTCGTGTTCACGGTCCACATACCGTACACTTTCATGGTCTTGGTCAGCGGCTGATTGAAGTCAAACAATTCCGCATCCTCGATCTGACCGTTGCCTTTGGGCGTACCGGTGTACCAACCTACGAAGGTGTAACCCGGGCAGGTAGGATCGGGCGAAGGACGCTCGGGTTTGCCGGGCTGACCGTTTTCGAACGCAGCGAACACAGGACCGGTGAAGGTCGCATTGTTCAGGTTGGCGTCAAAGCTCAGCCAGTAACCGGTATTGATCGTCGCTTTGAGGATGACGTCAGTAGAAAGCTCAAACTGGTCGTCATTCTGATAGATCACCATCTCACCCGGGACTTCTGGGCTCAGCTGCTGCCAACCGCCGAACTCACGGGAAGCGCCGGAAACGGGATCGTAAGCAGATTTGGGTACGTAGGTCAAGCTGACGGTATACTGATGCGAAGTCTCACTATTGGCCGGGAACAGCACCTGATCGTTCTTGATCGTAATGCCGTCCTCGTCCAAATACGTGATGACATAGGAATCGAAAACCATGGCGTAGTAGTCTACCGTGGTACCGTCCGTAATTCCCTCATTCAGTCTTTGGGTAATATCTTTGCGGACGTCCGCAATGGTCATCGCAGTGGTTGCGGCCGTATACTCTTCTTCCGTTGTCCATCCTTTGAAGAACGCGCCTTCGGGAGTGCCTGCGCCCGGATCGAAGATATACTGATTGATCTTGTCCAGCTGACGCTTGTTGATCCACTGTTCCGAAGTCGTGTTGTCGGCTCTGTGGAAGACGACCTTCAGACGCGCGTCCAAACCGGTTGCGACAACAATGTAGATGGAGAACGAACCGGTCTCGAAGGAAGCGTTCGATGCGTTCGCATTGCCGACCTCGGTGAAGGTGCCCTTCTCGTCGAAGTGGACGACGTTGAAGTTTTCGCCTTCGAGTTCGCGGTTCAGGACAATGCGGACCAGAACCTTCTGCTGATCGAGCGGCTGCACTTCGTTGCCGTTCTCGTCGAAGAAGGTGATGTCGACCGCCGCTGCGTCGGTGACGTTATCGCCGTACATCTCGCGGGCGAGGTTCATGGCGACCGGCGTGCCGAGGTCCTGTACGCGCATTGTGGTGCCTGCCGGGAAGACGCCCTCATCCGCGAACGCGTACACCTTGATACCGGTGGACGTGGTTGCGGAGAAGCCCTGCGTCGGCATGTTCATCTCGTAGCGCGCCGTGATGACCATCGTGCCGTACACTACGGTTTCCACGGTGACCTTGTTGCCGTTTGCATCGAACCAGCCGAGGAAGGTGTAGCCGTACTTCGCAGGTGCTTCCGGCAGCTCGCCGATCGCCTGACCGGGTTCGACTTCAACGGTCAGCAAAGCAGTGCCGTCCTCCGCTGCGAACGCAACGGTGAAGCTCTCCGCCTGTGCCGGTTCTTCTGCCGGCTCTTCCGGTTCTTCTGCCGGCTCTTCCGGTTCTTCTGCGGGTTCTTCCGGCTCTTCCGGCTCGACCGGCTCCTCCGGCTCCTCTGCCGGTTCTTCCGGTTCTTCCGGTTCTTCCGCAGGTTCTTCGGGCTCGGCCGGATCCGCCGGTTCTTCGGGTTCTTCGTCGCCCGTTACCGGAACCACCGGAAGGATGGGATCGATTTCTTCCCCACCTTCGAACGAGCCGCCCGCGTTGCCGATCGGCGCTACCGTGCCTTCGCCCTTCGCAGGCTCGACCGTATCGACGTCGATGCCGCCGTCATAGCCCCTGTTCGAGACGAAGTCGACAATGGTGCCGTCCTCATCCGTCTGCTCAACGTAGTCCGCGATTGCCGCAACCGGGAGCAGCTGCACGATCATCAGGATCGCGACGAGCACTGCCCAGAAACGCTTGCCGAACAGGTTGTTGGTCAGCTTTGTCATGTCTTTTTCCTCCGTTCTGTCAGTCTGTTTGAAAATTGTTACAGTCCTTGATAAGCTTACTATATCACAACGCATCAGCGTTTTGTGAGATTTCGTCGAATCCGCATCTTACGATGTCGAATCCGCATTTTGCCTTCAGACCGCATGCATCCGAATTACTCTATCCTATAAGTCATCATACATTATACACGGTTTCGTCAACAATCGCAAGCGTTTTCGTCGATTTTCTTGGATTTTTTTGAAGTGTTCCATGCTTGTTTCTTCCTTTTTATATAAATCCGCAGCCGCGTGCATGTTCTGCGGCCTGCATCCTCTTTGATGGTACCATTCTACCATTGCGTTCATCAAAAAAGGAATCAAAAGCACCGGTTACTTTGCGCAAAAAAGAGCAGTTCCGTTGATTGGAACTGCTCTTTGCTCGATGATTTGATTATTCTTCGTCGCGGAAAACGATATTGCCGGGTTCTGCGGAGTCGAGAATCGCCAGCGAATGCAGGTTGACACCCGCCGCTCTCAGCCGATCGCCGCCGCCCTGGAAGCCCTTTTCGATTGCGCAGCCGATGCCGACCAGCTCCGCCCCCGCCTGCTTGACGATGTCGCACAGACCGCGCAGCGCTTCACCGCGGGCAAGGAAATCGTCGATCACGAGTACGCGCATGCCGGGCTGGATCCAGTCCTTGGACACGAGCAGCGTGACCTTTTTCTTATAGGTGTATGAGAAGATCTCGCTTGTGAACAGTCCGCCTTCGATGTTGTCGCTCTTTGCCTTCTTGGCATAAACCATCGGTTTTCCGAAGCGCAACGCGCAGATTGCCGTCAGCGCAATGCCGCTTGCTTCCGCGGTCAGCAGCAGATCCACGTTGTCGATGTCGAAAACCTTGGCGAATTCGTCCGCGATCCGCGCCATCAGCGCGCAATCGACACGGTGGTTCAAAAAGCCGTCAACCTTGATGATGTCCCCGGGCAGTACTTTGCCTTCCGTCAGAATGCGTTCTTTGAGTTCCTGCATAATCCCCTCCGAAAAATAAAATTGCAGCAGATTCCTGCTGCCAATATCGCAAATACGCGCACCGCGATGCGTGTATCCGAACCCAATAGTCGCAGCTGTGGCGCCGCGGTAGAAACGTTCGGGCCGTTTATCCGAACCTATATTGGCGTGCTCTCTGTGAAGTTGTACGTATTATACGCGAACTCTGCCCAAAATGCAAGAGAAAAAACAGGATTCACCAAAATATAAATATTCCTGAAAGAATGCTCGTATATCCGTTCTTGACTTTTGGAACCGCGCGTGCTACAATGCGCGCATCATAAAGATGCGCTCCGTACGGGGTACATATATAATAGGAAGGAGTTCCCTCAAAATTGAGCAGAACCGAGGCAATTGAGGCCTATAAAATCGCCCATAAGCGCGGCATAAAAACCTATCGTGACGACGTGGAGCACGGTCGTTATCCCTATCCGAAGGTGCTCGATGAGATTCTCGACGGGCGTCCGATCGCTGGACGCATCGAAATCGGCATCTGCACCCTGCCGATCGATCGCATCGAAGGCATCGTCAACGCCGGTCGGCGCACCGCATTTTCGACCGATTTTATGCCCCTTTTAGACATGGATTCCGAGTTCGGCGTCAAGTGGGTCGCGCTCTGTGAAGCACACCTCAGCGAAGGCATTCGCGATCCGATCCGCTGCTTCGAATACTACGGCACCTTCTACGTACAAGAGGGCAACAAGCGCCTTTCCGTGCTGCGCGCGTTCGACGCGCCGACCGTTACGGCGTCCGTTTTGCGCATCGTTCCGGCGTATTCCGACGATCCCGAAACGCGTCAATACTACGAGTTTTTAGAGTTTTACCACCTCAGCCACATGTACGCGATCCGCTTTTCGAAGCCCGGACAGTACAAGAAACTGATTGCTGAGCTTGGTTTTGAACCGGATACCGTTTGGTCTGACAAGGATCGGCAGCGTGTGCAGTCCGCTTTTACGCTGTTTTGCGAGTCGATCAAGCGCTGGACGCTGCCCGAAGGCATGACCGCATCGGACGCATTTCTTGCCTGGCTGTCCGCCTACACGCTCGACGATCTCAAATCGATGACCGAGGAACAGCTGCTTGCATCGCTCAAAACGAGCACCGCAGCCCCGAACGCGGGCGTCAGCGTCGCGACCGAAACGGCGCCTTCCGGCAAGGGAATGCTGACCAGAATCTACGATGCGATGTTTCTTCCGACGCATCTTTATACAGCGTTTATACACGAGTATTCACCCGAAACCTCGCCCTGGGTGCGCGCGCACGAGGTCGGCAGAACGTATGTCGAACAAGCGCTGGACGACCGGGTCAAGACGCGTTCGTACGTGGTAGACGCGCAGCACAGCGCCGATGCGCTGTTCGAGCAGGCGATTGCCGACGGTGCGCAGGTGGTGTTTGCAACGACGGCTTCGCTAATCGCGAACTGCCGCAGAGCCGCCGCCGCGCATCCGAACGTGAAGATCCTGAACTGCTCGGTCGACATGCCCTACCCCGGCATGCGCACCTATTACAGCCGCATCTATGAGAGCAAATTTCTCGCGGGCGTAATCGCCGGTGCGTGCTCGCACAGCGACCGGATCGGCTACGTCGCGGCGGCGCCGACCTACGGCGTGCCCGCCAGCATCAATGCGTTTGCACTCGGTGCGCGGCTCGTCAATCCGCGTGCCGTCGTGAAGCTGCGCTGGTCGTGCGTGGAAAGCGATCCGTTCGCGGCGCTCGTCAAGGACGGCGTCGATGTGATTTCCAATCACGAGCTGTTCGCGCCGGAGAAGCCGCAGCCGCCGTACGGGCTCGTCCGCATTCGTGAGGACGGCACACTCGAAGCGCTTGCCGCGCCATACTGGAACTGGGGCGCGTTCTACGAGAAGCTGCTCAGCGACATCCTGACCGGGCATTGGGAGGACGAGCGCGCGAACGGCAGCCGCGCCGCGGTCAACTACTGGTGGGGACTCAAGAGCGGGGTCATCGGCATCACCTACGCCGACAAGCTGGCGGAGGGCGTCAAGACGCTTGCGAACGTGCTGAAGCAGTCGATCATCGACGGACGGCTCGATCCGTTCCGCCGCGTCATGTCGGATCAGGACGGCATCGTGCGCAACGATGGCGAGCGCTGGCTCTCGCCGGAAGAGATCCTGCACATGGATTGGCTGTCCGATACCGTCGAGGGCGAGATTCCCCCGTTCTCTTCGATCCTGCCGATTTCGCAAGGCATTGTGCGGCTGATCGGCGTCTACCGCGACGCGATTCCGCCGGTAAAGGACGGGCCGATCCTATGAAAATCCTGCTGCTTTCCGACGAACCGGAGCCCCTGTTTTGGGACTATTACCGCCCGGGACGGCTCGACGGGTTCGATCTCATTCTGTCCGCCGGCGATCTCGACGCGGAGTATCTGAGCTTTCTGGTGACGATGGCGCACGCGCCGCTTTTGTACGTGCACGGCAATCACGACGGGGGCTACGAGGTGCATCCGCCGGAGGGCTGCGACTGCATCGAGGACAAGCTCGTGACCGTCAACGGTCTGCGCATCCTCGGGCTCGGCGGCAGCGCCGTCTACAGCCGCGGACCGCATCAGTACACCGAGCGGCAGATGCGCCGGCGCATCCGCAAGCTCAACCTGCGCGTGCGGCTCCACAAGGGCGTCGACATCGTGCTGACGCACGCCGCCCCGCACGAGCACGGCGACGACACGGATTACGCGCATCGCGGGTTCGAAGCATTCGTTCCGATGCTCGACCGCTGGAAGCCGCGCATTCTCGCGCACGGACACGTCCACCTGCGCTACGGCATCCCGCGCGAACGCACCTACGGCAGCACGCGCATCATCAACGCATGCGGTTACACCGTGATCGAGATCGATCCCGATCCGTCGCAAGCAGCAAAAACGCACATCTACTGAGAGCCCTTTCGGGCTCTTTTTCTTTCCCCGCTTTCTTGACAGCACACGCATTGTCGTTGTATGATAATATATTATGAAATCATGATGGAGAAACCTATGACGGACCAGTTTTCAAGGACCAGACTGCTGCTGGGCGAAGCGGGCATGCAGAAGCTGCAGCGCGCGCGCGTTGCGGTGTTCGGGCTCGGCGGCGTCGGCAGCTATGTTGTGGAGGCGCTCGCGCGAAGCGGCGTCGGCACCCTCGATCTCATCGACAACGACCGCATCTCCCTCACCAACCTGAACCGCCTTCTCTACGCCACGCACGAGAACATCGGACGGCTCAAGACGGAGGTCGTTTCCGAGCGGATCAAGGCGATTTGTCCGCAAACTGTCGTGCATACATTTACGTATTTTTATACAGATGAAACTGCATGCAATTTTGACTTTAAACAATACGACTACGTGGCGGATGCGATCGACACCGTCGCCGGAAAGTTGTCGCTTGCCGAGCAGGCGCACGCGGCGAACGTGCCGATCATCAGCTGCATGGGCGCGGGCAACAAGCTCGATCCGACGGCATTCAAGGTCGCGGACGTTCAAAAGACGAGCGTGTGTCCGCTTGCGCGCGTGATGCGACGCGAACTCAAAAAGCGCGGCATCCCCCACCTCAAGGTCGTATACTCCGAGGAGATGCCGATCGTGCCGTTCTCCGAGGAGCCGTCCGACCCCGACCTCGACCCGTGCAGCAAGCGGCAGACGCCCGGAAGCTGCGCGTTCGTGCCGAGCGTTGCGGGACTCGTTCTGGCGGGTGAAATCATCCGCGATCTGATCAAAGCACCGTAAAGGAGGAACGCATATGCCGGGACCGATGGGACCGATGAACCCGCGCGGATTTCTGACCGAAGACGAAAAGCAGTCCGTACCGAAGGTGACGGGCAAGCTCATTTTGCGCATTCTGTCCTACCTGAAGCCCTACTGGTTCCAGTTTCTGCTCGTATTTTTAGCGATTCTGGTCTCGGCGGGCGTAGGCCTTCTGCCCAGCATCATCACCGGTAAAATCGTCGATGAAGCGCTGGTCGGACGCAATATGAAGCTGCTCATCGAGCTGCTGATCGCGGCGTTTTTGACGCTGACGCTGTCCGAGGTGATCGGCGTGCTCGAAAGCTACATCAACGCGTGGATCAGCAACCGGATCATTTTCGACATGAAAAACCAGATGTACGACCATCTGCAGCACATGCCGCACTCGTTCTTTACGAGCGAAAAGCAGGGCGACATCATCACGCGCATGAACTCCGATATTTCCGGCGTCAGCAGCGTGATTTCTGGCACTTTGTCGAGCATCGTCAGCAACATTGCGGTCGTCGTAACGACGCTCGTCGCGCTGTTTACGATGAGCTGGCAGCTCGCGCTGGTCGGCATCGTCGTGATCCCCCTTCTCATCCTGCCGACGCGCTCCGCAGGCCGCACGCGCTGGAAGCTTTTGTCCGAAAGTCAGGCGAAAAACGACGAAATGAACCAGCTTGTAAACGAAACGCTGTCCGTTTCCGGTTCGCTGCTCGTCAAGCTGTTCACCCGTGAGAAGCGCGAAATGCAGCGCTTCCACGACGTCAACGAGGAAGTCACCAAGCTTGCGATGAAGGAGCAGCGCAGCGGCAAGTGGTTCCGCGTGCTGATGGGCATGTTCACGCAGCTCGGGCCGCTGCTCATCTACTTTGCGGGCGGATACTTCATCATCACCAAGTCCGATCCGACCCTCACCGTCGGCACGATTACGGCGAGCGTGGCGCTCATCAACCGCCTTTACCGCCCGATCCAGTCGCTGCTGAACATCCACGTGGACTTTACGCGCTCTCTCGCGCTCTTTACGCGCATTTTCGACTACTTTGATATGATTCCCTCTATCAGGCAGCCGGAGCACGCTAAACGGCCTCTGGTGAAGCGTGCGGACATCCGCTATGAACACGTCGCGTTCTCCTACACGCCCGAAAAGCAGATTCTGACCGATATCGACTTCACCGTGCCCGCCGGCAAGATGTACGCCGTGGTCGGACCGTCCGGCTCCGGCAAATCGACGATCGTGAACCTGCTTCCCCGTCTCTACGACGTGGATGCGGGCAGCGTGAAGATCGGCGACACCGACGTGCGCGAGATCGACCTCGATTACCTGCGCCGCAGCATCGGCGTGGTCACACAAGATTCGTACCTGTTCAACGGTACGATCCGCGAAAACCTCCTGTACGCGAAGGAAACCGCCACCGAAGAGGAGCTTTGGGAGGCGTGCAGAAGCGCGAATTTAGAAGAGTTTTTGGCGAATCAGCCCGACGGACTCGATACGATCGTCGGAAACCGCGGTCTCAAGATGTCCGGCGGCGAAAAGCAGCGCCTTTCGATCGCGCGCGTGATCCTGAAGGACCCGCGGATCCTGATCCTCGACGAGGCGACCTCCGCCCTCGATTCGATCTCCGAAAGCGCGATTCAGAGCGCGCTGGAGCGCCTGATGGAGGGACGCACGAGCATCGTGATCGCGCACCGTCTTTCGACGATTCTGAAGGCGGACCGGATCCTCGTCGTGCGCGACGGCGTGATCGCGGAGCAGGGCTCGCACGACGAGCTGCTGGCCCTGAACGGCACCTATCGCGAGCTGTACGAAACGCAGTTCCGGCAGGTAATTGAACGGGAAACCGATAAAATTTGACGAAGGATAAAGGATTTTCGATGAAAAAGAGCCGGATCGTCGCCATCGTGCTTGGCATTTTCTGCGGGGTGCTGCTGTTTCACGCGGTATTCGCATTCTGCGCCGTCGGGCTCTTTTTCCGCGTTTTCTACGCCCGCTACGACACGTTCTGCCCCACCGATCTGACCGTAAACGACCTGCATGTTCCGGTCGAGCCGGTCGCCTTCCATGCGTACGGAAACACGCTGAACGGGCTTATGATCGGCGACGGCGGCAAGGGCGTGATCGTCATCTCGCACGGCATGCGCAGCGGCATGGACGCGCACTTTGCGGAGGCGGAATACTTCGCCGAAAACGGCTATACGGCATTCGTATTCGACGGCACCGGCACCCGCACGAGCGAGGGCGATTCACGCAGAAGCGTGTCGTTTGCGCGCGACGATCTGGAGGCCGCGCTCGACTGGCTTGCGTCGAGCAAATATGCCGGATTTCCGGTGTTTTTGTACGGTCACAGCTCCGGCGGCTACGCGGCTGCCGCGCTGCTCGAACGCGCCGATGCGGCGGCAATTCTCTGCGCGTTTGACGATCCGATCGACACGATGTGCGACACCGCCATGCCGTACGTGGGATACCTGAGCGAGCTGCAGCGCCCGTTTCTGGCGCTTTGGAACCGCATCGAAGCGGGTGCGGACGCCAACGAAAGCGCGAGCGCGCGCATCAACGAAACGGACGTTCCCGTGCTGATCGTCGGTGCAAGCGAAGACGCCGTGATCCCGAACGACGATTCGCTGTATCTGCACGCCGATGCGATCACCGATCCGAACGCGACGTGCCTTCTGTGGGACGGCGGGCATTCCGACCTATGGCTCTCCCCCGACGCGCTTTCCTACCGCGCTTCTATGTCGGATGCATCGGTCGAATCGATCGACCGCGCACGGTACAACAGCATCGATCCGGCATTTCTGGACGCCGTACTCGCCTTCTTCGACGCCTGCCTGTAAACGAAAAAAACTCCCCGAAACCGGGGAGTTTTTTGATGCGGATCAATAGTAGTAACCGACCGAGCTGCCTCCGTTCGAAACGCCCAGAATGACGCCGAAAACCAGCGCCAGAACTGCGATCACCGTCAGCACGATGCCGAGGATCAGACCGACCGTCGCCAAGATGTTTCCGACCTTCGCTTTTCCGGACAGCGTATAGCCCTCCGCAACGTACTTCTTGACCTTTCCCTTGGCGATCGCCGAGAAGATGATGCCGAGAAAGCTGAAGTAGAACGAGCAGGCAAACGCGATGCCCAGAATGCCGAATACCAGAATCGATTTGGACAGCGGAGAATCCGCCTGTTTCGGCTGTACGACCGGCGCTTCATAGACCGGCGCCTGCGGCTGTGCGTAGACGGGTGCCTGCGGCTGCGCGTATACGGGTTCCTCCGCGGCTTTTACGGTCTCCTCAACGGGTTTTACGGGCTCTTCAGCTGCCTGCGTGACCGTTTCGACGACATTCGGAACGACGACCTGCGTGCCGCAATTGGGGCAGAATTTGACGCCCTCTTCCAACAAAGTTCCACAATTTTGGCAGAACATTGCAAGTTTCCTCCTTTGCAAGAATTCGGATTGATTATAGCATGCCAAAAGCGCCGTCGCAACGGTTTTTTGGGCAATTTATGCGTCGGATTCTCAATACATTCCGTTGTTTTTCGTCACAATTCCGAAGATGAACAGGGCGATGAACAGCAGTGTGAACACGCATACGACGATGCTGACGATCAGCCCGACGAGCGACACGATCCTGCCAATCTGCGCGAAGATGCCGGAGACCTTCGCCTTTCCGGTCAGGTTCTGCCCGCCGATCTGATATCCCGCATTGACGAATCTGCGCGCCATACCCCTTGCAATCGCGCTGAACACCAGCCCGATGAGGCACGTATACGGAATCCAGCCCAGTACCGCGCCGACGTCGGCGAAGATAAACAGCGTCAGCGCCTTGGAAAAGCCGTTGTCGGATGCCGGTGCAGCGACCGTTTCCCCGCTCGTTTGCCTTTGCGGCTCCGTCATTTGCTGCATTTGAACGCCGGAAGCCGCGACCGGCGCACCGCATTCGGGACAAAACTTTACATTCTCCTGCAATTGTGCGCCGCAATTTTCGCAAAACATAGTCGATTTCCTCCTCGTTTTTGTCGCCGTCAGTATACCATGCTGCGCGGTTTTGCGCAAGGAAATCCCTCCAAAACCCCTTTTTTGCCCCCTTCGAACGCCGATTTGCTCCGTTTACCCCTGTTATATTCCCTTCTTTTCCCAACTGCTGGTTGTATTTTTAACCGATATTTGATATTGCCTTTTTTGGGGTCCTCAGTTATAATACAAATGACCCCGAATCGGAAAGGAGAATCGCGATGCACATCGGCGCAAAGATCAGATTGCTGCGAAAAGAGCGCAAGGTGACGCAGGAATCGCTTGCTTCCTATCTGCATATTTCGTCGCAGGCGGTCAGCAAGTGGGAAACCGGCGCCTCCTCCCCCGACATCGACTTGCTGCCGCGGATCGCGATTTACTTCAACGTCTCGCTCGATCAGCTGCTGGACTTCGAACAGCGTCGCGTGACAGCGCAAATCAACGCCATTTTGGACGAATGCGAGGAACAGAGCCAAGGCGACCCGAATCAGGCGGAAACGTTTCTCAAGAGCGCTCTTGAGCGCTATCCGAACAGCGACCTGCTGCTCGTTCGCCTGTTGTACGCCCTTCAGGAGCAAAACGGCGATCACCGGCGCAGTTCGGAGATTCTGGAGATCGGCGAACGGCTTCTGACGTGGACGCAGGAGGACGAGATTCGCATCGACGTGTACCGCATCCTTGCGGAAACGTGCGCGGGGCTCGGCGAGGACGCGATGGCGGAGTATTATCTTTCGAAGATTCCGGCGCTGAGCTTCTTTTCCTACGAGATCGCAGCGGCGGTGCGGCACGGAAAGGCGCGGCTCGAGCAGATCGCGCTTGCGGAGGGGCTTTGCATCGACAAGCTCGTGTGTCTTCTCGCGATGCGCAAGGAGGAGGAAACCGATCCGGTGCGCAGGAACGTGATCGACCGGCAGGCGCACGAGCTGCTCAGCTATCTGAGGCGCTACCCCTCCTACCGCGAACCTGCGCGGATCATGGAATGGCATTGGGATAACGGCAACATCATGCAGATCTACCAATAACAGCGTACAAAAAAAAAGCGCCTGCAGGCGCTTTTATGTGCTTTAGCTGATTATCTCAGCATGCCGTTTGACAAGATCAGAAGCCGTATACCTGACTCATCTGCTGACGGAACGCCGGATTCGTTACCATTACGACAACGAGGATCACGGTCACGACGAGGCAGATGATGCTGAATACGAGACCCAGCGTGGAAAGGATCTTGCCGACCTTCGCCTTGCCGGTAACAACGCCGTCATTGAGCTGTGCGAACTTCTTCGCCTTGCTCTTGCCGACTGCGCCGAAGATGATGCCGAGAATGCTGCACTCGGTGAACAGCAAGCTCAGAATACCGAATACCAGAGACTGTGTCGAGAGTTTTTCTTTGTCCATTGTTGTTCTCCTTATCATTGTTGTTTTGTATTACAAATGCTTTTCAGCAATTTGTCCGATGGTTTTCCGATCCATGTCGGTTAAGAATGCGCGGATTTCGGCGTCGTAGCGCTCCATATCCACGATGCGAAGCCGCGAGTGTCCGCCGTGCGGAAACCACACGATGCGCTTGTCCTTCGACGGACAGGAGTCGAACAGCTGCTGCGCATACTGCGGCACCGAGTACGGATCCTCCTCGCTGTGCAGCATCAGCAGCGGCTTATGCATGCCGGTGATGCGCTTGTACGGTCCGTCCGTCATGACGTTTGCGCCGCCGAACAGCCACAGATAGAACATCGTGATGTATCCGAGCGGGAACATCGGCTTATTGCGCTCCTCGAAATGCTTTTCGAGCGAGACGCCGAAGGTTTTGTACATGCCCTCCGCCGCCATGCCGACCAGATAGTCGGGGCACTTCGGGCTTGTCAGCGCGAACAGCGCCGTCGAGCAGCCGATGCAGATGCCGTGCAGGAACACCGTTTCGTTGCCGAGCGTGTCGTGCAGCAGCGCGGACCAGTTGAGAATATCCTTGTACTCGCGGTAGCCGAGCGAGGAAATGACGCCGTCGCTCTCGCCGTGCGCGCGGTTGTCGATGACGAGCACGTTATAGCCGGCTGCGCGGTACGGCTCCGCAAAAAAGTACGAATAGAGCAGCGATTCCATGCGTCCCGCGATGATGATCACCGCGCGGCGGCAGCCGAAGTCGAAGTACTCGCCGACCAGACGGAACCGTCCGCTTTTGATCTCGACCGGCCGCTTGCACGCCCGATGCTTCGCATCCCAGGCAATGCCGATGTCGAACATGCGGCGATATTCCTCGTCGTCGGGAATGCTGCATTCCCTGCCCCACTTCTTTTTCGATGTGCGCACGAGCAGCTTGCACCACAGCACCGCGCCCATGATGAGGAACGGCAGCAGTCCGAACACGAACGCCGCGGCAAGCACACACCAGAATACGATCCAGAACGGTTGCATGGTTCCTCCTTAAAAGATGCCCAGCAGCCAGCGGTAGATATGCTGATCGCCGCGGATGCAGGTGACCTCGATCATCGGATTGACGTCCTCGAGCAGCGCGGTCAGACGATCCTCGTCCGCGTTCGGCGCGTCCTCGCCGAGGAAAACGACGCAGCATTCGCGCTCGTCCAGCCCCTCGATCGCATGAAGCGCCGCCGCAAGCGCTTCGAACGGGTCGTCGTCGGCTGCACGCAGCGTGTCGTTTTCCAGCACGATGCTCTGTCCGGCAACGCACGATATGCCGTCACGCGTGATGTTGCGCGTGGCAGTCGCGACCGAGACCGAACGAATGCTCTGCGCGCCTTCGCGCATCTGCCGGATGCGCAGAGGAATGTCCTCGGAATCGCGCATGTCCATCGTGAGCGCGCAGTACCCCTCCGCCATCGAAGCGGTCGGCAGCACCGTGACGTTCGCAAGATTCGCAAGCGCAACCGCCTGCTCCGCCGCGCGCACGACGTTCTTGTTGTTCGGGAGCACGACGATCGCGTCCGCGTCGATTGCCTTGAACGCGGTCACGAACTCCTCGCTTGCGGTGTTCATCGTGGGACCGCCGTCGAGCACGACGTCACAGCCGAGCTCCTCAAAGGTTTTGATCATGCCTTCGCCGTTTGTGACCGCGACCACGGACAGCAGACGGTGCGGCTTCTTTTCCAGCAGCTTCTGCTCGCGCTCTGCATGCTGAATGTGCATGTTCTCGAGCTTGAACGTCAGAAACTCGCCGTATTCCTGCGCCGCCTTGATGACCTTGGCGGGCTTGAACGTGTGGATATGCACCTTGACGCGCCGATCCGCCTGCGTGGCGACGATCGAGTTGCCGTACAGCTGCAGATCCTCGATGAACGTGTCGAGCCGGAAGCGCTGCGTGTACTGCGGATCTTTCATCAGCTGGAGCAGGAACTCCATGCAGTAGCCGTGCTCGAACACGGTGTTCTCGTTGAACAGTTCGAGACTGACGCTGCCGTCCGCGCTTTCGACCGGTTCCGCCGCAGGCACGGGGATCGCGTCGGTCAGCTCCTCGCCGTACAGCTGCTTGAGCATGCCCTCGACGATGTAGATATAGCCGGCGCCGCCGCTGTCGATCACGCCCGATTCCTTCAGAACCGGAAGCAGGTCCGGCGTAGCGGCGAGACTCTTTTTCATTTCCGCAATATAGATCGAGAGCAGGGCTTCCACCGTGGTTCTGCGGTCGATCTGACTGCGCGTCCGCTCGATGCCCTCGCGCGCGACGGTGAGAATCGTTCCCTCGACCGGGCACACGACCGCGCGGTATGCCACGCGATAGGCGCGGATGAACGCGTTGCGAAGGTCGGCGACATTCGCCGCCGCGCAGCGCGAAAGCTCCTGATAGAAGCCGGAAAACAGCTGCGACAGAATGACGCCGGAATTTCCGCGCGCGCCGAACAGCATCCCTTCCGACAGCATCTTGAGATACGGATACAGCTCCTGGCTGCTCTGCGCAAAGCGGAGACCCTTTTCGAGGGTCAGGCACATGTTCGTGCCCGTATCGCCGTCGGCGACCGGAAACACGTTCAGCGCATTGATCTCTTCCCGATGCTGCTTGAGGTTCGCAAGTCCGTTGCGAAGCATTTTCTCGAACAGCTGTCCGTTGACTCTTCTTGTGTTCATGCAGTTCCTATCGTAAATAACCGTTTATTTGTCCTGTTCGTCCAACCCGATGCGCGTGATCTGCTTCGGCAGCAGGAACGTGCAGAGGAACGAAACGAGCATGCCGACGCCGCAGATCAGCGTCAGAAAGCTCATCGCCGCAAGCCCCGTCCTGCCCTCGGACGCCTTCTTCAGCGCAACGAGCACCACGCCCTGCGCAAGCCCGGTTGCGATGCCGGAGAATACGCCCTGAATCGCGAAGTACATCGCGGAGTGCGAAACGCCGGTCTCCTTCTCCTCATCCGCGGCAAGCTGGCTCGGCACCGAGTACGCGACGGCGAACAGCGCGCCGACCGCGAACGAGCAGATGATGCCGGACACGATCGAAAGCACCGTGCGAAGCGTGTTCATCGTCGCAGGCAGCAGACCCACGAAGAACATGCAGACCATGCCCACGCCGTAGGTCAGAAGCACGTAGCGGAACGCGAAGCCGAAGCCCTTTTTCTTGATGATCCGGTTATAGAGGATCAGCGTGAAGGGCACCGGCGCGAACGAGCACGCCATGATGAAGATCATGTTGAGCCCCGTGAACGAGAAGTACTCGTTGATGCCGCCGAGGAACAGGTTGACGCCGAAGTTCATGAAGAAGATCACGATCATCCATAGGATGAACGAGCGGTTTTGGAACGTGTACTTGAGCGATTCGATCAGGTTGACCGTGCGCGTGCCGTTGTCCAGCACGATCTTGCCCTTCGTCGACGGCTCCTTGATCATAAAGAGCGGGATCAGCATCGTGAGCACGAGCGGCAGCACGACGAGCGCGACGAGGCGCACGTTCATATTGTTCAGCATAGCGCGCACGACGACGTAGCCGATGATGAAGTAGAAGATGTCGCAGACGGACTTGACGTTGCTCATGAAGTTGCGCTCGTCCTGCGTCTCGACGATCTCGGTGAACGTCGCGTAGTACGTGACCATCGTGAGCGTATAGAAGCTGTAGAACACGCACAGGATGATGCCGTAATAGAGCGTGTTGAGCAGCGATTCGCCCTGCGGATGCGGGATGACGAGGAACAGCAGGTATGCCGCGATCATCGGGACGAGACCGATGACGATCGACGGACGGCGGCGTCCGAAGCGCGTCTGCAGACGGTCGGTGAACGATGCCATCGGGATGTCGATCACGCCGTCGATGATCTTTGCGATCAGCACGAAGGTCGCCCAGACGCCCGCGATGACGAGGTTGTTGCCGTTATAGGTCTGATAGAGGATCGCATTGCCCTTGAAGCCGCCGATCAGCAGCGCGCTGCAAAGATACGATCCCATCATCAGGTTCAGCAGATTGACGCCGAAGCCGCTGCACGCGTAGAGCAGCATTTGCCATTTCCGATCCAGTTTGCGCATTGCGTTGTCCCCCTCAACCTCAGTATGTTCGTCAGTCCGCCTTGGACAGCGATTCGATGATCGCACGCTCCTCGGACAGATCCTTGGAGATCGGCTTGCCCACATAGTATGCCGCCATCAGACCCGGTCCGACGTTGACGCCGCATGCCGGATGCACGCCGTTGATGCAGACCGCCTTCGGATGGAACTTCTGTTCGATCATTTCCTTATAGAGCTCCGCCTGCTTGAGACGGTCGGTGTGCGCGATGAAGATGATCTGCTCCTCGGGGTTCTCGATCGTCTTTTCGATGTAGCCGAGCAGGATCTCGTACGCCTTCTTGGCGCCCTTCGCCTTGCCGAGCACCGTGGTCATGCCGTTGTAGTCGAACTCGCCGATCGGCTTGACGCCCGCGAGCGTGCCGAAGAACGCCTTCGCGTGGGTCAGACGGCCTTGACGCGCCACGAACGACAGATCGTCGAGCCAGCCCGCCTGATGGAACCGGTTCTTGTTCTCCTCGAGCCATGCGGCGACCTGATCGATCGACTCGCCGGCCGCGCGGTGCATCGCCGCGTAAACGACCATCAGACCGAAGCCCGGTCCGAAGCGCAGCGAATCGATGCAGACGATCTTGCGCTCGGGATACTTGTTCAGCGTCATCTCGCGCGCCTCGCGCATGAAGTTCTGCGTGCCGCTCATGCCGCCGGAGATCGAAATCGCAAGGATGTCATTGCCCTGCTCCGCTTCCTTCGAGAACGCGTCGAACAGTTCGCCCACGCTCGGCGGAGAGGTCTTGAAGCCGGTCGGGTTTTTCTTGAGCGCCGCATAGAAGGACTCGCGCGTAAAGCCGACGTCCCATGCCGGGCGCGAAATATATTCGGTTTCATCGGGACCTACAAAATGCCCTGGAATGACTTTGATGCCGTATTCCTGCTGATAGTTCTCGCCGAGATCGCAGGTGGTATCCGCCATGATCGTAAAATTGTTCATAACGTTTCCTCCATTCATTTGTCGGATTCATTCGAATCACAGTTCATTATAGTATATCGCAAATATCGTCTGTGTGCAAGTGATAGTTGTATAAAATGCTGTGGATTTACAAAAGGCGCGGTCCGCAAGCCGCGAACCGCACCTTGTTCCTGTTATTCTACGGGATTCCTGCGCCGTCAGATTTTCGAGGTCTCGGCGATGTTCAGCGCATGGTCGCTGATACGTTCGAGGTCGGTCAACGCTTCGACGTAGAACATGCCGACCTCCGCGGAGCACTTGCCCGCCGTCAGCCGCGCGATGTGGTTGTTCTCGTAAAGGTCCACAAGATCGTCGACCTCCTGCTCGCGCGAAGCGATGTCCGAAAGCGGCTGCACCTGCGGATTGCCCATGCAGGTATGCGCATCCTCCAAAATGCGTATGACCTTTTCGAACAGCGGCGCGATTTCCTTCATGCCCTCCTCCGAGAAGGACAGCTTGCGCTCGCGCATCAGCTGCAGATACCCCGCGATGTTGTTCGCATGGTCGCCGATGCGTTCGTAGTCGACGATCACGTGGTGCATCCGGTCGATCGAACGCGCGTCCGATTCGCCGAGGCCGTTGCGGTTGATTTCCACAAGCGCCTTGGAGATCTCGGAGTTCAGGAAGTCGATCGTCTCCTCGTTCTCCCCGATGTCGTCCAGATCGCCCTTCTTCGGCGCGGTCATCGCGGCGTACGCCTTCTTGAGGTTGCCGATCGCCAGATCATACATGCGCTCGGTCTCCTTCTCGACCGAAACGACGGCCGTGACCGAGGAGCCGAAGTCCTTGCCGCCCGTGATGTGCAGCAGGCGTCGTCCTTCGAGCTTGTCCTCGCCGCGGATGATCAGCCGCGAGAGCTTGATCAGCAGCGACGAAAGCGGGAACAGAATGATCGTCGCGCCGATCTTTAAGAACGTGTTCGCGTTCGCAAGCTGCTGCGCGTAGTTTTCCGTACCGGAGATGCGCTCGATCAGCCCGATCACGCCGGGGAAGATCTGCAGAAGCAGCATGCAGATGAGGCACGCGAGCACGTTGAACAGCACATGGATGCAGGCGGTGCGCTTCGCGTCCTTCGTGCCGCCGAACGACGCGACGACCGTGACGAGCGTGCAGCCGATGTTCTGTCCGCAGATGAGGTACACCGCGATCGCAAGCGGATGCAGCCCGAGCGCGCCGGACGCCGCCATCGCCTGCAGAACGCCGACCGATGCGGATACGCTCTGCAGCGCCATCGTCATGACCGTGCCGACGAGCACCGCGAGCAGCGGGTTTTCGAGGTTTGTGATGAGGTTCACGAACCACGCTTCGTTCTTTAAGTAGAGCATGTGCTCCTTCATCAGCATCATGCCCATGAACAGCAGTCCGAGTCCCGTGAGCGCATACAGCACGTCGCTGTACGGGCGCTTCTTCAAAAACGTCATGCCCATAACGCCCGCAAACGCGAGAATCGGCGCGTACATATCGATGTTGAACGCGATGAGCTGACCGGTGATCGTCGTACCGATGTTCGCGCCCATGATGACGCCGACCGCATTTTCGAGCGGCATCAGCCCCGCGTTGACGAAGCCGACCGTCATGACGGAGACCGCGTTGGAGCTCTGAATGATGCCGGTGATCAGCA
Organism: Christensenella sp. UBA3792; assembly: GCA_002369195.1. Classification (GTDB taxonomy): domain Bacteria; phylum Bacillota; class Clostridia; order Christensenellales; family CAG-138; genus UBA3792. Next base: position 21,957 of record DFEW01000020.1, read on the forward strand.
TGCCCATGAACAGGCCCAAAAAGCGGTTCGTCGTCAGTTTTTCCAGAATCGATTTGAGCTTTGCGCCCGCCAGACGTTCGATCCCGTTGCCCATAATCTTGATGCCGAACAGGAACATAGCGATGCCGCCGACGATGCCAAGCCAGTTTTCAAGCGTCATAACCCGAACCTCCCCCTTATACTCCATCATCATCGTAACAGAAAACGGCGCGGATTTCAACCCGATTTGCGCCGATTCCGTAAAATACAAGTAAAATTATAGCGTTTTTCCTATCGAATAGACAAATGATATGAATTCGGTGTTTTTCTGAAATTGTACTTTCTTTTTACGCATTTCTGTATTATACTGAACTTGTATACTGGTACGGATGACATGAGGGGCATTGTTGCCGTACGAAAAATGATGGGAGGAAATCAATGAAAACCAGAAGACTTACCAAGAAAGAGATGTGGATCTTCGCAATCGGTCAGCTCGGTTGGTCGATCCTCGGCGGTCTCATTAACGCATGGCTCGTCACGTTCTATCTGCCGACGTCTGGCGATATCGAAGCCGGCGCGATCAAGTATGTTCCGCCGGGACTGACTGTCTTCGGCATTCTGACTGTTCTCGGTCTGATCGCATTCATCTGCCGTATTTTCGATGCTGTTACTGACCCGTGGATCGCGTCGTTAAGTGATCGCAGCACAAACCCGAAGGGGCGCCGCATTCCGTTCATGAAGCGCGCAGCGATTCCGTTTGCAGTGATTGCCGTGCTCGTGTTTTGTGCACCGGTCAAAGACATCAGCATAATCAACACGATCTGGATCCTTGTAACGCTGATTCTGTTCTATCTGTTCATGACCATGTACTGCACGCCGTACAATGCGTTGATCTCTGAGTTTGGTAAGACACAGGAGGACCGCATGTACATCTCCACAGCGATTTCCCTGACGTTCTTCTTCGGCACGATGATCGCGTATCTTCCGTTCGTCCTAGCAGCGCCGCTTCGCAGTTTGGTAAACAACTTTGCATGGAGCTACCGCATCTGCTTCATTGTGCTGTCGGCAATCGCGCTCGTGTGCATGCTGATCCCAACCTTCAAACTGAATGAAAAAGAATTCGTTGACGCTGTTCCGAGCAAGACGAACGCGTTCAAGAGTCTCGGTAAGACCTTCAAAAACAAAGAGTTTTTGAAATTCTCCGCATCGGATATTGCATACTTTATCGCACTGACCTTGTTCCAGACCGGGCTTCCGTTCTTTGTCAAGGTCTCCATGGAGTTGCCTGAGTTGTATTCGATGGTCTTCCTCGGCGGCATGACGGTCCTTTCCGCATGCTTCTATCCGGTCGTATCGAAACTCGTTTCCAAGTTCGGCAAGAAAAAGCTTGTCATCACAGGCTTTCTCGGTTTGGCGCTTGCATATGTCGTAACTGCACTGATCGGCGTCGTCCCAGGTCTAAAGGGCATCGTTCCCGGCATTTTGATCGTTGTGATTGCGTCGTTCCCGATGGCACTTCTTGGAATCATTCCGCAGGCGATCGTTGCAGACGTTGCAGAAGAAGACGCAATCCGTACCGGCGAAAAACGCGAGGGCATGTTCTTTGCTGCGCGTACATTTGCTATGAAGATGGGGCAGTCCGTCGCCATGCTGGTATTCACGTCCCTTGCTATTCTCGGCACGAAGCAGGATCTGACCAGCAACGATTTGACCGCTTCCGAATTCGGTCTTCGAATCATTGCGATCGTTGCGGTGGCGTTCTGTTCGCTTGGCGCGCTGATCCTTGCTTTCTATAAAGAAAAGAAGGTCATGAAGACCATCGAAGAGGCGCACGCAAAGGAAAACCTTTCTGAATAAGATGAGGAACTGAAATGGACAGAACAAGCGTTATTTTCGGCAATCCGATCGATGAAAAGACCGTAAAGCAGGCGGAAAAGAGCAAGGAAAAGTTCCTGAAAAAGTTCGGCGACGACACGAACAAGACCTATCATCTTGGACTTCAGCCGATCACGCAGATCAAGGAGATCGGCATTCAGAATCTGGTGCTTGCCGACAAGCCGCTGGAGCTGCCGAAGGACCCGCTGATCGTCGGCAACATCCGCATGGGCTTCGGGCATTACCGCATCGCGATGGCGATCGCATCGTGCGCGCAGGCGCTCGGGCGCACGCCGGTGTGGATGGACCTTGCCTCGTTCGACGCGACCGGTTCGAAGATGATCCGCTCGCAAAACGACCTCTATTCGCTCGGTTCCAAGCTGTCGCAGAAGATCGGACTGTTCAACAAGCTCGTGTGGGAGCCGATGAACAGCGAGGGCTTCCGCAAGATCACCTATAACGCGAAGGATCAGAAAAACTCCGAGCTGCTCGTGCCGCTGTACGGCGATCTTCCGAAGGACGTTCCGTACGTCGGCACACACGTCTGGCCGTCGCAGGGCGCGGTGCACGCGGGGCTCACCCACGTCGTCAACGCGATTCCGGACAACTGGCCGATGGGTCTGCATCTGGCGGAAGGCGCGATCCACGCGGTGCAGACGCCGTTCGCCTACCTCGGCTACAAGAAGATGAACGGCTTTGCAAAGACCGCGCTGAAGCCGATGCCCGACGACGTGCTCGTGCGCGTCGGTCACTACATCGACCATGAGCTGGTCGAGAACATCGAGCACGACTGCGCAAAGCGCATCGACCGGCTCGAAACGGGCGCGCCGGTGCGGTTTCTGATGACCGTCGGCGGCGCGGGCGCGGGCGGCGACCTGTACCTTGCGATGACCAAACATCTGCTCCCCTACATCAAGGCGAAGAAGGCGGAGCTGTGGATCAACTTC
>DFEW01000020.1:24821-25035 GCA_002369195.1 Christensenella sp. UBA3792
AACTTCGGCGACCACCTCACGATGTGGGATGTGTTCAAGAAGAACATGCCGGAGCTTGAGAAGGAGTGCAAAACGTACTTCAACGACTACAAGGGTCTGTCCGACTGGGCGCAAACGCTCGACGGCGCATCCGAGGGCGGCATCACGGTGTTCTGCCACAACGACATCTTCGAGGCGGTCTACTCGACCAACCTCCTGATGCGCAAGTGCGACG
>DFEW01000071.1 GCA_002369195.1 Christensenella sp. UBA3792
GTGCCGCGGATGCTCGAAGTGCGCGAGAAACTGCCCGGTCGATGCGATCGGCGGCGTTTTGAAATCCCCCTACACGATCGATCAATCGAAGTGCATCAAGTGCGGCGCGTGCAAAACGAACTGCTCGTTCGGTGCCGTCAGAGAGGAGTTTTGAGCATGCAGATCTCGAATATGATGGAAGTCAACGGCGTCCCCGTGCTCATCGAGGGCGAAAGAAACCTGCTGGAGGTCATCAGCAAGACCGGCATCAAGCTGCCCGTGTTCTGCTACCATTCCGATCTGTCCATTTACGGCGCGTGCCGGATGTGCATGGTCGAGGACGATCGCGGCCGGCTGATGGCGGCGTGCTCCACCGTGCCGAAGGCAGGTATGAAGATCAGAACCAACACCGACCGGCTGTTCCGCTATCGCAGAAACATTCTGGAGCTGCTGCTCGCGAACCATTGCCGCGACTGCACGACCTGCCCCAAGAGCGGCAAGTGTACGCTGCAGGACCTTGCGGTGCAGTTCGGCATCACCGACATCCGCTTTGAAAACAACCGTACGGCGGACAAGAAGGACGTTTTTTCATACAGCATCGTCCGCGACCCCTCGAAGTGCATTCTTTGCGGCGACTGCGTGCGCGAATGCAACGAGATCCAGCAGATCGGCGCGATCGACTTTGCGCATCGCGGATCCGCGGCAACCATCAGCACCGCGTTCGGTCAGCCGATCCTGGAGTCCGCGTGCGTGCATTGCGGACAATGCGCGGCGGTCTGCCCGACGGGCGCGATCATCGTCAAGGACGATACGCGCACCGTATGGAAGATGATCGACGATCCCAAGACCTTCGTGACCTGCGAGATCGCACCGGCGGTGCGCGTGGGCATCGGCAGGGAACTCGGTCTCGGCGACGACGAGAACGCGATGGGACGCATCGTTGCGGCGCTGCACCGCATGGGCTTCGACGAGGTGTATGACACCGCGACCGGCGCCGACATGACGGTCATCGAGGAAGCGAACGAGTTCGTCGACCGCGTGCAGAACGGCGGCGTGCTGCCGATGTTCACCTCCTGCTGCCCCGCATGGGTGCAGCTTGCCGAAAAGCGCTACCCCGAGCTGCTGCCGAACATCTCCACCTGCCGTTCGCCGATGGGCATGTTCGCCGCGGTCATCAAGGCATACTATAAGGACAACCTGCCTGCGGGCAAGACACGCCACTATCACGTCGCGCTCATGCCCTGCACGGCGAAGAAATTCGAAGCAAGACGCGACGAGTTCAGGACCGAACAGGGCCCGAATACCGACGAAGTGATCACGACGCAGGAGCTGATCCGCATGATCAAGCGCTCCGGCATCATGTTCAACGAGCTCGAACCGGAATCGGTCGATGTGCCGTTCGGTTCGATGTCCGGCGCGGGCGTGATCTTCGGCGTCACCGGCGGCGTCACCGAGGCGGTCCTTCGCAAGATCGCGTCGGACGGCACGCGCACCACGCTCGAACAGATCAAGTATACCGGCGTGCGCGGCATGGAGCAGGTCAAGAAAGCGACCGTTCCGTTCGGCGATCGCGAGCTGCATATCGCCGTCGTCAGCGGTCTCGGCAGCGCGCAGAAGGTCATCGAAGCGATCAAGGAAGGTCGCGCGCACTATGATCTCGTCGAGGTCATGGCATGCCGCGGCGGCTGCATCTCCGGCGCGGGCCAGCCCTACATCTCGCAGCGTCACCGCGTCAAGCGCAGCGACGGTCTGTACCGCTCCGACCGCGTCTCGCTGATCAAGCGCTCGCAGGACAACCCGCTGATGAAGGAGCTCTACGGCACCGTCTTAAAGGGCAGAGAGCACGAGCTGCTGCACGTACACTACACGCCCAAGGCATAAGAATCGCAAGGACGCCCCGAACGGGACGTCCTCTTTTTTTGCCGTGCCGCGTCTTTAAAGGGACGGCGGGCAAAGCGCGCTTTGCGGGTCGGGTTTATATTCTGCGTCGAAGATTGACAGAAAGGGAAAACCAATCTATAATATAGGCGAACTGAATAATCGCAGTCGGTGCCGCAGCGTTCGCTGCGGGTAAAAGGGAAACAGGTGAAACGCCTGTGCGAACTCGTCACCGTATGCGGATCGGCACTGTCACGCGAAAGCAGCCACTGAGCGATCGGGAAGGCGACAGCGCCATATGCCGCAAGCCGGGAAACCTGCCGCCTGTCGGGTACGGGAAAAGTTTTTTCCAGATCACGAGGGATTGATCGTACCGCGGCTCCTTTCGGGGCTCCTTTTGTACGCAGTCTCTTTGCCGTTTCGGCGAAGAGCTTTTTTCGTGCCGATGAATCTGACGATGCAGCTGCATCACATACATCGGGAAGGAAATCGTCCCGAAAGAAAAAGGAGGAATCATTCATGAAGAAGACAGCAGCGATGCTTCTGGCAATCGCAATGCTCGCAGCGGCGATCGCGTGCGCAGGCACGCCGAACACGCCCGCACAACCGACGGCGCAGCCCGCGGCGGAAACGCCCGCTGCGACGGAAACACCTGCGGATGCCGCAGAAACGGATCAGGAAGCGGCGGATCGTGTCGCCGCGCTGATCGACGCGATTTATGTACAAACGCGCACGGAAGAGACCGACGCGCAGTGCGAAGCTGCGAAGGCCGCGTGGGATGCGCTGACCGATGCGCAGAAGGAACTCGTCGAGGGCGAGGAAGCCGATCCCGATTACTTCGGCAGAGATACCGGCGACGCGTCGAAGGACAACCCGAGAAATCAGGACGGCATCGGCGATAACGAGCTGCTGGTCGTAAGCTTCGGCACATCGTTCAACGAGAGCCGCGCCTGGGACATCGGCGGCATCGAAGCAGCGCTGGAAAAGGCGTTCCCGGACTGGTCGGTGAGACGTGCGTTCACCGCGCAGATCATCATCAACCACGTGCAGGCGCGCGACGGCGAGAAGATCGACAATATGGAACAGGCGCTGGAACGCGCGGTCGAAAACGGCGTGAAGAACCTCGTTGTTCAGCCGACGCATCTGATGCACGGCGCGGAATACGATGAGCTGTGCGCGGCGGTCGAAGCGTATGCGGACAAGTTCGAGACCGTGACGGTTGCGGAACCGCTTCTCGGTCAGGTCGGCGCGGATGCTTCTCAGGTCAATGCGGACAAGCGCACGGTCGCGATCGCGGCCGTGGCGGATGCGGTCCAAACCGAGGGCTACAACACGCTGCAGCAGGCGGAAGCGGACGGCATCGCGTTCGTGTTCATGGGTCACGGCACCTCGCACAGCGCGAAGGTCACCTATTCCCAGATGCAGACGCAGATGGACAAGCTCGGCTATAAGAACGTGTTCATCGGCACCGTCGAGGGCGAGCCGGAGGAGACCGCCTGCGAGAACATCATCGCGAAGGTCCATGAAGCGGGCTATACCAAGGTCGTTCTGCAGCCGCTGATGGTCGTTGCGGGCGATCACGCAAACAACGATATGGCGGACGAGGAAGATCCGGAATCCTGGAAGTCGCAGTTCGTCGCGAGCGGTCACTTTGAGAAGGTCGACTGCAACATTTCCGGTCTTGGCAGGATCGAAGCGGTGGAAGCGATCTATGTGTCCCACGCAAAGACCGCGATCCTCTCCGTAGCGCCCGTCGGCGAAAGCGACGAAGCGGCAGCGGCGAGAGTTGCGGCGCTGATCGATGCGATCTATGTGCAGGAACGTACGGCGGACACCGATGCGCAGTGCGCAGCGGCAAAGAAGGCGTGGGACGCGCTGACCGACGCGCAGAAGGAACTCGTCGAGGGTGAGGAAGCCGATCCCGATTACTTCGGCAGAGACACCGGCGACGCGACGCTCGACGATCCGAGAAACGCGGATGAGATCGGCGAAAACGAACTGCTGGTCGTAAGCTTCGGAACCTCGTTCAATGAAAGCCGCGCCATGGACATCGGCGGCATCGAAGCGGCTCTGCAGAAAGCGTATCCCGACTGGTCGGTGAGACGTGCGTTCACCGCGCAGATCATCATCAACCACGTGCAGGCGCGCGAAGGCGAGTTCATCGACAACATGGAGCAGGCGCTCGACCGCGCGGTCGAAAACGGCGTGAAGCATCTCGTCGTACAGCCGACGCATCTGATGCACGGCGCGGAATACGATGAGCTCTGCGCAATGGTCGCGATCTATTCGGACAAGTTCGAAACCGTGAAGATCGCTGAACCGCTGCTGGGCGAGGTCGGCGCGGACGCAAGCGTGACCAACAACGATAAGGAGCGCGTCGCGAAGGCGGCAGTCGCCGACGCGGTGACGGCGAACGGCTTTGCTTCGCTCGAAGAAGCGGAAGCGGCAGGCACGGCGTTCGTGTTTATGGGTCACGGCACCGCGCATAAGGCGAAGGTCACCTACTCGCAGATGCAGACCATGATGAACGATCTCGGCTATAAGAATGTGTTCATCGGAACGGTCGAGGGCGAGCCGGAGGAAACCTCCTGCGAGAACATCATCGCGCGGGTCCATGAAGCGGGCTATAAGCACGTTGCTCTGCAGCCGCTGATGGTCGTTGCGGGCGATCATGCGAACAACGACATGGCGGATCCGGACGATCCGGAATCCTGGCTGTCGCAGTTTGCTGCAAGCGGTTACTTCGACGGCGTCGAATGCAACATCTCCGGTCTCGGCAGGATCGAAGAAGTCCAGGCGATGTACATCGAGCATACCGGCGCGGCGATCGAAGCGGCGGCTCCGGCAGCCGATTCGCAGACGGCGGGAACGACCGGCGCGCTTGCGGACGGCGTCTATTCGGCGGAGTTTCATACCGACAGCTCGATGTTCCATGTCAACGAGGCGAACAACGGCCTCGGTGTGCTGACCGTGAAGGACGGACAGATGGTGATCCATGTCAGTCTCGTTTCGAAGTCGATCGTGAACCTGTATGTCGGAACGGCGGAGGACGCGCAGAAGGACGGCGCCGTTCTGCTTGAGCCGACGGTCGATACCGTCACCTACGACGACGGCACCACGGAAGAAGTCTACGGCTTCGACATTCCGGTTTCCGTGATCGGCGAGGATTTCGACCTTGCAATTCTCGGCAAGTCCGGCAAATGGTTTGACCATAAGGTAAGCGTGACCAACCCCGTCGCGCAGAACTGAACGGCAATTTGAACAAACAAAACCAGAAAAAAGGCGGCACGGCGGATCCGCAAAGATGCCGCGCCGCCTTTTGCTTTGAAAGGATAAAACGATGAAACAGAGAATGATTGCGCTCGCGCTTGCAGCGCTTTTGCTGTTTGCGGCGCTCGGCTGCGCAGTCCGGTCCATGCCCGCGACCGGCGCGTATACGGTCGAAGTCACGCTTGCGGGCGGCACCGGCAAGGCGAAGATCGCTTCCCCCGCACGGCTCGATGTATACGGCGACGGAACCGCAAAGCTGACGGTCGTATGGAGCAGCGACAAGTACGATTACATGCGCGTGGACGGCGAACGGTACGACGTCGAGATCGTCGACGGACACTCCGTGTTCGTGATTCCCGTAAAAACGCTCGACAAACCGCTTGCGGTGATCGCGGATACCACGGCGATGAGTGCGCCGCATGAGATCGAATACACGATCACGTTCGATGTGGCGTCGCTGAAACCTGCGGCATGAGCGGGCGGATGCAAAAACGGATCGCCGCACTGCTGTGCGCGGTCTTTTGCGTTCTCGGCGCGGCGTGTGCCGAGACGGGGACGTTGCGCGGCGAACGACCGGACGGTCCCGCATGGGCGACGCTGAAGGTCGTTTCCGAAACGCCGGTGCGCTATGCGACGGAGTTTTCGATCACGCAGTACGAAAACGGCTATGAGCTGATCGAGATCCCTGCGACGGGAAAACTTCTGCTCGTGCCGGAGGGACAGGGAAAGCCCGCGGGGCTTTCGGAGGACATTTCCGTGCTGTACCGTCCGATCGACCGCATCTACCTTGCGGCGACGAGCACGATGGACTTTTTCCGCGCGCTTGACGGCATCGGCGCGATCCGGCTGTCCGGCACCAAAGCGGACGGCTGGACAATTTTGGAGGCGCGGGAGGCGATGGAGCGCGGCGACATGCTGTTTGCGGGCAAGTACAGCGCGCCGGACTACGAGCTGATCCTGTCCGAGCGGTGCGACCTCGCGATCGAATCGACGATGATCTACCATTCGCCCGCGATTTCCGAAAAGCTGATCGACTACGGCGTACCGGTGCTGATCGAGCGCTCGAGCTACGAGGAGGACCCGCTCGGCCGCATGGAATGGATCAAGGTGTACGGGGCGATCCTCGGCAAAGAGGACGAAGCCGCCGCGCTGTTTAACGCGGAAGCCGACGCGGTCGAGGCGATCGGCGCACAGCCGAAGACCGGAAAGACTGTCGCATTCTTTTATATCACGGGAACCGGAGCGGTGAACGTGCGCAAAAGCGGCGACTACGTGGTCCGAATGATCGAGACAGCGGGCGGCAGCTACGCGTTCTCCGATCTTTCGAGCGGCAGCGCCCTGTCGACCGTGAACATGACGATGGAAAGCTTTTACATCGGCGCGAAGGACGCGGACGTGCTGATCTACAACAGCGCGATCGACGGCGAGATCTACACGCTCGACGAGCTAATCGACAAAAATCCGCTGCTGAAGGACTTCAGGGCGGTGCAAAGCGGCGACGTCTGGTGTACGGGCAAGAACCTGTTTCAGGCACCGATGGGTCTCGGTAAGCTCATCGGCGACTTTTACGAGGTGCTTTCCGGCACGGAGCGGACGGAGCTGACCTATCTTCACAAACTGAACGGAGGAAACTGACATGCAAACGGACGGCGCAAACGCACGGATCACCCCGAAATTGCGGCTGATCATCGGCTTCGCGTTTCTTTGCGCTGCGTTGATCGCGCTCGTGTTCCTCAACATCATCGCGGGAAGCGCGTCGCTGAACCTGTCCGAGGTGTTCGACGGGCTTTTGCACGCGGACAGCCCGTACCGCGCGATCGTCATGAACGCGCGCATGGTGCGCATCGTTCCGGCGATTCTGCTGGGCGGCGCGCTGGCGCTGTCCGGCTTCCTGCTGCAGACGTTTTTTGCGAACCCCATTGCGGGTCCGTTCATCCTCGGCATCTCGTCCGGCGCTAAGCTTGTGCTGTCGGTCACGATGATCGCGTTTTTGAGCCGCGGCGTCGCGGTCGGCTCAGTCGCGCTGATCCTTGCGTCGTTCGTCGGCGCGATGCTTGCGATGGGGTTCGTGCTCGCGATCTCCGCTAAGGTCAGGCGCATGTCGATGCTCGTCATCTGCGGGGTCATGATCGGCTATATCTGTTCGGCGATCACGGAATTCGTGATTCGGTTCGCCGACGATTCCAACATCGTCAAGCTCCACGACTGGGCGATGGGCAGCTTCGCCGCGATCAAATGGGACAACGTCGCGGTCATGACCGTGGTTGTGCTCCCCGCGCTTGTGCTGACCTTCTTGATGAGCAAGCCGATCGGGGCGTATCAGCTCGGCGAGGTGTATGCAAAGAACCTCGGTGTGAACATCAAAGCGTTCCGCGCGGCGCTGATCCTGCTGTCCGGCGTGCTGTCCGCATGCGTCACGGCGTTTGCGGGACCGATCAGCTTCGTCGGCGTCGCCGTGCCGCATCTGATGCGGCGGCTGTTCAAAACCGCAAAGCCGATCGTCATGATCCCGGGGTGCTTTCTGGGCGGCGCGGTATTCTGCCTGCTGTGCGATCTGATCGCGAGAACGGCATTCGCGCCCAATGAGCTGTCGATCAGCTCGGTCACGGCGATATTCGGCGCGCCGATCGTGATCCTCGTCATGCTGCGGCGGCAGAAGGAGGCGACGCGATGAACGGAACCTATTACCTTTATGCCGAACGCCTGTCCGTCGGCTACAACGGCAGACCGCTGATCGAGAACATCGAGATCGGAGTGCGCCGCGGCGAGATTCTGACGCTGATCGGACCGAACGGCTCGGGAAAATCCACGATCCTGAAAAGCATCATCCGCGAACTGAAGCCGATCGCCGGAACCGTTGTGCTCGACGGACGCGACATGGCTTCCCTGCGCGAGCGCGACGTTGCCGAAAAGCTGGCCATCGTGATGACGGAGCGGATCCGGGGCGAGCTGATGACCTGTCGGGACGTCGTCGCAACCGGACGCTACCCGTATACGGGCAGACTCGGGATTCTGCGCGCACAGGATCATGCGATCGTCGACGACGCGATCCGCACCGTGCATGCGGAGGACTTCGCGGAGTGCCCGTTCAACGAGATCTCCGACGGACAGCGGCAGCGGATCCTGCTTGCGCGGGCGATCTGCCAGCAGCCGGAGATCATCGTGCTCGATGAGCCGACGTCTTTTTTGGACATCCGGCATAAGCTGGAACTTTTGGATATTTTGAAAACCATGGTGCGCGAGAAGAACGTCGCGGTCATCGTGTCGCTGCACGAGCTCGACCTCGCCGAGAAGATCTCCGACCGCGTGCTTTGCGTGGCAAACGGACGCATCGATCGCTGCGATACGCCGGATAACATTTTTCACGGGGCGTACATCTCCGCACTGTACGGCATCGAAACAGGCAGCTACAACCCGCTGTTCGGCAGCGTGGAGCTTCCGAAGGTTTCGGGCGAACCGCAGGTGTTCGTCATCGGCGGCGGCGGCAGCGGCGTGCCGGCGTACCGCGCGCTGCAAAGGCGGGGGATCCCGTTTGCGGCGGGCATCCTTGCCGAAAGCGATCTCGACTGGCCGGTCGCAAACGCGCTTGCCGCGGAGCTGTTTTCGATACCCGCATTTGCCGCGGCGGACGCGCAGACGGAACAGGATGCGGTGTCGCGCATGCGCGCGATCGGAAAGGTCGTCTGCACGGTTCCCGCCTTCGGCGAAACGAATGCGGCAAACCGAAGATTATACGAAGCGGCGAAGGCGGCGGGAATCCTCGTCGATCCCGACGCGCTTTTGAAGGGGGTCGAAGCATGACGACCCTTTTGCCGCTTACCCTGCTTTCCGTGCTTGCGGGGTTCTTGATCGACTGCGTGCTCGGCGATCCGTACCGGCTTCCGCATCCGGTCGTGCTGATCGGCAAGCTGATTTCGTTCTCCGAAAAGACGCTCCGGAAGGTGTTCGCAAAGACCGATCGCGGCGCTTTTTGCGCGGGGCTTTGCATGGCGATCCTCGTGCCGATCCTGTCCGCAGGCGTCGCATTCGGCATTCTGTTCGGACTTTATAAGCTCAGCCCGTGGGCGTATTTTGCGATGAGCAGCATCATGTGCTGGCAGTGCTTTGCGGCGCGATGCCTTGCAAACGAGGCGAACAAGGTCGTGACAGCGCTGGAGTGCGACGGACTCGACGCGGGCAGAAAGCGCATCGCCATGCTGGTCGGGCGCGACACGGAATCGCTGTCCGAAACGCAGGTGCTGAAGGCGACGGTCGAGACCGTGGCAGAGAACGCATCGGACGGCGTGATCGCGCCGATGCTCTGGATGATCCTGTTCGGTGCGGTCGGCGGATTCTTCTATAAGGCGATCAACACCATGGATTCCATGGTCGGATACAAGAACGAACGTTACCTGCATTTCGGACGCGCCGCCGCAAAGCTCGACGACGCGGCAAACTATATTCCGGCGCGGCTTTCGGCGCTGGCGATGATCGCGGTCGCGCCGATCGTGCGGCTCGACGGGAAAAACGCGTTCCGCATTTGGAAACGTGACCGCAGAAAACACGCAAGCCCGAATTCCGCACAGACCGAATCCGTCGCGGCAGGCGCGCTGCACATCGAGCTTGCGGGACCCGCAAGCTATTTTGGAACCATTCTGCAAAAGCCGACGCTCGGCGATCCGGACCGTCCGATCGCGCGCGGCGACGTCGCAAAAACCTGCGCGCTCATGTACGGCGCAAGCATTCTGACGCTTGTACTGACGGAAGCGATCGGGCTCGGCATTTGCGCTCTGGGAGGATTCTTGCCATGATTCTCGGCAACGAATACGTGCACGGCGGCGATGTGTATCAAAACCGCGTGACGCTCGACTTTTCGGCGAACGTCAATCCGCTCGGCACGCCCGAAGCGGTCAAGGCGGCGATCCGCAAGGCGGCGGAGGACATCTGCCGCTATCCGGATCCTTACTGCAGCGCACTGCGCGCATCGCTGGCGGCGCGGCACGGCGTACCGGACGATGCGATCCTGTGCGGGAACGGCGCGGCGGAGCTGATCTTTTCGTTCGCCTCTGCGCTGAAACCGAAAACCGCGCTGCTGCCGGTGCCGTCGTTTTCCGAATACGAAACCGCGCTCCGCGCCGCAGGCGCCGAACCGGCTTTTTACCCGCTTCTCAGAACAAACGGGTTTGCGCTTACGGAGGAGATCCTCGGCGCGATCACGGACGGCACGGACGCGCTGATGCTTTGCTCGCCGAACAATCCGACAGGACGAAGCGTTGCGCCGGACCTGCTCTTGAAGATTCTCGACCGCTGCCGCAGCACCGGCACATGGCTGTTTTCGGATGAATGTTTTGTCGACCTGACCGATGCGGGGAAAGCGTTTTCGCTGATCGATCATATTCGGGAAGGCGATCGCGTGCTGATCCTGCGCGCGTTTACCAAGGCGTACGGCATGGCGGGCGTGCGGCTCGGCTACGCGGTCTCGAAACATCGGGAACTTTTTCGAAAGATGACCGAAACCGTACAGCCGTGGAATGTTTCGACCGTCGCGCAGCGCGCCGGTCTTGCCGCGCTGGACTGTCCCGACTGGGCGGCGCAGGCGCGGGCGCTGTTCGCACAGGAGAAGCCGTATCTGATGCGCGAACTGACGGCGCTCGGCGTCGCCGTTTTCGCGGGAGACGCGAACTATCTGCTGCTGTCCGGCGTGCCGGAACTGTATGAAAAACTGCTGCAAAGGGGTATTCTGGTCCGCGACTGCAGCAATTACCGCGGGCTGCAAAAAGGCGACGTGCGCATCGCGGTGCGCACGCATGCGGAAAACGCGGCGCTGATCGCGGCGATCTCGGAGGTGCTGCATGGATAAGACCGGCATCGAAGAATACTTCATCGAAAAGGACGGCAAGCGGTTGCACTTTGGCTTTACCACCGGAACCTGCGCCGCGGCGGCGGCAAAGGCGGCGACGGTCCTGCTGCTTTCCGGCAATGCGCCGCAGACGGTTTCGATCCGTACGCCGAAGGGGATCGATCTTATGCTCCCGGTTCTCGAACCGGTGCGCGGGGACGGCTTTGCAAGCTGCGCGATCCGGAAGAATGCCGGAGACGATCCGGACGTGACCGACGGCGTACTGGTCTATGCGCGCGTTTCAAAGCGCGCACAACCGGGCATTGCGATCGACGGCGGCGTCGGCGTGGGCCGGGTCACAAAGCCCGGGCTCAAGCAGGCGATCGGGGAAGCCGCAATCAACCCCGTCCCGCGCGAGATGATCCGTCTCGCGATCGAGCAAGTCGCGAAGGATTACGACGGCGAAGGCGGATTCTCGGCGGTGATCTCCGTTCCCGCGGGCGTTGCGCTCGCCGAAAGGACGTTCAACCCGCGGCTCGGCATCGAGGGCGGGATCTCGATCCTCGGCACAAGCGGCATCGTGGAGCCGATGAGCGAGGATGCGCTGATCGACAGCATCGCGCTCGAGATCCGGCAGAAGCGGGCGCTGGGCGAATCGCTTTTGATCCTGACGCCCGGCAACTACGGCGCGGATTTTTTACGGGAACGGTATGGCGTGCCGGATGCGCGGATCGTCAAGTGCTCGAACTACATCGGAAAGGCGCTGGATGCCGCGATCGATGCGGGATTCGGGCGCGTGCTGCTGGCAGGGCACATCGGAAAGCTCGTCAAGCTTTCCGGCGGCATGATGAACACGCACTCGCGCGAGGGCGACTGCCGCGCGGAACTGATGGCTGCGGCGGCGCTGCTTGCGGGCGCGGACGCGGACACGGCGCGGACCGTGCTCGATTGCGTAACGACCGACGAAATGCTGCGCATTCTGGAGGAACAGGGGCTGTTGGAGCCGACGATGGACGTCGTCAAACGGCGCATCGAATTCGCGCTGCACGCGCGCGTCAAGGGACGGATCGAGACCGGCGTGATCGTGTTCACGACACAGAACCGAACGCTCCTGCTGACCGATGCGGCGCGCGCATGGACGGAGGCAGGGCTGTGAAGAAGGGCGTTTTATCCGGCGTCGGCGTGGGTCCGGGCGATCCGCAGCTGCTGACGCTGAAGGCGATGCGGCGCATCGAATCGTGCGATGTGCTTGCGATCCCGCATCGATGCGCGGCGGACTGTACCGCATACGGGATTGCGTGCCGCGCGGTCCCCTGCGCAAAGGACAAGCCGCTGCTGTGCATCGATCTGCCGATGACGCACGATCGGGCGGCAAGGGAGCGCGCGTATGAGACCGGCGCGGACGCGATCTGTGCCGCGCTCGATGCGGGAAAGAACGTTGCGTTTGTGACGCTCGGCGATCCGACCGTGTATTCGACGTTCGCGTACCTGTCCGGGCGCGTCGAACGACGCGGTTTTTCGGTCGAATGGATCCCCGGCGTGCCGTCGTTCTGCGCGGCGGCAGCGGAGCTCAGAGAACCGCTCTGCACCGACCGGCAGGCGCTGCACATCGTTCCGGGCGGCGCGGACGCGGGCGACGCGCTTGCGCTTTCGGGAACAAAAGTTTTTATGAAGGGTGCGCTTCCGACGCTGCTTTGTGCGCTCGGCGAGGGCGGGCATGCGGCAAAGGCGGTCGAAAACTGCGGCATGCCGGAGCAGCGCATCTATCGCGGAACGGACGAAATTCCGGCCGATGCCGGGTACTATCTTGTCACGATCGTAAAGGAGAATCAAACATGATCCATTTTGTAGGCGCAGGGTGCGGCGCGGCCGACCTGATCACGGTGCGCGGACAGCGGCTTTTGGCGGAGGCGGATGTCATCATTTATGCGGGATCGCTGGTGAACCCCGCGCTGCTCGAAAACAGAAAGGACGGCTGCCGCGTGTACAACAGCGCCGAAATGACGCTCGAAGAGGTGCTGGCAGTCATGTATGACGCGGAGGAAAAGGGGCTTCTGACCGTTCGCCTGCATACGGGCGATCCGTGTCTGTACGGCGCGATCCGCGAGCAGATGGACGCGCTCGACAAAAGGGGCATCCGATACGATTACACGCCGGGCGTCAGCGCGTTCTGCGGTGCGGCGGCGGCGCTCAACATGGAATACACGCTGCCGGACGTTTCGCAAAGCGTCGTGATCACGCGCATGGCGGGAAGAACCCCTGTGCCGGAGCGCGAAAGCGTTCGCGCGTTTGCCGCGCATCGGGCGACGATGGTGCTGTTTTTAAGCGCCGGTCTGCTCGAAAAAGCGCAGGAGGAGCTGCTCGCAGGCGGCTATGAACCCGATACGCCCGCCGCGATCGTCTATAAGGCGAGCTGGCCGGACGAGCGCACGTACCTTTGCACAGTGTCCTCGCTCGCGGCATGCGCGCTGGAAAACAACGTCAGAAAGACCGCGCTCATCATCGTGGGCGATGCGGTGAAGCAAAGCGGCTATGCGCGTTCCGAGCTTTACAATCCGACGTTTGCGACGGGGTTCCGTTCGGCAAAGGAGTAACGGATGAAGATTCGGATCGTATCCTTTACCGTACACGGAGAGCAAACCGCGCGACGCGTCAAAGATGCGCTTGCATCCGCAGGGCATGCCTGCCGCCCGTTCGCGCCGGAATCGCTTTGCAAGCCCGGCGACGAACCGCTGTGCGTGCCGGTATCCGACTGGGCGGGGGACGGCTTTCAAAATGCCGACGCGCTGGTATTCGTGTGCGCCGCGGGCATTGCGGTTCGCGCGATCGCGCCGTGGGTGCGGGACAAGACGACCGACCCCGCCGTGCTCGTGCTCGACGAGAAAGGAACCTACGTGATCCCGCTGCTGTCGGGGCATCTGGGCGGCGCGAACGCGCTGGCGAACGCGCTGTCGGCAGCGATCGGCGCAACGGCTGTCGTCACCACCGCGACCGATCTGAACGGACTGTTCGCGGTCGACGTGTTCGCAAAGAACAATCACCTGTTTATCGCGGACATGGAAGCCGCAAAGGCGGTTTCGGCGGCGCTGCTGCGGGGCGAGCCCGTGGGCTTTCGCTCGGACTTTTTGGTGCGCGGAACGCTCCCGAAGGGACTGACCCGGGACGATGCGCCGATCGGTATCTATATCACGCAAACGGAGCAAACGCCGTTTGCGCGCACGCTTCGGCTGATCCCGAAACGCTATGCGCTCGGCGCGGGCTGCCGCAGGAACAAGCGTGCGGACGCGCTGGAGGCGTTCTTTCGCCGCGAACTGCACGCCGCCGGCGTGCCGGCCTCGGCGCTGCGCTGCATCGCGAGCATCGACCTGAAGCGGGACGAGCCGGGACTGTCGGCGGTCGCAAACGCGTTCGGCGTGCCGTTTGAGACATTCACCCGCGACGAACTGAACGCGGTTATCGGCACGTTTTCGCAGTCGGCGTTCGTGCGGGAAACGACCGGCGTGGACTGCGTATCGGAGCGCGCGGCGGTGAGAGCGTCCCAAGGAGAACTGGTTGTCAAAAAGGTCGCGGAGGACGGCATGACCTTCGCACTGGCTGTATACGGGGAGGAGATCGCATTTGAATAAGCTGTATGTGGTGGGACTGGGTCCCGGAAGCTTTGAAGGCATGACGCTTGCGGCGCAAAGCGCGCTCAACGCGTCGGACGTGATCGTCGGATACACGGTCTATATCGACCTGATCCGCGCGCATTTTCCGGACAAGGAATTCCGTTCCACGCCGATGCGCAGGGAGGTCGACCGCGTGCGCATGGCGCTCGAAATCGCGGCGGAGGGAAGGACCGTGTCGATGGTCTGCTCCGGCGACGCGGGCGTATACGGAATGAGCGGGCTTTGCGAAGCGCTTTTGCCGGAGTATCCCGGCGTGGAGATCGAGACGGTGCCCGGCGTGTCCGCGATGCTTTCCGGCGCCGCAATCTTAGGCGCGCCGCTGATGCACGATTTCGCGGTGATCTCGCTGTCCGACCTTCTGACGCCGTGGGAAAAGATCGAAAAGCGGCTTCTTGCGGCGGCGCAGGCGGACTTCGTGATCTGCCTTTATAATCCTTCGAGCCGCAAGCGCAGCGACTATCTGTCCCGCGCGTGCGATCTGGTCCTGCGATTCGCTTCGCCCGAGACGGTATGCGGCATCGCAAGAAACATCGGCAGGGAAGGACAGCAGACGCGCGTGCTGACGCTTTCCGAACTCAGGGATGCCGAGACGGACATGTTCAGCACCGTGTTTATCGGAAACTCCGAGACAAGGATCATCAACGGAAAAATGGTCACGCCGAGAGGGTATTTGCATGACTGAGATTCTTTTGTTTGCGGGCACGACCGAAGGGCGGCAGATTGCCGAAGCCCTCAGAAATCAGCCCGTCGGGTGCACGGTCAGCGTCGCCACGGAGTACGGCGAAGCGCTGATCGAGTCCGCCGAAAACATCCATGTCCTGCACGGGCGCAGGAATACGGAGGAGATGACCGCGCTGATCCGAAGCACGCAGGCGCAGCTTGTGATCGACGCGACGCATCCGTACGCGGTCGAGGCGACGAAAAGCATTGCCGACGCGGCGAAGCAGACGCAGACGGACTGCATCCGCGTGGCGCGCGCATCCTGCGCCGAGGAGGACGGGTGCGTGTTCGTCTCCGATACCGCGGAGGCGGTCGCATTTTTGAACGGCACGCAGGGCAACGTGCTTCTGACGGTCGGAAGCAAGGAGCTTTCGGCGTATACCGCCGTAACGGGGTACGAAACGCGTCTGTTCGCCCGCATTCTGCCGGTTAAAGAATCGGCGGACGCGGCGTTTGCGCTCGGGTTTTCGGGGAAAAATCTGATCTGCATGCAGGGACCGTTTTCCGAAGAACTGAACCGCGCGATGCTGAAAAGCACGGACGCGGCGTATCTCGTTACCAAGGACACCGGCGATGTCGGCGGGTACGGCGAAAAGCTGCGCGCGGCGAAGGCGCTGGGCGTCACGCCCGTGGTGATCCGCCGTCCGTCGGACGAGAGCGGCATGACGGTTGCGCAATGCCTTGCGCTGCTTTGCGACCGGTTCGGACTGAAACCGCGCAGGAAAGTCACGGTCGTGGGGATCGGTACGGGCGGCGCGGGCATGCTGACGCGCGCGGCGGAGGACGCGATCCGCGGCGCGGAACTTTTGATCGGCGCCAAGCGCATGACCGACGCGCTCGAACGATACGGAAAGCCCTGCAGAAACGCGGTTGCGGCATCGGAAATCGAACGCATCATCCGTGCGTCGGACGCGCGGCGCATCGCCGTTGTCATGTCCGGCGACACCGGCTTTTTCAGCGGCGCGAAGCCGCTGCTCGAACGCATCGGCGACCTTTCGCCCGAGGTCATTCCGGGGATCTCGTCGATCGCATACTTTGCGGCAAAGCTGCACACGTCGTGGGACGACGCCGTTCTGTCGTCGGCGCACGGACGCGAGGCGAACATCGCGGCGCTTGTGCGAAACAACCGCAAGGTGTTTTTGCTGACCGGCGGAGACAATGGCGTATCAGACCTTCTCGGCAAACTGGTGCGCTGCGGGCTCGGCGACGTTTGCATCGCGGTCGGCGAGTCGCTCTCCTATGAAACCGAGTGCATCACGCGCGGCACGGCGAGCGAGCTTTATGGCCGTACCTTTTCGCCGCTTTCGGTGCTGTATCTCGAGAACCCGAACCCGTACGCGATCGCGTCGAGCGGCAGGCCGGACGACGATTTTCTGCGCGCACAGGTGCCGATGACCAAGTCCGAGGTGCGTGCCGTGACGCTGTCTAAACTGCGCCTTACGCGCGATGCGGTCTGCTGGGACGTAGGCGCGGGCACGGGCTCGGTGTCGATCGAGATGGCGGAGCTGGCGGATTGCGGCGCGGTGTACGCAGTCGAGCAAAAAACCGAAGCGTGCGCGCTGATTCGGGAAAACATGCGGCATCTTCAGGTATCCAACCTGACGGTCGTCGAAGGCGCCGCGCCGGATGCGCTTGCCGATCTTCCCGCGCCGACGCACGTTTTCGTCGGCGGAAGCGGCGGTGCGCTGATCGGGATCCTGAAGGCGGCGCTTTTGAAGAACCCGCGCGTGCGCATCGTGCTGAACACGGTGACTGCGGAGACCTTCTCGGAAGCGATCGGCGCGATCAAAGCGCTTGAACTTGCGAACGAGGAGATCGTCGAGCTGAACGTGTCGCGCGCCCGCAAGGCGGGAAGCTATCATCTGATGACCGCGCAGAACCCGGTCTGTATCATTTCGTGCGAGGGGGTCGGAACCGATGCATAGCCCGCGCGTTTTGTTCGCCGCGCCGTCGTCCGGCAGCGGAAAAACGACCGTCGTATGCGGCGTTCTGCGCGCGCTTAAGCGCCGCGGACTGCGCGTATCGGCGTTCAAGTGCGGTCCGGATTACATCGATCCGATGTTCCATGAGCGCGTGATCGGGGTCAGGAGCGGAACGCTCGACCGGTTCTTTTGCGACGAACCCGCGCTGAAACGGCTGTATGCGCAGAACGCCTGCGACACCGACTGCGCGGTAATCGAGGGCGTGATGGGGTACTACGACGGGCTGTCGGCGGCGAGCGACGAAGCAAGCACGTATGCGGTCGCAAAGACGCTTCAGGCGCCGGTCGTGCTGATCGTCGACGCAAAGGGACAAAGCCTTTCTGCACTCGCAACGCTGCGCGGCTTTCTTGCGTTTCGCGCCGACAGCGGGATACAGGGCGTGATCTTTAACCGCATGAGCGAGGGCGTTTACCGTGCGCTGAAGCCGGCGGTCGAGGCGCTCGGCGTCGTTCCGATCGGGTATGTGCCGCGCGCCGACGCGCTGATGATCGAAAGCCGGCATCTGGGGCTCGTGACGCCGGATGCGGTCGCGAATCTTTCCGAGACGCTCGACGCGCTTGCGTCGCTTCTGGAAACCTCCGTCGATTTCGATGCGCTGCTGCGGCTGATGCAGACTGCGCCCGCGCTCGACGTGCCCGATACGCCTGCGGTGCCCAATATGCCGCGCACGACGGTCGCCGTTGCAAGGGACGAGGCGTTCTGTTTTTTGTATCGCGACAACCTTGCGCTGCTCGAACGGTACGGGGCGCGGCTCAGATTCTTTTCGCCGCTGTCCGATGCAGCGCTGCCTGACGGGGCGCAGGCGCTGATCTTGCCCGGCGGATATCCGGAACTGTACGCAAAGCGGCTTTCCGAAAACGCTGCGATGCGCAGAGCCGTGCGCGCGGCAATCGATGCGGGCATGCCGACGCTTGCCGAATGCGGCGGATTTCTGTACCTGCACGATACGCTTTCCGACATGGACGGCACGGCGTATCCGATGTGCGGCGCGATCCGGGCGAACGCGTTCTATGCGAAAAAGCTCGGACGGTTCGGCTATATCACGCTGCACGCGCAAGCGGACTCGGCGTTCTTTTCCGCGGGCGAAACGATCCGCGCGCACGAGTTTCATTATTTTGAAAGCGGCGACTGCGGCAGCGACTTTCGGGCGGTCAAGCCGAACGGCAGGGAATGGACGTGCATGCACGCAAGCGGGAACCTTCTTGCGGGATTTGCGCATCTCTTCTATGAATCGAACCCGAAGCCGGTCGAGCGCTTTTTGCGGCTGGCGGCAAAGGAGGACTGAATGGCAAACGCAATCATGATTCAGGGCACGATGTCCAACGCGGGCAAAAGTCTGATTGCCGCGGGTCTGTGCCGCGTGTTTCGGCAGGACGGACTACGGGTCGCGCCGTTCAAGGCGCAGAACATGGCGCTGAATTCGTTCATCACGAAGGAGGGGCTCGAAATGGGACGCGCGCAGGTCGTGCAGGCGGAGGCGGCGGGCGTGGAACCGTCCGTGCTGATGAATCCGATCCTGTTAAAACCCACGAGCGACATGGGCTCGCAGGTCATCGTCAACGGCGAGGTCTATGCGCAGCTTTCCGCGCGCGACTATTTCCGCGTCAAAAAGACATTGATGCCGCAGGTCATGCAGGCATACAATGCGCTGTCCGAGGCATACGACGCGATCGTGATCGAAGGCGCGGGCAGCCCTGCAGAGATCAACCTGAAGAATGCGGACGTGTTTGTGAATATGGGCATGGCGAAGGCGGCGAAAGCGCCCGTGCTGCTGGTCGGCGACATCGACCGCGGCGGCGTGTTCGCGCAGCTTTTCGGAACAGTCGCGCTGCTGGACCCGGACGAGCGCGCGCTGGTCAAGGGACTTGTCATCAACAAATTCCGCGGCGACGAATCGATCTTAATGCCCGGATTGAAACAGCTCGAGGACTTAACGGGCATCCCCGTGGTCGGCGTCGTGCCGTACGTGCATCTCGATATCGACGACGAGGACAGTCTTTCGGAGCGGCTCCGCGACAAAGCGGCGGCGCTCGTCGACATCGCGGTGATCCGTCTGCCGCGCCTTTCGAACTTCACCGATTTCAGAAGCTTAGAGGCGATCGATGGCGTGTCAGTGCGCTACATCTCATCGCCGCGCGCGTTCGGCGAGCCGGATCTCGTGATCCTGCCCGGCACGAAGAACACGATGGCGGATCTTCTGTGGCTCCGGCAAAGCGGGCTTGAGGCAAAGATCCTGCGCTACGCGGACGGCGGCGGCGCGGTGTTCGGCATCTGCGGCGGCTATCAGATGCTCGGAAAAACGGTGCGCGATCCGCACGGCACGGAGCACGGCGGAACCCTGCGCGGCATGGGTCTTCTGCCCGTGGAAACGGTGTTTGCCGAGCAAAAGACCAGAACGCGCGCCGAAGGACGGTTCAAAAACCTTTCCGGCGCGTTTGCCGCGCTGTCGGGCGCAGCGTTTTCGGGATACGAGATTCACATGGGACAGACCGAGAGCAAGGTGCCCGTGGCGGACATCACCGACACCGTAACAGGCGCATCGCGGCAGGACGGCGCCTGTTCGGGCAATGTCTGCGGCTGTTATGTGCACGGCGTGTTCGACAGCGACGCGGTTGCAGGCACGCTCGTGCGCGCGCTCGCCGAGCGCAAGGGGATCGATCCGAAACTGCTCGGCACGGTATCGGGCGAAGCGTACAGGCAGCAGCAGTACGACCTGCTGGCAAAGACGATACGGGAACACATGGATATGCGGGCGATCCACCGCATTCTGAAGGAGGGTATCTAGTGAAGATCGATCGGATCGCGCCGATGGACATCGAGCGCGAAAGCTTTCGCATCATTACGGAGGAGCTCGGCGACCGCGTGATCGACCCCGAAAAGGCGCCGATCGTAAAGCGCGTGATCCACACGAGCGCGGACTTCGACTATGCGGATACGCTGTATTTTTCCGAAAATGCGGTCCGGCTTGCGCTCGACGCGATTCGCGGCGGCGCGTGGATCGTAACCGATACGCAGATGGCGCTTGCCGGCATCAACAAGCGCGCGGCGGCGCGGTTCGGCTGCGAAGCGGTATGCTTCATGTCCGACGCGGACGTGGCAAAGCGGGCAAGGGACGAGGGCATCACCCGCGCGCGGGTCAGCATGGATAAGGCGGCGGATCTCGGCGAAAACGTGATCTTCGCGATCGGCAATGCGCCGACGGCTTTGATCCGCCTGCGCGAGCGGATCGACGCCGGATACCGGCCGAAGCTGATCATCGGCGTGCCGGTCGGGTTTGTAAACGTCGTCGCGTCGAAGGAAGGGATCATCGAAACGGACGTGCCCTGCATCGTGGCGAGGGGCAGAAAGGGCGGCAGCAACATCGCCGCCTGTATCGTCAACGCACTTTTATACATGCTGGACGAAACGAGAGGAGCGGACAAATGAACAGCGATTCTTTCATCAACAACACCGACTGCAAGTATTTTCCGTGCCATAAAACGGCACATCCCGAGGACTTCAACTGCCTCTTTTGCTACTGCCCGCTGTATATGCTGGGCGACGCGTGCGGCGGCAATTTTACCTACACGGAGAACGGCGTCAAAAACTGCACCGACTGCATGGTTCCGCACACGCGCAACGCCGTGCAGTACATTCTGAAGCGCTGGCCGGACATCGCCGCCCGCGCCAAAAAGCAGGATTGACCGGCAAGCAACCGAGCACACTTTTAACCGCATCAAACCGGCCGCTTTGCGCCCGTTTCAATGCGGGAGCAGCACAGCAAAAAAACAGCACCCGCTTCGGGGTGCTGATTTTTTGGAGGCGCTTCTCGCCGCGGCTCGGTGACGGTTCGGCTCTGAAGCCACACTGTGGCCTCATTCACCCCCGAACCGGCCTTCATCGAAATGCCGATGTCAAGTTGTCAAGAGAACCGTCCCTCCGACACCCATTAATGCTTTTCCAGCATTTCGATGAGATTATCTATAGTGTAGCTATTTCTGGCGACTGCTGTAAGAATCGAATCATCTAAAAGAATGACACAGTAGGTATAATCCTTTTCAATCGAATAAAAGATTGTGTTAGACCCCTGATATGCCGAGAACCCAGACAGAGAGGAAGACATCATATCTTCGACATTCCAGATTTGGTATATCACAATATCACCTTTCGGTGTTGAGTATGTTGATTGGAGTTTCAGATAATCAATCTCCGGCTCGTCGATATAGTATATTTCTGTACAAGGGAATGATAAGACAAACGGAGTTCTTCCCGTAGCCTTCGTGAAATCGTCGAAGGAATTCACAAAGATACACTTCTCAATATCATCACGCTCAGCCTGATCTCCATCATCGATTTTGTTGGTTTCATTTGCTGAAATCAGAGTGGATTCATCATCTCTTTTTGAAATTTTGATAATGCCGTCATCTGACAACGTTGCGAAATACTGAATCACGCTTTCTGCAATCGCACGACCTACAGGCGTAGCTGCAAAGAAAACGACAAGAAGAATCAAAGCGATTGCGATGATGCCGATGCGACGAATCACCGGGACAGCAAAGATCTCTTTGAAACGATCAAATATTGAGTTTGGAACGTCAACAGAATCGGGACGCGAAATACCCGCTTTATGACAAGCTTCAGCAACAATCTCAACTCCGCTTTTTCGTACAACAGCAGAACGAATGATTGCTTTTGCTTCCTTTCTCGAAAGCACTGTTCCGGGTATGTCAAAATACGGATGATCAAATGCCATCTTTTCGATCTGCTTTTTTTCAATCCAGGTCAGTTTCCGTTGCCTATTCATAACGTCCTTTCTTAAAGAAGAATCAGCACATTGAATTGATCGAACATGGAATGTGCGTTGTTCTTCAATGTCTTTCTCATTCTTGCAAACCGTCCGGAGAGCGCTCTTACGGATAGCCCGAGTTTTGCAGCTATCTTATCCAAAGGAACATCGTCGACATAATGAGCAATGAATGCGCTCCGCATTTCCTGTGAGTATGATTCAAGATGACTTTCAAGAGATTCTACCCATTCCATATAATCATATTCAGGATTGTTCTTTTTTCCCTCTCGTGCATCTGCTCTTTCCTGATGGATTTCAACGAAATACGGATCGGTTATCGTTTCACGTGTTTTATGACGAAAAAAGTTGATTGCAGCCCTGCGAATGCAGACAGCAATATATGCACCGCAATTCTCTACATGTGCCAATTCCTTTTCTCTCTTGCATAGTGCTAAGGCCACGCTCTGCATAACATCTTCGGCGTCTTCATAGTTTTTTGTCATTCTGACAGCGATCAGAACCAATTCATCATAGTGATGAACATAATACTGCAGCAGTTTGCTTGCCAAGTCGAGCCCCCGTTCCTCCACATTGGCGCTTTCTATCAATATAAACGCTGTGGATTCAGATAATTCTACGCGTGTGTTGCTTGATTGTTTCAAGTTTTCATATATAGTAACAGAATTTATGCAAAAACACAACCGCGAATGATAGATGAGATGCCGTTGTTCGCATAAATGATTCCTGTTTACTGTTATGATAGCATCGGACTGAATTATAAAACAATAAGCAAGGCACGTAGAAAAAAGTGAGTGAGTGCGTCATATATAAAGAGAATAGAAAGGAGAGCGAAAGAAATGAAGTTTGAAAGTTCATCGCCGCACATGACAAACAGCCTACAACGGTTCCGTCCTGATCGACGTGCCTCTTTGCATGCCGATCAGCACCGACCCGTTGTAGAAGTAATTCGTGTCAACGCCATTGACCGTCTTCTTCTGACGTAATCCGTCCTCGTTGTATTCAAATGTCAGCGAATTCGTTCCGTTGCTTGCACTGGTAAGCTGCTTGCCGCGCCAACCGAAGGTATAGCCGCGGTACGTCAGCGGATTACCCATGCTGTCGTAGGTGATTGTTTGCCCGTTGTATTCCGTCAGCTGATCGCCCCATTCAGAATTTGTGTATGCGTAGGCTCCTCTTTCCATTATACTTTTTGTTCTGTGATGAAAAAAGCGCAGTGTATTTGACCAAGTCATCGTTTCACATCTCTATTTCCTTTCTCAGTCTACACTCTTTCGCATGTTGTTCCATTCGGCGGTCCAGTTGGTTCATGTGGAAAATGATTCGGCAGCGTGTTGTTGCCGTTATTTCGGGTTTTCTGCCGGTCACGCAGTCATATCTTCCTGTTCATGCCTTTTCGCCGGTTCGGGCAGTGCGGCGGGTCCTAAGAATGATAGGCGGATGCGGCATCGACCGCTTGACGGCGGGTTACAGCTTGCGCAAATAGAGCGAGTTCATGATACAGTTCAAATTGCCGTTGAATGCGATCGCATAAACGCTGTTCTCTTCGATTGTAAAAGAGGTATCGCCGATCCGGACGATCATATTTCCTGCGGACGGTTTTTCCGCAGTTACCGTAACCAGCCCCAAAAGCTCCGCATACAGCGGTTCATTCGGACCGACCGTTTCGCAAAGCAGGACGGTACCATCGCGAACCACCAGAACGAACGGCTGACGATCGATAAAGGATGGATCCGCAATGCCGTATTCGGCGAAGACCTCCCGGTCTTTCTTCAACAATGCAGAAACTTCCCGCGTCATGGTACCGCACAGAATCATCGTGCAGTCCTCCGCCCGATTGCCGATGCGAACGTAATCGCCGATCGTCAAAGCACCTTTCATCTCTGCGACGGTCACGCGCATACGGTATTCATACGGGAGCGCGATATCCGTTCTGACGGCGCTGCCGGATGACATATCGAAGCAGCTTGTGTCGATCATACGCTTCAGTTGATGGTCGTAGACCGCGATGTTGATTCCGTGCTTTGCATCCGAGCGGTTTTTGCCTGCCAGCATGATGACCGAAAGATCCGCGGCTTCTTTTCCGCTGCTTTTCACAAAGAAGCGGCCTTTTGCAGGGGAAACGGATGGTTCTTTCGTCTGTTCGTCCGCATCAGCCGGAGAATGATAAACATGCTCGACGGTACATCCGTCCGTTTCGCTGAATCGTCCGTCCGCAAGAAGCGTCTCGCCCGCTTCGCCGCGTTCATCCGCAACGACGGTGCCGCAGCTCTTGATGCCCACGTAGGGTTCCCGTTCTCCGATCGTTCCGAGTCCGGTGAACCCAAGATCGGCAAGCGCCTCCCGTTCGTATGAACCAAGTCCTTCACAAGCGTCGCCCAAAACCGAAATCAGAATCGTATATCGATCGTGATCCAGCGTTTTGAGGTAGGAGACGAAGTCCCTACCGGAAATCAGATCGGTGCCGTCCCGCACGGCTCGATACTGTTCGTCCTGCGCTTTCATATAATCATAGTCCGGATTGTCCCGGATATCCTCAAGATGACTGTGTTCCGTGATGAATGCGCCGATATAGTTCGTGAGCTTCCTTGCGCCGGCCGCATTCGGGTGTTTCGTGTCCCAAAAATCATACGGGAAATCGAACCCGATCTCTTCCTGCACGGAGGTAAGGTTGAAATCCAGCAGCGGGAGGTCATGCCGGTTTGCCAGGTACTGCAGCGCATCGTGCTCGACATCCGTTGATGCCTTCGGTATTTTGATAAAGACCAGATCGAGACCCTTTTCTTTGCAGAATTCTGCGATCTGATCGAGATAGTCCAGATTCTGCGAAACCAGGATCGCATCCAGTTCCTCCTGCGTATGGTTGATCTCTTCCGTAACGCGATAATTCGGAACAAGGACCTCGCTCGCCGCCTTCACATCGTGAGACTGATCAAACACGACGTTCTGCCCTCTGGTGAAAAACGTATTGTTCCGGTTGGTTAGTCCGCGGAAATCCTCCGCTGTGACGGAGGACCATCTGGAATGATAGCGGATCAGCGGAACGAGATATTCAAGGACGTTGACGTCATACTGCTTTGCAAGCGCACGGTATGCCTCGAGTTTCACGCCGGAAAACCGCATATGTGTCAGCGCTTTTTCGTTCATGAACAGCTTCGAAGACTTGCTCTCATTCTGAAAGACGAACGAAAGGTCCAGTACGACCGTGCGCAGCGTTTTTCCGTGCAGACGCTCCGCCTCCTTGATCCAATAGTACGAAGCAAGAAGCGGCTGCTGTTCGCTTGAAAGATTTAAGGCGCAGATTCCGTATGTATGATACAGTTCCATCGGGGAGATCCCGTTCAGCGACTGGCTGGTTCCGACGAAAACCACCTGCAGGCGATTCTTCTTTTCCGCATAAAAGCCCTTGACGGTATTGTCGTTATTCCAGTTCGTCCAGGTCGGCGTCAACAGCCGTGAAAAGAACAGCACGAACAGCGCCGTGATCAGCACGACGCATACCAAGCTCAGAATCTGCTTTTTATTCATGTTCGGTCAGTCTTCCTGCAGTTTTGTGACGAGCTTGAGGATCGCTTCCGCCGTATTGAAGTTATCCGGCTCAAGGTCCTCCACATCGATCTCGATGTCATAATGCTCGTTGAGTTCGCCGACAATCGAAATAATATCGAACGAATCGAGGATCGAATCGTCGATCAGTTTCGTTTCCGTTTCAAAGTCCACGTCCGGACGGATTTCCTTCAAAATACCGAGCAGTTCTTCCATAACAGCTTCCTTTCTTTATTTAGTTCGCCCCGTTTTGTGCGGGCAGCAGATATTGGAGAATGATCTTTCCGCTTCTTCGGAAACCGACCTTCTCAAGCATTGCGATCGACCGGAAGTTCGTCTCGTCGAAAAAGCCGATCCCGACCCGCGCATGCTCCTGTTCCGCGTGTTCCAGAACATACAGACTCAGGTACATGCCGATCCCCTGCCGCAGACAGTTCGGACTTGTCACGGTATGCCGGATCTCGCAATTGCCGTCGTGCGTCTCCCAGCGGTTTACGCCGCAGACATTGTCGTTTTGATCCAGCAAGCATACCAGATGCGCACCGTTTTTTCCGATCTCGAAGTGTTCCTGCGGCAGATCCGTCGGCTTCAGGAATCCGCGCCACAGCGCGAAAGCTTCCTCAAGCTGCTTTCCGCTCGGATCGACGACGGTGCGGTAACCGCGCGCGTCCATCTGCTCCTGCAGCGAACGAAGGCGTTCCTTGTTTTCTTTCGGCTGCGGAACAGCGATTTCGACGACATAATTCTTTGCGACCTTCCTGAATCCGGCGCGTTCCAGCCGCGGCTCCAGATTCGAAAGATACGCTGCGCGCCGGTCGTTTCTGTCCGGTTCCTCCAGCAGGACGGGCTTATCCATGCCGAGTCCCGTCATCTGCGCATTTTCCTCAAAGAAGTAGAGCAGCCGGTAATACGGAGCGTGATCCCCTTCCGCACAGAAGAGCGCAAGCCCCTGCTGCAGCTGCTTCAGATAGACCTTTCCTTCCGAAAGCGCTTTCTGCACGGCTTTGGCAGGAAGCAGGCAGTTGGAAACCAGCTTTCCGCGGCGTTCCTTTTCCTCGTGAAATAACGCTTTGAATTGTTCTTCGTTGATCAGTTCCGTCAGCATCAGACGTCATACTCCTCTCTGATTTTTCTGCGATCGATCTTTCCGTTTTTGTTCAAAGGCATCTCGTCGCGATGCACATAGATGTTCGGAATCATGTACTTCGGCAGCTTCTGTTTCAGAAACGCAATAATCTGTTCCTTTGTCGCTTCACCCGTGAAGCATGCCACAACCTTGTTTCGGGCTGCATCGAACAGACAGCAGACCCGCGTTACTCCTTCGACTGCGCCGATATGCGTTTCGATCTCCTCCAGTTCAATGCGGTGTCCCATATGCTTGATTTGAAAATCCTTGCGTGCCGCAAACACCAGCGTTCCGTCCTCGTTCCGCTTTGCAAGGTCTCCCGTCCGGTAGATTCGTTCCGGATACGCATGGTTGAGCGGATTCTGCACAAATGCCGCGGCGGTTCGTTCCGGGTTATTGTAATACCCCAGCGCAAGACAGGTGCCGCGCACGCAGATTTCGCCGGTCTCGCCCGGCTGAACCGGACGGTCCTGCTCGTTCAGAACCATGACGTCCTCGTTTTCAAACGGAATGCCGAGCGGGAGCGTTTCGGTCGGCGCAAATTCACGGTCGACGATGTAGTACATGCAGTTGCAGGTGATCTCCGTCGGCCCGTACAGATTCACGTATGTCGCATCCGGTACGTTCTCGCGCCAGATATTCAGCATCTTGACCGGCATCACTTCGCCGGAAAACATGATATGCTTCAGATGCCGCGGAACGCGGTGCTTGAATGCGTTCATTCCCGCGGCAATGCACATCGCCGAAACCGCCCAGATGATCGTGGTCACGTTTCTGTCGTCCAGCGCTTCAACCAGCTTTTTAGGCATCACGAAGCAGACCTTCGGAATCACAAACAGCGTCGCGCCAAGATAAAGCGCGGAATAGATGTCCTTGACCGAGACGTCAAAATCAAACGGTGCCTGATTGCCGAAAACATCGTTCTCATCCAATCCGAATGTGCGTGTAAATACGGGAATGAAATCGAGCACGGAACGGTGCGAAATCAGCACGCCCTTCGGCACGCCGGTCGAGCCGGACGTGCAGATCGCATACAGCGGATCCGTATCGACGATCGTACGCATGCGCGCGTTCAGCAGCGCATCGTCCGGTTCCGTTTCGATAATCTCGTCGTATTCCAGTACCGGAATATCGGAATCAAGCCCCTCCGGCAGGTTCCCGTGGATCGCGATCATCAGTGCCGGCTGCATGGAGGAAAGGATCGTCCGGATGCGATCGATCGGCTGCGATGCATCGACGGGAACGTAGAAATTATGGCTCTGCGTCACGCCGAGCAGGGTGCAGATGCCTGCGGCGTTGCGGTCGATGAACACGACGACCGGACGGTTGACCGCATTCGTTGTCCTTGCGATCGCCGTTCCGATGCGCTTTGTCAGGTTCCGATATGCGGCATATGTGATTGATTCGGTATCGTCGATCAGCGCCGTTTTTTCCGGGAATCGCTGTGCAGACAATTCCAAATACTGCAAAACATGCATGTCGCGTTTCTCCTTTCTGTGATCAGAATTGCTGATAGATGAATCCGGCGCTGTTGTACTCCGGCCCGTATATACCGAGAATCAGGATCGCCGTGATGGTAAACGAAACCAGCAGTATGCGGAACACGAGGTTCTGCTCTGCGATGCGCTCACGCACGGAGATTCCTTTTTCATGCTGAATATCAACGACGAGCAGCAGGATAACCCCAGCGGCCAGCAAAAGCCAGTTCCATTTGTCCAGCCCGAGCGCCGCGATCGTCGACCCGTTGAGAAAGCTGAAATTCGTGATTCCGGTCACGATCGACTTGATCATGGACAGCGCCGTCCTGACGTTCGCGGTGCGGGAAAAGAATCTTCCGACCGAGATAATAAGGAATGTCCGCACAATCTGAAACAGTCTCCAAAGGAACCGGTCTTCGCGAATATGCAGGCGTGTTTTGATCTTCGCATAAACGTCGGTCAAAAGAATCCCGCTTGCGATAAACACACCGTTCCAAACGCCATAGATGGCGTATTTCCACTCCGCGCCGTGCCAGAACCCGACCAGGAAGTACACGATGAACATCGCAATGAACGGCGCGACCTTCTTGCCGGCGAAGTCGCCGATCAGCTTCCTGGACTTCTTGCCGATTGCGTTGAACGGCTTTGAAAGCGAAAGGGGATAGAAAACATAGTCGCGCATAAATGCGCCGAGCGTGATATGCCAGCGGCGCCAGAAATTCTCCACGGAGACGGAGAAATACGGCTGCATGAAGTTCAGCTCCAGATCGATCCCGATGATCTGCGAAAACCCGCGCGCGATGTCCATGCCGCCGGAGAAGTCCGCATATACCTGAATGCCGTATCCGATGCCTGCGAACAGAACGAGAAGACCGCTGTAATGGCCCGGATTGTCAAAGACCGCCGTGACCGGTATCGCGATGCGATCGGCGATGATCAGCTTTTTGATGAAACCCCACAGGATCAGTTCGACGCCGCGGACCATGCGCGTATAGTCGAAGTCATGCGGTTCATACAGCTGATTCGCAAGCTGCCTGTGTCGTGCGATCGGTCCCTGAACGATCTGCGGAAAATACGACATGAACAGCATGAATTTCAGGAAGTTCCTGTCCGCGGCGATCTTTCCGCGATACACATCCACCATGTAGGCGATCGCCTGCAGCGAATAGAACGATATGCCGAGCGGAAGCAGAAGCTGGAGGGTCGGAATGCGAAATCCGATCCGTTCCGTCAGCGGATTCAGCGTATTTGCAAAGAAATTGAAATACTTCAGAAACAGCAGCGTGCCGAGAATCACCAGAACGCCGAGCACAACGATGCGTTTACAGCGCTTTTTGCCCTTTGCCTGCAGCACTTTGCGCGATTCCTTCGTGAGCGTGTCCTTCTGCGCGGCGATCTGCTCCTTGACCTGCTTCGCGCTGTTCTCGATCCAAAGCCCGATCAAAAACGTGATCGCCGTTTCCGCAAGCAGTACCAGCGCCAGCCACTTGCTGTTCAGAACGTAAAACAAATAACTCGCGATCAGCAGCACCGCCCAGCGTCCCTTTTTCGGGATCAGGAAGTACGCCGCGATCACAAGGATCATAAATCCGACGAAACCAAATGAAACGAATGTCATGCGCCCCATATCCTCAAGCTATGATTTCTATGCTTCATCACACAGGCCTTCGCAAATGTGCTGCATAGAATAACAATACCGTATGCCCGCGCGTCAGCCGACGCACCGTCCCCTCCGTTTTTAAAAAGCACCGATCCGGCGATCATATTCCCTGCGGACGGTTTTCCGCCGCTTCCGTAACCGACCCCAAAGACTCCGCATGCAGCGGGGGCAGTTCTCCTGTTAACCTACAATCCATAAGACACCGCAGACAGGGAATGTGTTACAAGGAAAAAAATAATATATTTTCAAGGTGAGAGAAAAACGTCCCGAGGATCGCCCCCGGTAACACAGGGGGACGGTTCTTCTGTGTTCTGATCACTCGCATTCATGGTAAAGTTTGCACAGCAAGAACCGTCCCCGCTGTGTGAAAGCACCCCCTTCATGCCCTGATTCAACTCATTTTTCATCGTCTTGTCAACACAGAAGAACCGTCCCTCCGTGTTCATATATTATCAGTGACGGCAGGTCTGCCGCTGCGGACGCAGTATGCCGATCGTTTTCGGATGCAAAAACTGGAGAAGTCTGCTCCGGCTTTGTCGTATGCCTTCGATATATTGCCCGAAAGACCGCCCCGCGCCAACGCCTCCTCAATGATACGTTTCTACATTATTTGACGTTGTTCGATCGTTTTTTTCTTCGCCCCGATATGATATATTTTGTTTCGGCAAGCTAATATATGCAGCATGCCGACACCCCCTGCATGCTCACCGCTTGCTACCCTTTCTGCTATACCGGCCATGCACCGAAGAATAGCGCTATAATCTATTCCGCGATAGCAAATAACGGAGCCGTTAAGAATCTCAAAAGAGAGACTTAACGGCTCCATTGCGTTATTCAAGGACTAACGGAATACTTGTTGCTGTTCCGCTGTGTTCGTTCCGGAACCGATACGACGAAGAAAACTGCGTGTCGCCGGATACCGTGAACGACCGTTCCTTGCTCGCCATGCAGCGACCTGCGTGGTCATAGTTTCTGAACGCGGCGGGGGCGGGGTAGGTGTGTGAAATGCCCCCGCCGCGCACGACGAAACGAAGACGGTTCATGAACCGCAAACGCGGTTGTTTTTCAAGGTGCTTGTACAGTTTTCCGTTAATAATTATCGCACTTCACGATGTATGGGTTGTCAAGAGAACCATCCCCCTGACATCGGGTTGCAATGGCAGGATATTGATTTCAAGGAAAACACGATTCATATCCGACGCGCGTACATCTACAATTCCCTGACGCAGAAGAATGAGATTGGCGAGCTGAAAACAAAGAACAGCAAGCGCGTGCTTCCACTGCCGGAAATGCTGAAAGCGGAACTGCTGAAACTGAAGGAACGTGACAAACAAATCTGCGAATATCTGGGAATCGAGATCCCGTATCTGTGCATCAACGACGCCGGGCAGATGCTAACGCCGAATCTATGTTCCCATCACTTCCAGCAGGAGGCGAAGAAAGTAGGTTTGAAGGGTATGCGGCTGCACGATCTCCGTCACACGGTTGTGACCTATATGCTCGATGCGGGCGAGAACCCGAAAACCGTGCAGGAGTTTGTCGGTCATGCCGACCCCGGCTTTATGCTGCGACAGTATGCACACGTTCTGGAGCAAAGCAAGAAGCGCGCAAACGATACGCTGATGCGAACGCTGTTTGGACAAAACGTATAATGAAACACCAAAGCAGAAATAAAGGACGCCTCAACGCGAGGTGTCCTGTCCTTCACATAAGAATAAGTTAGCTAATCGTTGCTCGAATGCGTCTCGTAAGTTTTGTGGTCAACTCCTCTTCTGTTTCAAAGACAATTGTATTTTTCTGAGCTGCATCGAAATGCAATTCTGTACCCTTCTTACATACCTGAATAACAGCTTTCCCCAACCCCATGGCATATCCTTCTTCAAAGTATGCCCCGTTATTGTAATCGGATAAATCAGCAACTACAAATTTGCAGTCACGGATGCTTTTCAGTAATTCCGGCATGATGAAATCATTATTCTCGACTTCATCGTAAATTATCGGATTAAAACCCGCATTGATAATCCCTTTACGGATTGCTTCTCGTACAGCTTTTGTTTTATCACCGAATTCCATAGCAACTAAAACATCATTTCCAACTGACATAGATCTTTGGAGTTCATCGATTCGCTTATACCCTTCTGGTTCGAGAGCGATATCAACGAGACCCATTGGATGTTCTTGATAAAAGATCATATTTGTTTGTTTTAGAATGCTTAACACT
Source organism: Christensenella sp. UBA3792 (assembly GCA_002369195.1). Lineage (GTDB taxonomy): Bacteria > Bacillota > Clostridia > Christensenellales > CAG-138 > UBA3792. The sequence continues at coordinate 32,130 of DFEW01000071.1, forward strand.
CGGCGCGCGTCATTAATAGTGTTTGTATCATGTCTCCATTTATATTTCTTTTCTGAATCAGTTTCTTGCAGATCGATAAACAACATAGCTTTCAACGGTGTAAGCCCGTATTTTTGTATTTCTCCAAAATGTTTTTCATGCTCTCCCAAGAATAACAGTATCTTATCAGTTTTTTCTGAAAAAGTGTGTGGATACCAGTTATCTACGATTTGAGCATCCATGTGAATCGGATGTCTTTTTCCTTTGCTTGCACTTCTTATTTCTGTGCATGCTTCTTCGCTTAATTCCGTATGATACCACCCTCCGTTTTCATCCGAGTATGCATGATAAAACAGATAGCTTGCAAGATGGTTTTTGTTAATGCCATCAGAACTATTGTGATCAAGTTCAAATTTGCCACATACCGGACAAACGTATACCCTTGTATCTCTCGTTTCTGGATAATAAACTTTTGTATTATTACTATTACAAACAGGACAATTCACCATTTCGTAATCCATCATCTATCCTCCGCAATAATGATATAAATTATACCATGCTTGATGCAATCTTGAAAAGTGAAAAAGCGACAGAAAATGCTATATTACGTTGAATCTGTTTTGAAAAAACTGTGTCCACTTTGTGTCCACTATCGAAAATGAACACAAGGCAGGATAGAAAAAAGCCCCAAAACACTGAGGTTTTTGGGGCTTGTTTTGGAGGCGCTTCTCGCCTGCGGGCTCGGTCACGATTCGGCTCTGAAGCCACACTGTGGCCTCATTCACCCCCGAATCGGCCCTCATCGAACCGGCGCTGACGCGCCGCTCCGATCGAGGGAGTAACACGACCAAACAAAACAGCACCCGCAAGGGGTGCTGTTTTCTTTGGAGGCGCCACCCGGAATCGAACCGGGGATGAGGGTTTTGCAGACCCGTGCCTTACCGCTTGGCCATGGCGCCGTATGCTGTATGAAAAAGCGGCTTATGTGCCGCCTTGTGATCGTGGAGCGGGAAACGGGGCTCGAACCCGCCACCTCAGCCTTGGCAAGGCTGCGCTCTACCAAATGAGCTATTCCCGCAGATGGTGCCTCAGAGTGGACTTGAACCACCGACACAGGGATTTTCAGTCCCTTGCTCTACCAACTGAGCTACCGAGGCATAATGGCGACCCGAAGGGGGCTCGAACCCCTGACCTCCAGCGTGACAGGCTGGCATTCTAACCAACTGAACTACCGGGCCATTCATGGTGGGAACAACAGGGCTCGAACCTGTGACCCTTTGCTTGTAAGGCAAATGCTCTCCCAGCTGAGCTATGCTCCCTCGCGCAACTTCACGCGCAAAAAGTATTATACCGAAAGAATTGCTATCTGTCAACGCCTTTTTTTCAGAAATAGCAAACTTTTTCTCCGCAATCGCACAATTGACGCAAATACCGCGCTCTGCTATACTGAAATCAGCAAAGGAAAGGAGGACGATGCGTATGGCGCTGAACGTCAAATGCCCGCGCTGCGGCGGTACGCGCGCGATGCTCACGAGCGAACACAAGCGGCACGGCTGCTTCTGGCTCGTTTTGTTCGGAATCTACTATGCGATCTGGACGGTGATCCGCTGGATCATCGGGCTGCTCGTGCTGATCCTCTTCGATTGGTGGGTCGCGATTTTTAAGGCGATTGCAGGGAAGGGCTACGCATGGCGCTGCAAGCGCTGGTTCTCGCCCTGGCGCAGAACCTACTACTGCCCGGACTGCGGCAACAATTTCAGAGCGTAGAGAAGAGGCGGATGAACGGTGTTTATCCGCCCTTTGCGTTCACACCGCTGCGTAAAAACACCCGTTCAAAACGGTGCGATCCGCCGTTCATTGACAGCGGATCGCACCTCTTTTGCGCTGAAACGGGGTAAGCAGCAATCGTCTGCCGCCCGGGCAGCCGGTTCGTTCGGATACACCGCGATCGAAAAGGTCTCGACGGCTTTCAGCGCGCGCATCAGCGAGAGCAGTTCGAGCACCGAGAGCGAGGACGAGAACGCGCCTTTCGTGGCGGACTTGAACGCGGGCAGATCCCAAAGCGAGACCTCCGAAAGATAGCGGACGACGCCGACACCGAACGCGGCAAACCGCGCGGCGCGCGCATCGGATGAATCATGAAGCAATTCAAAAAAGGCAGCGCGGTCGATCACGCCGTCCGTTGTTTCGAGGGCGGGAACGAACTCGAAAAACGCGTCCATGCAGGCGAAATCGACGCAGAGATAGTGTGGCGGCTGCACACCGGTCAGGTTCTTGACCGCCCAAACGAGGTTCCAGCAGCCCTCGCGCACCGAACTTGCCCGCATGCATGCAAGCCCGATCGGCGTGCGGTCGAGTCCCTGTATCTCGGCGTTCGGACCGAGCAGATACACCGGCGCGGGCGTTTCGGCGGGGATCGCCGTGATCGAGGCGACCGGCGGCGTCACCGAAACAAACAAAACGGCGACCGCCGCGCCGTTGTGCGTGCCGATCGCCAGAAACTCTCTGGTCTGTGCGTCATAGGTTCCGACGCGCGCATCCGTGCGGATGCGGAGCGGGTTCGCGTCCGCGACCGGTTCGGACGAAGCGCTCGGCGACGGGGCGAGCGCGCCGTCCGGCACCAGCGGCAGAAAGTACGGCGTCGACTCCGGCGTCGGGGACGGGGCGGGCGAATCGGTCGGTGCTGGGGACGGCTGTGCGGTAAACGAGGGCAGCGGCGGTTCCTCGGGCACGGGATCGCCCGAGCCGTCGAGCGCGATGTATACGATCAGTCCGACGATCAGCAGCAGCGCGGCGGCGGACAGCGCGGCGAGCAGGATCTTTTGTTTGCGCGTTAGTTCCATTCGAAACCTCCGGAATCGAAGTTTTCGTTAGTATGCGACCTGCCGCGCGCGATTATGTGTGCATGCAAAAAGGATTTTTTGCGCAAAAAAACCTCCCCGTGCAGGGGAGGAAACTTGCAAATGGAATTACATCCGCTGCAGGATCGCGTCGAACAGCGCGTCCGCGGCGGCGTCCTTGCTCATCAGCGGCAGATCGACCGTGCCGTCGGGCGTGATCAGCGTCAGCACGTTCGTGTCTACGCCGAAGCCCGCGCCTTCGACCTTCAGGTTGTTGGCGGCAACCATGTCGAGGTTCTTTTTTCCGAGCTTTTTGCGGCTGTTTTCGAGCAGGTTTTCGGTCTCCATCGAGAATCCGCACAGGAACTGACCGGGGCGCTTGCTGTTGCCGAGCGCGGCGAGGATGTCTTTCGTGCGTTCAAGCGGGATCGACAGCGCGTCGTCCGCTTTTTTGATCTTGTTGTCCGCGACCGTCGCGGGGCGGTAGTCGGCGACAGCCGCCGCTTTGATGATAATGTCCGCATCCTGTGCGCGCGCGGTGACTGCGTCGAACATATCCTGCGCGCTGACGACGTCGACCGTATCGACGTATGCGGGCTTTTTCAAAGCGGTCGGACCGGAAACGAGCGTGACCTTTGCGCCGCGTCGCGCGGCTGCCTTCGCGATCGCGTAACCCATGCGGCCGGACGAGTGGTTGGTGAGGTATCGCACCGGATCGAGCGCCTCCTGCGTCGGACCGGCGGTGACGAGCACGCGCTTGCCGCAAAGGTCCTTTTCGTGCGCGAGCGCATGCAGGCAGACCTCCAGAAGGTCCTCGGGCTCGGGCAGGCGTCCCTTGCCTTCGGTGCCGCAGGCGAGGCGGCCGGTCGCGGGATCGACGATCTCCCAGCCGTAGCGCCGCAGCGTTTCGATGTTGTCCTGCGTCACGGGGTTTTCGAACATACCGGTGTTCATCGCGGGAGCGATCGCCTTTTTGCAGCGGCAGGCGAGCACCGTGGTGGTGAGCATGTCGTCCGCAAGCCCGTGCGCGAGCTTGGCGATGACGTTCGCGGTGGCGGGCGCGATCAGCACGAAATCCGCGCGGTCCGCGACGGCGATATGCTCCACGGCGTGCACGAAGTTGCGGTCGAACGTGTCGACGAGCGCCTTGTTGCCGGTCAGCTGTTCGAACGTGAGCGGCGTGACGAACTCGGTTGCGTTCTTCGTCATCAGCACCTGCACGTCGGCGTGCTGCTTTTTAAGCATCGAGGCGAGCGCCGCCGCCTTGAAGCAGGCGATCCCGCCGGTGACGCCGAGCACGATGGTTTTTCCTGTCAGCATATGATCCCTCCGTTGCGATTCGATACCGATAATATAACATACCCGAAACGGAAATGCAATCTTGCATTCGCCCTTCCGTTGCGCTATAATGCAAACGGCTGCACAAGGCGTTCCCTGTACCCGGCGGGACGGGAGAACACGAGCCGGACGGCGGTCGCTCAATCTACGTGGTGTATCCGCACGGAACACAAACAAGGAGGAAATTGCATATGGAACAAACAAAGAAGAACATCTTCAACGCACGCTACATTGCGGAACTCGGTCTCTTTTTGGGCGTGATTCTTCTGATGAAGATCACGGGTCTTTCGTCGATTCCGGTCGGTCCGCTCGTGATGACCTTCACGATGATCCCGATCGCGGTCGGCGCGATGCTGCTCGGACCGCTTGCCGGAGCGATTCTCGGCGCGTTCTACGGCCTCACGAGCCTGTACGACGCCGTAACCGGCGCGTCGCTGATGACGGGCTTCTTTTTTCAAATCAGCCCGTTTCTGACGGTCCTGCTGTGCGTAGGCACGCGCACGCTCGTCGGCTTCTGCACCGGATGGCTGTTCCGGCTGTTCCGCTCCCTTGACCGGCACCGCATCTGGTGCTATTTTGCGGGCGGGCTTGTCGCGCCGCTTTTGAACACCCTGTTTTTCATGGGATTTATCGTACTCGTATTTTACCGGACGGAATACGTGCAGAGCCGCGTTGCGGCGCTCGGCGCAAGCGGACCGCTGATGTTCATCGTGCTGTCCGTCGGCGTGCAGGGACTCATCGAGGCGGCGACCGGTCTTGTAATCGGCGGCGCTGTCGCGAAGGGTGTCGCGCATGCCTTGAAGCGCGATCTTCCGCCCGCAAAGAAACCGGAATCGGAAGGAGAAGCGGCATGATCCTCGCCATCGACATCGGCAATACCAACATCGTTCTCGGCTGCATCCGCGATGGGAAACAGCTCTTTTCGGCGCGCATCGCGAGCGATCGCAACAAGACTGCGGACCAGTACGCGCTCGACATCCGCGGCATCTTTGAACTGCACGGCATCGACGCAAAGCAGATCGAGGGCGGCATTTTAAGCTCGGTCGTGCCGTACCTGCAGACCGTGATCCCCGCGGCGGTTCGCCTGCTGTGCGGGCTCGATCTGATGATCGTCGGTCCCGGCATCAAAACGGGGCTGAACATCCGCATGGACAATCCGGCGTCCGTCGGCAGCGACCTGATCGTCGCCGCCGTCGCCGCGCGCGCCAAGTACCCGACGCCGATCGCGATCGTCGACATGGGCACGGCAACCACGCTGTCGGTCATCGTGAACGACAACGAGTACGTCGGCGGCATGATCATCCCCGGTCTGTGGACCTCGATGAACGCGCTGTCCGCGCATGCCGCGCAGCTGCCGTACATCGACCTGAACGGACCCGCAAAGCTCGTCGGCACGAATACGATCGACTGCATGCGCTCCGGCGCGATCAACGGCACCGCCGCCATGCTCGACGGGCTGATCGACCGGCTCGAAGCGGAGCTCAAAAAGCCCGTGACGCCGATCATCACAGGCGGGCTGTCCGAGCTGATCGCTCCGTCGTGTCTGCATCCGTTCCGCCTGGAGCCGGATATTCTGATCGACGGGCTGCAGATCCTGTACGAGAAGAACCGTCAGCACGACGCGTAATGCGGTTCGATCCGCAAAAGAACCGCCTCGCCGGCGCGTCCGGCGGAATTTCAGATTTTTTTGCGGGAAATTGAAAAAAACACTTGCATTCTTCGCGCCCATTGGTTATAATGGGCGTTGCGAGCGCTGATGTAGCTCAGTAGGTAGAGCACGTCATTGGTAATGACGAGGTAGTCAGTTCGAATCTGATCATCAGCTCCATCGTCGTCGCGGGCTTCACTTGGCTCGCGACGACTTTTTTGTTTCGCAAGCAAGTCGTCGCATCGTCTTGTTCCGCCGCTCCTCCTCTCCGCAAGCGATCACGCTTGCTGCGGCTGCTCGCTTGCAAGCGCGCTCACGATGCCTCCGCTGCGCTACCAATCGCTTGCGGGTACCGCGCCTGCGGCGCGGGATAGCGAACGTCGAACCGTTCGCGGCGACGCTTTTTTTGTTTTTGGCATTTCTTCAACGAAGCAATATTTTCGGGCAACAAAAAAAGAAGCCGATCGCCCGGCTTCGTTCCGAAAGGCTGCCGGGAATGGTATCAGAAGCGCTATTCTGAAAAGGGTGGTTTTCAAACGCTACTACAGAATAGCTGTGCGATGATCTTTCTGCGGTAAATGAATGATAGCAGCTATCGGAAAGGAGCTTTTCTCTCGGCAGGGTAAAAACAAGAACATGTCATTCTGAGCCGAAGGCGAAGAATCTCTGAACGCAAGATTGAATACATCATAGTTTTACTCTGAGATCCTTCCTCGCTTCGCTCCTCAGGATGACATTCTTATTCTGGAAGAGCGCACTTATACACCACCATGCGGCGGTGATACCCTGATGCATCGGGATGTGCGTATGGATTTCCCATACAAAGGAAAACGGATTGCATCATCTGCATTCCGTTTATAATATCTGATCTGTATTTGAAGGTACATATTGCATGATTTGCTCTACTGAACAATCCAAGATTCGACATAAGTCGTTTATTGTTGTCGTATTTAATGGTTTGTTCTTTCGCAGCTTGTCTATGGTCGAACTGGATAGATGATGCTTTACAATCAACGTATAAGTCGATTCACCGGACGCTTTCAATGTATTCCAAAACGGCTCATAGACGATCATATTTTCACCTCCATGATTGCATTGTATTTTCTGATTTCTTTCTTGACTATGGTCGTTATCGAGACTATAATGAAAGAAAAAAGGAGAAAGGGTATGGGCAAACATCCGAGATTAGAAAACTTAAACTCGTTATTCGCTTCTAACAAAGACTTTTCATTAACAGATGAGCAATATGAAAAAAAGACGGGTATTCCATTACCGAAAAAGATTGATTATATTTTGAAAAGATCTGCGCTTGCTAAAAAATGCAAGCAGTTGGGATACTCTATGACCGTACAGGAAAAAATCGTGTTTTTCAGAAAGGATAAAAAGCAATGAAGCGCATAGTGTGTCTTACCCTTGTAGCAGTTTTCCTAATCACCCTTTGTTCTTGTAAAAGCATCACAATCCATATTGGACCGGCAGAAACCGAAGCACCGACAGAAACGCCATATGTAGAATCCCAAGAGGAGAAAAACGAAGATATCTATCAAGAAGCAAAAGAGATGATGGAAAAATGTGACTTCTATGGTGCAAAGTCTAAATTCGAACAGATTAAAAGCTATAAAGATTCAGCACAGTATATTGAAGAATGCCAAATATTGTTCTGGGCTAAATTAAGTTATCCGTTAGCTATCAAACACCTTAAGGGGCAACTAAAAAATCCAGCATCATTACAGATTCATGGGGTTAAATTCCATGAGCCAACATCATCGTGGATGAGTGAAGAACAAAAGAAAAAGTATGTAGGCATCACAATTGATTATTCGGCGCAAAACGGGTTCGGAGGAATGGAAAGAACCACTTTCTATGATGCTTTGCATTCAAGTGAGGATAACTATTGGACTAAACTGCAAGACGTACCATATTGGTATTATTTAAAGAAAATCGACGTATCATCTATATCATATTAAGCATTGTGATAATTAAAAGTGGACAAAGCACAGCCTTTTCGCAAAGACTGTGCTTTTGAAATCCCCCTTGACAGAAAGCCTCAGAAGCCGTGTTTTCGCCACGAGCTATACATGGTACGCGCGGGAAGCGTGCGATCTTCCTCTGTAACGAAGCGCCAGCGAAGTGGAGCGTATGCGAAGGGGTGAAAACGTCGGCTAATTTGCGGCGACAAAATAAAAGAAAGGACGCGTTCTGCGTCCTTTCTTCCTGCAAGGAATC